>VGSF01000163.1 GCA_016875165.1 Deltaproteobacteria bacterium
GAGGCGCTGGTTGTTTCATTGACGGGGCGGGAAAAGGCACCCCGCCTCATTTTGCGGAGAAGCGGCTTTAAACTCTTGGAAGGGCTTTTCCCGGCCGATGCTGCCCGCGCTCATCGCCCCGAACCCCCTGCCACGAATAGGGATTCTGTAAAAGTGAAGGTGGGCAAGCGATTTAGTTTGCCTCTCCCCGGTTTTTAATTAGGGCCCGGTCTCTGGCCTAGGGGGGCTTCGCGGGAACTGCAAGATGCCCTGGTAGTCAACCCTTACGACGTCGAACAGATGTCCGAAGCAATTCGTACAGCCCTGGAGATGGACCCAGCAGAAAAAAAGATCCGCATTTCTTTTTCATTTCCCAAGCCCACCCCATTTTTGCTCTTGGAAGAAGACTATAGGGGAGCAATATACAAAAAAACCAAAGCAAATTAACCTACTTTTCCTTTGCGTCCAACGATGCACACAAGCCAGCCCGCCAGGAATCCAACGATAAAACTAACCATGATGGAAACCGCGGCAGAAGTGGAGATTTCCCAGAAAAGCAGCTTAACGGCCACGGGCTGGGCATTCTGGGCGGCAAAAAATACCAGAAAGACCAGAAGAACGATCAATCCGATGATTTTGGGACCCATTTCCTTCTATCTCCTTTCAACCCTTTTTTTCTTCTACTCCCTTCTTGGAAGGCTTCAGGGATTGTTCAAAGTGATTCTTTAGGTCTTCGGTTTTTTTCCTGGCATTTAGGCTTAATTCAGTCTTTAGGTAAACCACTGGTTTTACCAGTGCGACTCGAAAAGGTTTGACCGTTGAGCTGTTATAACCCCTTTTGAATTAGAGATATTTATTGAACGTTGAAGAAAGACTATGTTCAAAGGATGCCAAAGTTTTTGCCATTTACATCGGGATTAGGAATCCAGCAGTTCTTTTAACCCAGTTGGGGATGTGGCCCAATTCGTGAGTATGCGATGCATTACGTTGCCTTGTCAAAAAGGGAAAGAATTTCAGATGAACCCGGCGTCGGGTAAAAGGGTTGACCGCCTTTGAGTCGGCCCCACTCATCGAGCCACCCCCTCTGCGGGGGTTGTTAGATTAAACCAGATTTAAAAGAATTGGGCAAGGGGAAGTTGACAAGGGGGTGAAATAAAGGCAAAATAAGAAAAATTTAACCGCTTTCTTTTTACCTTCGCTCAGCCCAAAAACGGGATTGAATGCCTATTGGAGGATCCGTGCGGATCACCTTTAGAATCATCTTTTCCATTCTCATAGTCATCAGCCTCCTTGTTCTGCTGTTCACCCTCGTGCAGGTGCGGCAGGAAAAGGAGAGGTTAAACATCGACCTCGAGCGCCGGGCCTCGCTTTTAGGGGAAAGTCTTAAAGAGAGCCTTGAGCCTTTAATTGACCGGGGACGCCCCGAACGTATGCAAAAAATCGTGGAAAAATTTGGAAATCGGGAAAGACTTGCCGGGGTGGCGGTATACGATGTGAAGGACAAATTGATCGCAGCCACTCCCCCCTTGTCCCGTCACCTGTCCACACCGCCAACCTTTGTGACCAATGCCATGAACTCCGATCAAGAGGAGGGGCGCTTTTCCCACTTAGGGGGGAAAGAGATGTATCTCTATGCTTTGCCCCTCCACCGGGAAGAAAATGTGGCTGGCGCCCTCCTCATCATTTATGACACCTCTTACATTCAGGACCGGCTCTCGCTTGTCTGGAAAAATAATTTCATCCGCTTTTTGGTCAATGCCTTGGTCATTTCCCTGACTACCCTCCTCCTGATTCGCTGGAGTATGACTGGACCGATTGCCAAGATGGCGGAATGGATGAAGAGCCTGCGGACTGAAAAGAACATTGCGCCGCCTTCCCTTCCTCCGGGAGGTCTTTTTGAACCTCTGACCAGGGAAGTGACTCAAATGGCCAGAAGCATTTCCGTTGCCCGGCTGGCGGCTGAAGAAGAAGCCAGGCTACGACATGCTGCCGAGTCAATCTGGACTCCAGGACGGCTTAGGGAGCAGGTTCGCAGTCTCCTCCAGGAGAAACCTCTCTTTGTAATTTCCAACCGCGAACCTTATATGCATGAAAAAAGAGGCAAAAAAATTGAATGCCTTGTACCGGCGAGTGGTTTGGTGACTGCCTTAGAGCCGGTTTTGATGGCCTGTGGAGGTATGTGGATTGCGCATGGCAGCGGCGATGCCGACCGGGAAATGGTCGACAGCCATGATGTAATTAGGGTTCCCCCTGAAAATCCCGAATACCTTCTCAAAAGAGTCTGGCTAACCAAAGAAGAAGAAAGGGGCTATTACTACGGATTTTCAAACGAGGGTTTATGGCCTCTCTGCCATATCGCCCATACACGGCCATCCTTCCGGACGGAGGATTGGGAGTATTATCAAATCGTCAATCGAAAATTTGCCCAGAAAATTTTGAAGGAACTGGAAGGGATTGAAGAACCCTTGGTTCTTATCCAGGACTATCATTTTGCCCTCCTCCCCCGGCTGATTAAAGATGAACGGCCTGATGCCCGGGTGGCGATCTTCTGGCATATCCCCTGGCCGAATCCGGAATCCTTTGGCATTTGCCCTTGGCAAAGAGAACTCCTGCATGGCATGTTAGGAGCAGACCTCATCGGCTTTCATATTCAGTATCACTGCAACAATTTTCTGGATACGGTTGACCGCGCCTTAGAATCCCGCATTGATTGGGAGCATTTTACGGTCAAAAGAGGAGACCAAACGACTTTGGTGAAACCATTTCCCATTAGCATCTCCTTCCCTCCTCCCTGCCAAGATTTAGCCATCCAGGGAACGAGGCCCAACACAGAGAATCTCCTGAAGGAACTGGGGGTCAAGGGAAAATATTTAGGCGTGGGCGTGGACCGCATCGATTATACGAAAGGGATCCTGGAGCGCTTCAAAGCCATTGAACGATTCCTGGAAAAATATCCTGCTTACCAGGGAGGATTCACTTATGTGGAACTGGGCGCCCCCAGCCGCACCCACATAAAGGAATACCACGATCTGATCGCTGAGGTGGAGGCGGAGACAGATCGAATTAACTGGCGTTTCCAGACCAAAGCATGGAAACCCATCGTCTTTTTAAAGAAGCACCATAGCCACGAAGAAATTAAACCTTTTTACGAGGCCGCCGATCTTTGCCTGGTAACTTCTTTGCACGATGGGATGAACCTGGTGGCCAAGGAGTTTGTCGGAAGCCGGGAAGACGAGGGAGGAGTTTTGGTCCTTAGCCAATTCACCGGGGCTTCGCGGGAACTGCAAGATGCCCTGGTAGTCAACCCTTACGACATCGAACAGATGGCCGAAGCAATTCGGACAGCCCTGGAGATGGACCATGCAGAAAAAAAGATCCGCATGCAGAGAATGCGGGAGACCATAAAAGACCGCAATATTTATCATTGGGCCGCAGATCTAATTGCCGCCCTGGCCCAAGTGCGACTCGAAAAGCAACCCTGATGGCAAGATAAACTTTAGTGGGAATTAAATTAGCCACAGAGATCACCGAGTTTTTAAAACCATTATTGATGAACTCGTAAAAAGTCCAACCACATGTCATTGCGAGGAGCGTAGCGACGAAGCAATCCCATGAAATCAAGCACTTACGAAATACGAGATTGCTTCGCTCCGCTCGCAATGACCACTTTTGGGACTTTTTACGAGTTCATCAATTTTCAGTTCCCAAAAAAATTCATCAAGGCCAAGTAATCCCCCAGGTGGCGGGTGATCAAAAAATTGCGCCGCACGTATTCCCGCGCGTCCTCGCCCATCTTGGCCATAATTTCAGAATTGTCTAACAGGTAATGGATACGGAAAGCTGCCCCTTCTACGGAATTAACGGTAAATCCGGTTACTCCATATACTAATTGAACAGTGATCCCGCCCACAAAACCACCGATGACCGGTTTGCCTTTCCACATGGCCTCGGCTACGGTCAAGCCGAACCCTTCCCGGAGGGATTTCTGTAACACGATGGTTGCCGCTCTTTGCAGGGCGTTAATCTCCATATGGGCATCCGGGGGGAGCAAAAGGATACGGATATCGGGATCATCCCGGGCTGCCTCCCGAACTTCCGAGAGAACGACCTCCCCTTCAGGGTCATCTGTGGCTCCGCCCCCGGCTAAAACAAGTTGCACATCGTGATGTCTCTTGACCAGGCGGTAAGCCTGGATTACGCCTAAGGGGTCTTTGAAGCGGTCAAAGCGGGAAACTTGAAGAAGGATTGGCTTGTCTGTAGAGATGTTCAGCCGGCTGAGAATCTCCTCTTGTTCTGCGGCTGAGAGGTCCCGGTTCTTATCGCTTAAAGGGTCAATCGAAGGGTAGATAAGGAACTGGGGGATGGGGAGCCTCTGGGCAAATCGTGGAAGAGAGAAAATGGCCGCATCATATTTCACCACAAACTGCCGTAAAAAATTCCAAACTTTCCACTGGGGCCGGGAAATGTCAATATGGCATCTCCAAATCCACTTGCTTTTCGAAGATCGATAATCGATCAAGGCTGCGGGTTGAGGATCGTGAATAATGACGAAATCAGAATCAAATGAAAGGCTCTGGGCATTTCCCCTGTTTACCTCCTGATAAGTCCGGAGCATTCCCGGAGAGATGCGCTGCTCTTGACCCTGGAGAGCATTGTGAAACCCCTTGGTGGCGCTAAAGAACTCTTCATTCCCCGAGATAACTTCCCAGCGCGCCTTCAGGCCAACATCTTCAAGAAGAGGAACCAGGCTGCGCAGGATTTCGGCCACTCCCCCACCCAGCTTGGTGGAGTTAATATGCAAAATTCCTTTCCCCTCAATCTTATCTGCCAGGCGTTTCAGAAAGTCAATGGATCCTTTGGGGGCCACTTCCTTATAATCATCGAGGCGGCTCATATATAAGCCCTCTTCTCCATTACTTCATCGCACAGTTTGATGATCCGATGGCGGATGGACTCCAGGCTGGTCCTGTAGGGGTCTAACAGGGAGATTTTCTTGGCCAGTTCGGGCAGGCCGAGCTGTTCTTCGATCCACAGGGCAAAATCTCCCTTCCTTCTTCCCAAACGAAGAATAGCTTCAAAGGTGTGGTAATACACCACGCTGGCATCAATCCCAGCCAGGATTTCGCGGAATTCCGTCAGAGTCCGGGCTCTCAGGCCGGTTGGCACTTCGATGATTCGGGATTGCATGAAATGAAAGGGCTCTCCGTAGATGGCCCGGGGGATAATCTGCAATTGCGAAAGATGCTCTTCGATGATGGTTACGATCTCCGCGCGCAGGGATTCGAGGCTTTCAAAATCATAGGGGTCCAGGATGCCAAGTTTTTCGCCCAGGACCCGGTCGCGCACCTGGATCGCTGCCCAGGTGGCAAAGTCATTCGGGTAGGGACCGGCAATGTATTTGTGGCGTAGGAAAAAGCTGTGAGTGTGGTAATAAATGGAGTCGAGAGGTATCTCTTCAATCGCCTCCAGGAGCTGTTGTTCATCCCGCGCGCTACGGCCAAGCATCTCCCGCAATTCCCAGCAGCCAGTGAACAAAAAGGGATGTTCCGCAATTTTTTTGTTCATCCTTACATTACATCCTGTTTTTATTTTATCACGATTGATGATCTCGTAAAAAGTATTTAAATGCTGGATTCCGTCATTCCGGCCCCGATTTTCATCGGGATAAACTCCAGCCGGAATCCAGTTATTTCAACTAGTTATCAAACCTCTGGACTCCGGTTTTCACCGGACTGACGACTTTTTACAAGATCATCACGATTCACCAATGTGGAAAAACAGACTTTGTGGCTTTTTTTAAATGATCCCAGGACGACAGGTTCCATTGCGCCTTATCGCATAGCATCGAAGTAGAAAATTGTGAACCTCTGTTGGGTCTTTCAGGCAATATTCCGCCTCGGAAGTTAGCCAGCCGGGCCCGACAAATACAGTTATTCCCCGGCCCTTGACCTCGCGGAAGGCATCTTCATCGGTCTGGTCATCCCCCAGGTAGATGGGTAGAAGATCTTGGGGCGAGCCCTTCAATATCTCCTTTACGGCTTTGCCCTTATGGAAATCAACTCCGGGACGGATTTCGAAGACCATCTTCCCGTGAGCAATCTTCCACCACCCCTTCTATTTCTCCACCGTTTCTTTCAACGCCTTGTGAATCCACCGGAAATATTTTTGGGCTACATTCCGGTAATGGATCGCCAGGATGGATCCCTTGTCTTCCAAAAGAATTCCTGGAATTTCTGCAAAAGACTCCTGCAGGGTCTGGAGGATTTTTCTTAGCTCTTTCTCCCTGGCGGGAGACAATTTCTTCTGGTGTAACCCGGCAGGATTCTGGATAGCCAGGCCGTGATTGCCCACGTAGATGATTCCGGGGACACCCACTTTTTCCCGAACGTCTTCCAGAGATCGACCGCTGATGATGACCAGAAAAACATTGGGAGAATCCCGCAATTTTTCTAAAAGGAATTTTACTTCCAGGGGACAAAGAGCCAGTTCCGGACTGGAAACAATGGGGGTGAGGGTTCCGTCATAATCCAGAAACAGGAAAATATTTTTAGCCCCTTGAATTCGAGCTTGAATATTTTCCCAATATTCAAAAAGATGTTTCAACCCTTCCGCCCTATCTCTCTTTCTTTTCCTAGGCCCACCCCATTTCTGCTCCAAAGATGAAGAATATAGAGGAGAACACGGGTGTCCAATTAATAATCGAATAAAGTCAATTGGTTGTCTGGCATGGTGATCAGTTTTGTGCATTTTGGTGGTACGAGTGCCGATAAAATGGGCTTTTTCTCGAAAAGTGAGACACTCAAAAT
>VGSF01000164.1 GCA_016875165.1 Deltaproteobacteria bacterium
GGAGCAGGTTGTCTCCTTTCCCCCTGAATAAATTCAAATTCAGGAGAAGGATGTGCGGCTTGAGCCGTTCGGCTGCCAAAAGCGCCTCCAGCCCGTTTCGCGCCACTCCCACGACCGAGATTCCTTTTTCAGGCTGCAGGGTGTTCAAAGATAGAGTGCGGCTGGTTTTGTCCCCGTCGGCGATGACAACGTTGATCGTTGGCATGGATTTTCCCTTTTACCCGCGAGCCGATGAAATACCAGTCCCTCCTGCCCTCAACCTTTCCACGAAAGAGAAAGGCAGGATAGGGCAGTATTAGGCGGTTTCTTCCAACAGTCAATTAGACTTTGGTCGGATTGGACTTTGGTCTGATATGCGCTTGATCGAAGGGGGCGGGGCAGATTTGGCATGGTTTTGAGCGGCTACGAACAGCCCCAGCCGGAGCCGGTCCGAAATCTGGAGTTTCTGGAAGATGGAAGTCAGGTGAGCCTTTACGGTTCTCTCGGAAATATTGATCCGGCTGGCGATTTCCTTATTGGCCGCACCATGACCGACCAACAGGGCGATTTGACGTTCCCGGGGTGTTAAATATTGGAGATAAACTTCCGTCAGGGGAGGGGAATCTTTCGGGCCTGTTTCGCTAAAAGAGCAAACCTCTGCTAAGAGCCGGCAGATGGTTTTACGTCTTACCCACACCTCACCCTTTTGGACCACCTCTACGGCCTTCCGGAGTTGGGAAGGGTCGATCTCCTTTTTACAGTACCCCTTGGCCCCACATTTGAGCGCACTGATCTCCTCTTTCTCGTCATGCACGCTGGTAAAAAGAATGATCCTGGTTGATAGGCACAGGCGCTGAATGGCGGGTACACCCCGAACTTCAGCCATTTGCGGGAGGTTTGAATCAAGGAGAAGGACAGCGGGCCTGGAGTTGGTCATGGATCGCTTTAGATCCACCTGGTCGCCTACCTCATGAATTGTATAAGCGTTCCGAAGCCCATGCGCCCACCGCTGTCTCAGTTCGGCATCAGCGCTGGCAATCAGAACCATTGCCTTTTTCCCGTTATCATTGCCCCATTTTTTCATAACAACCCTTTAGCAACGGGGATGGGGGACGTTGGTTCCTAGCGTGCATTGCTTGTGAACTTTGGGGACGTTGTTGCATACGTTGCATTACTTACAAGTCACATTATGTGTGTCTTGGGGTCCGGCAATGATAATAAAGTATTGCATTAACGTATTTGGTTTCTCTGGTTTGTCTGGTTTGTCTGGTTTGTTTGGTTTCATATTGGAAATCGATGAGAAGTGTTGAGAAGGGGGACGCCCTTAAATAATTCAATATCTCCTCTCCCCGTAAAGGGCAATGCCTTTGGGGGGTGTTGTTGAATTTTTTCACCTTTTCTCCTTCTGCTTCCGATCGGTTAATAGCGCCACAGGTCGCATTGAACAGACCGATGGACGATGAGACGACCGCCTTCGGCTTGGACGAGGGACGAAAATAAACGGTCACGAGCCACAAGACGACGACAACAGACATTAGACACCAGACTTCAGACATCAGACTGAACGAATGTTCCAAGTTACAGGTCACAGGTCTAAGACTTCAGATACCAGACAACCGACATCAGACTGAACGAAGGACGAACGATCATAGAGGAGGGTTGGATTATTTCCGGAAAACTTCGTTAAGGAAGGGCTCCTTAGCTAATTGCCTCTGCCATTGCCGGTGGCGTTTTACGCTTTCAACTCTCTTCCTTTTTGGCAGATTAATAAATCGAACAGCCTCTACCGGCCCGAGTTCTTTAAACAAGGCATCTACACCTCTCTTGATTATGATCTCTTCGGCCATATATTTGACAGTACTCACCTTAATCCCTCCTTTTCGCAAAAGGCAATAGGATTCCCACACCATACTTTGATTTTGTGGGCGAGACATTTTTTCAGTAACCGGCCATCGCAACTAATGAATTCGGCTCCGTTCGATTCTGCAAATGCAACGTGTGCTGCATCAGCTATTCCAAAACCCAAATTGATCAAATTTTCAGCCCTAGCCCGCATTTTGGGAATGTCTCCTTTAACCGATTCACCAAACCCGGTCAAAATCGCTTCCAGCTCAATTCTCTCAAAAGCATCTGGAATTGCATCGATTTCTAGTGTATGAGCAGAGGAGAAAAGTAATTTTAGATCCCCTTCTCTTATTTTGGATAATATCAGATTTATAGCCTCGGTTTCAAGCCTTATTCTAATATAACTCTGGTCATCAAAAGGCCTGCTTAATGCAGAAACATCAATGTAGATATGTTTCGGCATTAATCTCTCATCTCTCCTTGTACCAATCAATTGTTTTCTTCAGACCTTCACGAAAACGCGTCGTGCCCATGAAGGTCAAAGAATAGGGTGTCAAATCTAGTGAGGGGTCAAATCTTTATTCTTGACAATTCCCATCTCTATAACGATTTAAATAATTAGCGTTGTCGTCATTCATACCTTTCAAATATAATTTTCTTTTCTCTATGATCAAACGTCACTCGATATCGATCAAAAATATCCATCCCCAATAAGTTAAATCCTACTCCTAATTTATGCGAAAAGCCTATCTTCATGCTAAATTCATCCTCTCCTATTCTTATGCCCACCGTGTGTAAATAGATCGGGATAAAGCCACCATCTCCAACGACTGCTAAGACCTTCTCTCCTGCTGGAAGGTTTATGTCTAATATTTCAGCAATCTTGTCATCAAAAATGCTATAGAAGGGGCCAGAGTCAATATAGGCCCAAACTTCCTTCCATTTTCCTCCTGTCCTGAGACTAACGGGGATGAGGGGAACATCCCTGCGCCTATGTAGGGCATATCTGAATTCTACAGAACGCATATCAACTCTTCCTCTGCAGGAACTTTTAGAATGGAAACTTCTTCCTCGTCTTCACCCATCTTTCTGGCCTTCTCTATCACCTCTTTGGGTGTTAAAGCAATTGAGGCCACCTCCTCACCGACAACACCAATGTATTTTCCCCCATATTTAGAAACAAGAGATTCAAAATTCTTTGTAATCCATTCTTGTGATTTACTCATAATAGTTTCCCTTTCTATTTTATTATATTGGGAAATGGATTAATCATAAGTCCATGGGGTCAGGCATAAATAATTAACTATTTTTTCCCTTCACCTCAATCTCCCCCCGCTAAGAGGGCGGAAGGACGGGGACGTTGTTGAAAACGTTCACTTTCTATAAAGGAAGTGGTCAGGTCTTGCATTCATATATTTCCCAACCCACATCACTCTTTTGATCCTCTCCCATATTTTATTCTATTGACTTTCGCTACCTAGCTCAACCAAAAGGATTTATAATTTCTAATCCTTCTATTCCTTTAAAATCTTCCGTGTTTCTTGTTGCTAAAGCTAAATTATTCAAAAGTGCTGTCGCAGCCATAACCGCATCAGCAAGTTTTATCTTTACCTTCGACTCTCTTCTCAATTCAATGGCCTTGTTAGCAATAATGTCACCAATGGGATACACATTGGATAATTCGATCAACTGGTTGCATCTTTTGAATCCTTCGGGAGTATGTTTATCCCATCCAAGAAATTCAATTTTTGTTAGAATTGAAATATGAAAGGAACCTTTGATAATCTGTTCGTTAAGAAACTCGGTCGCGGGTTTTACGCCTTGGGTATGATAAATTAGAATATTTGTATCTATAAGTACACTCATTTATGAAGGTTCCTTTCCCAGCTTTCCCTCAATTTTATTGCTTCCGTTGCCGCATCTATCTCTTTATAAATCCCTGACGTTTCAGCAAGAATCTTCACAATTTCCTTTTCTCTCAGAGGTTCATCAGCGGTATCATAGATTAAATGAACATTTATTTTCCCATTGGGCAATTTACCGCTAACGTATTTCAACTGCCCATCTTCGATAATCGCTTCAACAATTTTATGTCCCATTGAAATCTCCTAGAAAATTGAAAGATTCGGGGTCACTGGGCTTGGGGGTCAGGTCTATAATCTTAAGAATAGGGTGTCAAATCTCGATTATTGATTACAGATCGGGCAACTCATCAATCAGATGAGGGGTCAGCAATCAGATGAGGGGTCAGTCCATGAATTTAGGAATGAACTTTGGGGACGTTGTTGCCTACGTTGCATTACTTACAAGTCACATTATGTGTGTCTTGGGGTCCGGCAATGATAATAAAGAATTGCATTAACGTATTTGGTTTCTCTGGTTTCTCTGGTTTCTTTGGTTTGTCTGGTTTATCTGGTTTGAATGGTTTGTTTGGTTTCACAATCAAAGGAACTAAGGAAATATTTTTTTCTAACCAAAGAAACAATAACAGCCATAGAAACTAAAGAAACCAATGATTTCTCATGAGCCAGTGTCCTCCCTTATCTGGTACCGGGCCTTGTGAATTTCGGTATCAGCTCTATGCGCTGCCAGATCGGCGGCGACCGCATCGATCTTCCGAGATAAATTCAATTCCGCCCCTTCTATCTTCTTCGACAATCTGGCGTCCACTTCATCAATCTTCTTCGACAATCTCGTGTCCACCTCTTCTATTTTCTTCGATAGACTGTGGCAAGGATGGGGACGTTGTTGAAAACGTTCACTTTCTAAACTTCTCTTTGATGTTAAGGTTTTAATGGTCACAGCTTCATTTGTCATTATTCTGGTCTGCCTGTTGATCCCGTTTATTCATTCAATATCTTCTTCTCTATCCCCCTCACCTCAATACCGAAAAAATAACGTGACCGTGTCCGTTCTCCGTGTCCGACCCCTCATTTTTTTACCTTTACTCTGCTTCTTAATCTTTTAACCTTCGTCTAACCTTTTCTTAGTTATTTGAAGTAATTCGTCACAAAGATTTATTATGAATTCTGCATCCTGAACTTGCAGTTGAGCCCCCGGTTTGTAGCGCGCCTTTGCTCGTAAATCCAACGCCAGATTAAGATTACGTCCCAAATACTCCGGAAGCTTTTTATTTAAAATAAATAGCTTACTAAACTGAACAATTAAGCCTCCGTGAGAAGAAGCAAGTGAATTTTTTGTATTAATGATTAATGCCTTCACTAAAAGTTCACATGAATTGTACCCACTATCAATCGATAGCCGCAATTTATGCTCATTTAATGCATCTTTTCCATAATTGAGATACTCTTCAGCCAAACTTAGGTAATCCTTAAAATCCAATTCCCATTCTGTGCCGGATAATGTTGTAAAAATCGGTTTACCAAATTGTAGGACTTCCCAGAGAAAAGGGGATCGGCCTAAGGATTGTTCAAATTCCTGTCTTGACATGGGAATCGTTTCAATAAAGCTCCCCTCTTCACAAGCAATCTTAAAACTAATTTCACTGGCTATCTCTAAAAGAGACCTTTCTTCTATATCCGAATAAACAACCAATACATCAATATCACTTTCTTCTGTGGCCGTACCTTTGGCCGAACTTCCAAAGAGATAGATTCCAATAATCCGTTCACCCAAACGTTTTCTCAGATCGGAGACAAAACGATTTATGATTCTATTCAATTTTATCATGATGAAAAATAGGGGACGTTGCTTCAATAAGCACTTAAGGAAATTGTCCCCCTTTCCCCCCATCGTTCGGCTGAGCTCCCAACGAAGTCCTCTCCCCCCAAGCAAGGTCCAGCCATAAATTATTAATATTTTACACCATTTTTATGATTTGTCAATTCCCAAAATTGAATTTTTACCTTATTTTACAGGAATTTACAGGAGTTTAATGATCTGAAAAGGGAGAGATTGCCGCGCTTCGCCCTGAACACCATGTGGTGCAGGGCTTTCCTCGCATGTCTGTCACAGAAAAAGGGGGACGTTGGTGCAAATGGAACTTATTATTTCGTTGATATCGTCTATTTTATAAGTCATTGGGTCGTAGCGTCGCAGGGTCATTGCTCATAGAGTCGTTGAGTCTTGGTCGGAAAAGGTGTCAGGTCTTGAATCGTGACCCATTCGGCAGCGCCAACTACTGCTCAGGGTAAACTTTTCTCATCCCCTTCGAAGCTCTTGATCACCACCAACCCATTTTAAATTTCCGATTTTCGATTTTGTGGTGTCGCCTTTTTGGATAACAACAGGTCTACACTCTTGACAAAGAAAATTTTGAATAAGCTACCGCCATTCCGGACCGGTGCTAAGTGTCAGGTCTTGCAAAAAATACATTTTTATTTTCCATCACCCTTCGAAGTTCTTGACTACCAACAACGCATTTTCGATTTCCGATTTTGATTTCGTTATCATACTCCATTTTCATCGAATAATCAACCCCTGAAATGGCCACTTTTCATTGGCAAGGACGGGGACGTTGTTGAAAACGTTCACTTTCTAAACCTCTCTTCAGGAATGCTAAGAACTTTAAAGAATATAGTAGGGTCACCCATTAAAAGGCACCTGTCAGGCCTCGTGGTTCCCTGCCAACCCCAATTGTGGTTCCCCATTCCGCCGGCCCCGTCCTCTTCCGAATAGCTTCTCCGGCCTAAAAGGCACTCGATCCCTCATTAGAAGAAAGCCCCCCTTGGGGAGGTTCTTAACTAATTAGAGTCTGTTTATAAACTGCCGATTTTTTGAAAGAGCCAGCGTGTCGAATTGGTCGGCTCAGATAAGTTAACAATATTTTATATCCAAGAACGGCTTCAATGAGTCCCGAGGCGAAAAATGCTCGGATCTGGACGCACCTCTACTTTCGGCTTCTCTATTCGTCACATTCTGAGTAAAATTATTGAGGCTGAGGCATT
>VGSF01000165.1 GCA_016875165.1 Deltaproteobacteria bacterium
GGTTCCATTTCGCTCGGCAGGAGGGGAGCCATCGTTCTTACACGAAATCAGGGGTTCTCCGCCCCATTGTCATTCCTACCTACAATGAGATTCCTGTATCGATTATACGCAACAACCTAAAAACGGCCGGCATATCGAGAGATGAGTATTTTCATCTCATCGAAAAGGAATAGGAAGTTGTACCCAGTGCCTGCGATAATGAAAAGTAAATCCAAAAAATGCAAGTCAAAATCACTAATCGAGATTTGTCACCCTGTTCCCTATTCAAGTTTCCTTTAATTGGCGCCGTAAAGGGAGATTTGATGTTTTGCTTTTCTGTCCCTCTGTAATTGTCAAGTCTAAAGATTTGACCCCCGACACACCAGGCAGTATCATAGAACCCTCCCTGAATATTCCAGCGCGTTGCTTTCAAATCATAAAAAGCCTGCTGGAACCAGCGCTGAGCCTCAGTTTTTCGCTTGCTGGTCATATATGAGCTGACCCTCTTCGATGATCATTTCGACAAAAGCATTTCCTTCGCGCTGCATGGCCGCAAATTCCTCCGGGGTATACACCAGGATATCTACCCCTCCGATTTCTGAAGGAAGCAGACGAGCCGCTTCCCGTAGGCGGTCCCAAAAAGGAGCAGTCGTTTGCTTGATTACCACCAGGTCCAGATCACTTAGCTCGTCCTCTTCCCCCCGGGCCCAGGAGCCAAAAAGATACAAACGCTCAGGCTGGTAAGGGAGAAGGGATTTGACCAGTTGGTGCACTTTCTTTTTCATGGGAATTTATCCATTATGAGCGTCGAAGTTACGGTAATTAAGTATAAGCGGTGCCTGGATCATTGTCAAGATAAACACATTCGGTGAATTGAAAGCCTAACCCAATGAATTTATATGTCAATCTTGCGGAAGCAGGGAAAGAAGGGCGTGACGGTCGTCCCGTCATCTTTCGCCCAGTCTGAGGTTTGAAGTCTACGGTCTTTTGTCCGCCATTTCCATTCCGCAATCCGCAATCTATTACTTATACCCCTTATTCCTTTATCTTTCGCTACATTGCTATATTGCTAATTTCCGCTATGCGCTATGCCTTATACCTTTAATGGTGGTTGCTAAATTGCCGCTTTACTTATGTGATATTGCAAGACCTGACCCCCAATCGTATATCCTATTGAATAACTTAAGGGCGTCCCCCTTCTGGAACATTGAACGAAAAATAAGTGGAACAAAATAATAGAATCTGGTATATTGTCCCTAGGCCATTCAATAAAAAAACCAGCAACGCTCTTTTAGGCGGAGAAGTGGCCGATAAAATTCATTTTTATCTCTTTTGTCGGGTGCCTGTAACCGAGAGGGCGGGAGCGGGTCATAAATATGGGCTTAAGGTCTGACAAACAAGCTCAAAGGGCAACGCGCAAGGCCCAAGCCGGAAGAGCAGAAGAGCCCTCGGTCTTTTACAATGGTGTGCCATTTCTTCCATCGTCCCAGCGAAGCGGTCTTCCCTCTTCCCTCTGTCTTTATCGCATGTACGCATGTGGACCAAGCAAAAAGAAAAATACTTTATTACGATTGCCTGACCCCATTCCCAACGATCTGTAATCAATAATCGAGATTTGACACCCTATTCATCAGAAAGTCTTCTGAAACATGACGAAACGGGACGGGCAGGCCAGAGAATGGACGACACGTCCAGCGCGAACCAGGAATTCGAATTCAATTCAAAGACCAATTACAGGGAAGGGTTAAAAGTGGTACAGCGGGAGATTAGAGATGAGCGGGGTAGGAAGATAGGAGATGGATGCATTAAAGCATACGGAAACTCCCCGGTGAATTCCTCCATCTCCAGAGCGAAGCCATCATCTCTTGGTCTTTTACTGTAGTTTCCCAGTTCATCCATCGTCCCTAGGTCTTTTCTTCCATCTTCCAAATCTCGAAGGGATGATGATGCTTCTTCCATCGTACCGTCTCCCTACGAGAAGGATATGATGCAACGAAGGAACCTCATCCCCAAAGATCCCACTTCTAAAAAAGAAAAGTAGAAAGGGATTTCCCTCACCATGCAAGATTTTATGGAACAGATTGCACAGGGAAGCTTAAACCTTCTAGACGGTGGAAAGGGAAAGCTGAAAATAATCGCAAGCGGTGATTTTTGTCCTGTGAATAGGGTTGAGACCTTATGCAGGGAAGGAAATATTTCTGCCGTGTATAACGACGCGATGGTTCTGTTACAAGGTGGAGATATAGGAATTATCAATTTAGAATGCCCTTTAACCGACAAACCAAACCCTATTCGCAAAGAGGGGCCGAATCTTATGGCCCATCCTGATTGCCTGGCAGCCCTTTCCCAGGGAGGCTTTAATGTTGTTACCCTGGCCAACAATCATATTATGGACCATGATCAAAATGGCCTAACCCAGACGATTGATGAATGTAATCGCAGATGCATAAAAACCGTCGGTGCTGGGAAAAACCTCCATGAAGCGGCTAATCCTTTATACCTTGAGGTTAAAAACACCCGTATTGCTATTTTGAATTTCGGGGAAGGGGAGTTTTCGGCTGCAGGTGACAATCGCCCTGGCGCCAATCCGCTTGACCCTGTTCAAAATTACTATCAAATCAAAACTGCCCAGCAGCAAGCGGACCTAGTGTTTTTGGTAATTCACGGGGGTAATGAGCACACCGCCATCCCTAGTCCGCGTATGGTCAAGACATGCCGTTTTTTCGCCGATCTGGGGGTTACGGCAATCATCGGTCATCATACACATCATGCAAGTGCCTTAGAATTATATAGAGGAACACCAATTTTTTATAGTTTGGGTAATTTTCTATTTGACTATCCCATGCCAGCTGGCTTTTCGCATTGGTATGAAGGCTATTGGATCGTAATCCACATAAATAATGAAAATCTATTAACTCGAATCGAAATCCATCCTCATGTGCAGTGCCGGGAAGAGGTAGGACTTCATCTTCTGAAGGATGAAGAAAAAAAGGCCTTTTTAAAAAGAATTCATGAGTATTCAAGGATTATTCATGATGAAAAGCTGTTATGGGATCACTGGGAAAGCTATTGTCAAGAAAGGCGGTTCTATTATCTGTCTAACGCCTTTCGGCTAAATAGGGTGCAAAGGTTATTATTTCGTAATCGTACGTTCTTCAAAAATAAAAAGAATCGAAGGCATTTACTTCGCCTATTTGGTATGTATGACTGCGAATCCCACCGTGATGTGATTGTAGAGATTCTCCGAAACGAAATCACTCGATTGGAAAAGGATGAACACTACTAGATCCAGCGACATTAAGGCTAATAGCCCGTATTCTCTCAGTTTTATATTGTTTTGGTTTGCCCTCTACTATGCCCCAATCCTGAACTTCTATCTCCCAAGTACAAATTTCGGCCCTGGGATCCCCGATTTAGGTTTTCACGAGTTGATTCTAATTCTGTGGGTACTTGCAGCGTTTATTGACCGATCTATTAAAAATCTTACCCGTCGGGTTCATACCCCATGGATCACACTATTAGGGATTTATTCCTTTATTGTTATTATTTCCGTATCCTGGTCCCGTGAATCTTACAGTTCGAGCAATATTAGAGATTTGTTTTATCATATTTTTGTACCGTTTCTTTTCGGGTACGCATCCACCTTTTATACACTAAACGAAGAGTTTCGGCGAAGTTTAGTTAAACATGCTACCGTTGGCTGCGTTGTCCTATCCCTTCTCGGATTAATAAATTATATAACACAATACGGCGGTAAAATTGATGAGATGCGTTCAGCGGCTACACTTCACAATCCAAACGCCCTTGCAATATTTTTAGTTTTGAACATTCCACTTGTCCTTTATGGAATATATAAAAATGTATTAAATAGAAACCTGGGATATTTGGCGCTTATAATTATTTTATTGGGTGTATTGGGGACGATTTCACGCAAAGGAATTATCACAGCTGGATTGAGCTGTGCAATATTTTTAGTTATGAAGAGAAACTATAAGATTTTACTCTTAAGCATAATTCTCTGCGCTCTTTTTATCACATTTTCCATCGGCATAGAACCTATTGCCAAACGGTTTGACGAAAAGAAAATCAACGAACAAATAGCAGGGAAATGGAACATGACCTTAGCAGGATGGAATATGTTTCGCCAACATCCTTTAAAGGGCCTGGGCTACAAAGGGTATTATAATGAATTCGGTAAATATTTTAGGGATTCAGGCCGATTGAAATACGATGCTCATAATAATTTTATAACCGCGCTTGCAAACTTTGGATTAATTGGTATTGGTCCATTCTTGGGTATCTTTCTATTGCCCTTAAAATATTCTTTAAATATTTTGAAATATTTCGGGAGAGCAATTTCGACAGACGAACAAATGCGACAACTAACCGGTATTGCTATACTAATACCATTTATGTTCAATGCCTGGTTTGCAGGAGATTTAATGTACATGGCTGTCATTACCACCGTTTTTTATACTTTAATCGGTTTTTTTTGCATTTCAACCCCGAAATCCCTGCCTGTGGCCACAACCGCGGCCACGCTAAAATAATGATTGGGAAAGTCAGTTACCGAGGACCGAAAAACAAAAATAATCTTAGCAGCGACTTCCATATCTATGAGCAACTTAAACACGACAATGTGCAGGTCTGGGCAACCCCAGATATCCTAAAGCGCTTATAATGACGAAAAAAGGAAACGTGTAAGTCTTTTCAGATGGAACAGAATTCGGGCGAATATGGCGTAAAGCATTTATAAGATCCTTTAAAGTTGGGATCGAAAACGGCGGAATCTGTGTGTCGATATTATAATGTGTCTCAATCCCACAGCGCGAGGCGATATATAGAGGAGAACCATCGTGAAACCCTTTGAAACCCCTATCTATGTGACCAAACCCTTTTTGCCCCCGTTGGATGAGTTCTGCCAGGGAATTAAAGAAATCTGGGAGAGCCGATGGTTAACAAACAATGGGCCTATTCTCCAACGTTTTACTCAAGAACTCTGCCACTTATTCGAAACTGACAATCTCTGTTTGTTCAATAATGGGACTCTCGCTCTCCAAATAGCCTTGCAGGGGTTGGGAATTGCGGGAGAGGTTATCACCACCCCTTTCACTTTTGTGGCGACGACCCACGCGTTGTTCTGGAACAAAATCAGGCCCGTCTTCGTGGATATAGAACCCGATTATTACACTTTGGACCCTGAAAAGGTTGAAGCTGCAATCACCCCATGGACAACAGCCATCCTGGCAGTTCACGTCTACGGCCATCCTAGCAAACTCAATGCATTGGCTGACATTGCAAGGCGACACAATTTGAAGCTCATCTACGATGCTGCTCACGTTTTCGGGGTTAAAGTTAACAACAAGTCTATCGCCGATTTTGGCGATCTGAGCATGTTCAGCTTCCACGCTACCAAGTCGTACCATTCCCTGGAGGGAGGAATGTTAATTTTCCGCGAGACAGCGCTTAAAGGCGTATTTGACTATCTCAAGAACTTCGGATTCAAAAATGAATTTGAGGTGGTCATGCCTGGCACAAATGCTAAAATGAATGAAATGCAAGCTCTTATGGGGATTCAGGTTCTGAAATACCTTGAAGAAATCATGAAAAAGCGCGCAAAGATCAATGACCTGTACCGAGAACGTCTGAAGGAAGTTCCCGGCATTCGGCTCGTGCCGCCATTACCTCCGACCGTAAGACAGAACCATTCTTATATGCCAATCGAGGTGAATGAAGAAGAATTCGGGATGAGCTGCGATACATTGTATGAAACACTCAAACAATATAATGTATACTCCCGCCGCTATTTTTATCCCTTAGTTTGCGATTATGCATGCTATCGTAACATTTCGGTGAAAGACCCCTTGATAGTCGCGCGGCGAGTTTCTGGGCGCATTCTTACCCTTCCAATTTACGATAGCTTGCTACTATCCGAGGTCGATGCAATTTGCGAGATCATTGTATATCTTCAGCGGGGAAAGTACTAGCCTGCGCAAAGTAAAAAGATTTTGACAGTGCATGCAGGCCCTCTCTCTTGAAAGGTAAAAAGAAACAGAGAGAAATATTTTCCATATATAGACATTTTTCAATATCGAAGGAGCGTCTTATCTCCCAGAACTCTGTCAGCTTCTCATGATAATTTAGATTACATTTCTCGTCAGTGCGAGGTTTATTATTTAGGTCGGGCATAAATAGAATTCGACAAGGCATATAGAGATTTGTAGATAAAGATCATTTTTTTAGGCCCCCAAATTAAACAATATAATGGATATTAAAGTCTGTCATTCCCCCGTTGATTTCAAAGAGAAGCCGCTTGCCCCATTAGTAATCCAGATAATCCAGGAAGAACTCGTTATCTTAAGTGACCTATAACCTTATTGAAGACGAGAAGTAATGAACGAATAATGAAGCTCAAAAAATGAAAAAGAGAGGGAAACCGTAAGTATGGCTAAACGGGGAAATAACGCCGGGAAAAGAAAATTATATTATCAAAAGAAGGTAATAATTATGGAAAAAATTGTCATAATAGGTGCTTCCGATCACGCTCTTGAGGCTTATAACGTATTAAACGACTTAAATTATAAAAATAATATTTATTTGGGTCTTCTCCAAATCGTGTGGGTAAAAATGAGCCTAAAAACATCATATGGCCCTTTATTTATGCGGGTTTTATGACTTGTAAGGAGTCTAAAAATAATGCTATGAATTTCTCATGCGAAAACATAA
>VGSF01000166.1 GCA_016875165.1 Deltaproteobacteria bacterium
TGGCCTCATTTCGGCGATCTGAAAGTGGCTCCATTTCGCCGATCACAACCTGGCCCGATTTCGACGATCCGCAGCTGGCTCCATTTCGCCGATCACGGTCTGGCACTATACCACCGATCAATAACACCGATTCCCTACGACATTATGCCGAGGTTCTTTTAGAACTCTTCGGCCAATGGGAAAAGCCCCTCCCGCACTTTGTCAAACCACATGGCTCCCTGCGGTTGCGGGCACCCTCCGAAGGAAATCGTCAGTGGGTACGTCGAACTCCCGCAATGGCTGCAGCAATAAGCGATCATGTCTGGACTTTAGAAGAATTGCTTTGCTATCAACCATAATTATCAATATATTAAAGGGTCATAACCCAAAAATTGGTTAAGCGCATAAATTTGCTACTTCAAGGGGTTATTTCTTTAAATGACGTGGGCCATGCGTTGAGACTTGACAACCATCAGTCATGTGTCTATGCTCATCCATAGGCTCCATGGGCCAACGACTGAATGAGAGGAGAAAATTCTATGAAGGAAGTGAATGCGCAAGAAGTAGCCCAGGTGAACATGAAGCAAATCCAGGAAGGAGCTTTCCTAATAGTGCAGGCGAAAGATCGAATGAACGTGATGACGATAGGTTGGGCCCTCTTCGGACTTATCTGGCGAAAACCTACGATGATGGTCGCGGTCAGGAACAGCCGTTATACTTATGGCCTCATAGAGGAAGCCGATAGTTTTACGGTCAGCGTGCCCACCGGAAACATGAAGAAAGAGATCGATTTCTGCGGATCAAAATCAGGTAAAAATATTGATAAATTCAAGGAGTGCGGCCTGGCCACAATCAAATCGAACAAAGTCAATTCTCCCCTGCTTGAAATTCCGGGTTATCATTATCAATGCCGGATCATTTACAAGACCCCCATGGATCCAAAGTTCTTGGCCAACGATCTTATGACACTCTATCCGGCCAAAGATTACCACACCCTTTATTTCGGGGAAATCATGGCCTGTTCTTTCATCTAATGATCCAGGAGAATCATCGGCATATCCCTTAGCTTCTTTCCCGGCCCTGACCGGGGAAATTACATTAGGATCATCTCCAAATTAGTTGATCGAATATATTATCAAAATTAGGCAAGGGATCGGAAGGAAAGACAGATTGCGCCGCAAGCAGCGGCGGGATATGCGCTTCCCTAACCCACCAGGCTCGCCTTCCGCAAAGCTAAGCGGGGGCGGGAAAAGAAAGGTGCGGAGGATAGAAGAACACCCCCGCCCCAGCTAAAGAGGGATGCGTGCCTCATGATTGCCAGCAATATGACTTTCCTTCCGATCCCCTGAAAGTATAGGACATTTTACCCATCCCGGCTCTCTGCGCCTTAACTAATTTGGAGATGATCCTTGCATTATAGGCCGGACACCATCCCAGCATTTTAGGCACAAGTCACCCCTGGGAATTCCCAGAGCGCTTACAAATTGGTTAATGCTGTTGTACTTGACTGAATCTGCATCGATTTGGGTGGCCATCCAGGCCTCCAATTCCTGCAATTGACTTCGAGATGTGATGTCCCCTGATTTAAAATATTGCCGGGCTGCCAGTTCGTCGTAAGAACGAGTGGAAACCCCAAAGTCGCAGGGATACATCAGCGGAGGACAAGCAATGCGCACGTGAACTTCCCTGGCACCTGCTTTCTTTAAATCCCGCACCTTATGAAGAATTTGGGTTCCCCGGACGACGGAATCATCACAGAGGACGATCTTTTTGTTCTCGACAGCATAGCGTAAGACCGAGAGCTTGCGTTTGGCCATCCTTTCCCGGGCCTGCTGGGTGGACTGGGTATAACTCCGATCGGCGTAGCGGTTATACAGAAACACATCCTGGTAGGTAATCCGGGAGCGTTTATGGTAGCCTAAGGCATGACCTATTCCGGACATGGGAACCGGAGCCACAATGTCTGCTTCCAGCCCCCCTTCTTCTATGTCCCGCTGAGCCAGGCTTTGGCCCAAATTGTTGCGGGCCTCCTGAACAAAGAGGCCATCGATGATGGAATCTATGCTTGCTGTATAGGCCCACTCAAAGGCGCAATGAGCCCGGCGGGGAGAGTCAAGCTGTTTTTGAGTTTGAAATCCCCGGTCGTTGATCAGGACGATCTCACCCGGCCGCACATCCCGCACAATGTCCATTTCCAGGTTTTGCAGGGCTCTGGATTCTGAGCTCACGGCATACCTTCGCGCATCCTTTCCCAGAATGAGAGGTCTGAACCCGTACACATCCCGAGTGGCGTAGATGCCTTCCTTGGTCAGAACGACTAAAGAATAGGCCCCGACGACCTTCCGGGAGAGATCCCGGATCCCGGAGAGAATGTCTCCCGCTTCGATGATAATTTTGGCAATCACCTCAATATTTTGGCTCCTATAGAAGGCGTGGCCGCGACTTTTCATCTCCTCGATCAGCTCGCTGGCGTTTATGATATTGCCGCTGAAGGCCACGGAAATCTCTCCCAGCCGCGATTGCCACATCACCGGCTGACGTTCCCAGAGACTCACGTGGCCGATGCCCATAGCGCCGGTCAGGAGGCGCAATTCAGCGTCCGTAAAAGTATTGCCCACCTTGCCATAGTGGGTGATCTGATGGATTATTCCGTCAAAGGTGGCCATGCCGCAATATTCCTGCCCCCGGTGCTGTAAAAAATCAATGCCGCCATAGATGTCCTGCACACAGGCCGAGTTTGAATAAATTCCAAAAACACCACAGTTGTCCTGCACAGATTTCATCTGCCTTTTACCTCATTCCTGTAAATGCAACCTACCCCAAAACCCCGGGTATAAATTTTCTTCTGTCTTCTGTCTTCTTACTTTATATCCGCATGATAGCTCTGCAAAGACCTGGCCCGGCCATGGCCCTTTCGGACGGCCGCAATTCCCCTGGCAGCCGCTACAGCCGCGGCAATGGTGGTGATGTAAGGTATCTTATGCTTAATGGCCGCCTTTCTTATGTAAGAATCATCGTACGTGCCCAGCCTGCCGATGGGGGTGTTGATGACCAGGTTAATTTCCCCGTTCTTTATCCCGTCGACAATGTTGGGCCGGCCTTCGTGCATTTTGAGGATGATCTCGGATTCCAGGCTGTATTGGCTCAGGAATCGACGGGTTCCGTTGGTGGCCTTGATTTTAAAACCGAGCCTTTGGAACTCCCGGGCCACTTCCAGGGCGCCCCCCTTTTCTTTTGGATTCACGGTAATCAGGACCGTCCCCTGAACGGGAAGCAATGGCTGAACAGCTTCTTCCGCTTTAAAAAAGGCCAGCCCGAAAGAATCCGCCAGCCCCAGAACTTCTCCGGTGGAACGCATCTCCGGCCCCAGTACCGGGTCAACTTCCGGGAACATGTTGAAAGGAAACACCGCCTCCTTGACGCCAAAATGGGGAACAAACTTAGGTTTGAGGTTCAACTGAGAAAGTTTTTTGCCCAGAATTATCTGGGTGGCCAGGGTGGCCATGGAGATGTTGCACACTTTGGAAACAAGAGGAACGGTCCGGGAAGCCCGAGGATTCGCTTCGAGAATGTAAACCACGTCATTGGCAATGGCGTACTGAATGTTCATCAAACCCACCACTTTGAATTCTATGGCAATCTTCCTGGTGTATTCATAAATGGTTTCGAGATGCCGGGGAGGGATGCTGATCGGAGGAATCACACAGGCCGAATCACCGGAATGGATGCCGGCCAGCTCGATATGCTCCATGACCGCCGGAACAAAGGCATCGGTTACGTCGGCGATGGCGTCTGCCTCGGTCTCAATGGCATTTTCCAAAAATTTATCGATGAGAATCGGGCGCTCAGGAGTAACTCCCACGGCTGCAGCCACATAACGGCTAAGCATCTCCTCATCATACACCACTTCCATCCCCCGTCCGCCAAGAACATAGGATGGTCTGACCATCAAGGGGAAACCAATCCTCCGGGCAATCTGTAAGGCCTCACTTAGGTTACCGGCCATGCCGGACTCAGGCATGGGAATGCCCATACGCTCCATCATCTGGCGGAACCGGTCCCGGTCTTCGGCAAGGTCAATGGTTTCGGGTGAAGTGCCGATAATCTTTACCCCCGCCCGGGCCAGTTCATTGGCGATATTGAGGGGAGTTTGACCGCCAAATTGCACAACGACCCCTTCGGGCTTTTCTTTTTCGTAAATGCTCAACACATCTTCTACGGTTAAGGGTTCGAAATAAAGTTTATCGGAGGTGTCATAATCTGTGGAAACCGTCTCCGGATTGCAATTGACCATGATGGATTCATAGCCTTCATCCCGCAGGGCAAAGGCGGCGTGGACACAGCAATAATCAAACTCAATCCCCTGGCCAATGCGGTTGGGCCCGCCCCCCAGTACCATGATCTTCCGCCGATTGCTCACTTTAATTTTATCGGGTCCGTTAAAAGTTGAATAATAGTAGGCGGCATTATCAACCCCGCTCACCGAGATGGAATCAAAGCTCTGGCGGATGGATAATTTTAGGCGATTCTCGCGGATTTCCTTTTCCGGGATGTTGAGGAGCAGGGATAGGTAACGGTCTGAAAATCCATCCTTCTTGGCCTGCCTTAAAAGATCTTCGGGCAGGCTTTTCCCCCTGTGAAGAAGGATTCTTTCCTCCAGCTCAACCAGATCCTCCATCTGTTCGATGAACCAAGGTTTGGTGTAAGTCTTCTTATGCAAAGACTCAACGCTGGCCCCTTTTCTTAAGGCTTCATACATGATAAATTGACGTTCACTCGAAGGCTCCACGAGCAGATCCATGAGTTCATCGAGTGTTTTTTTGTGAAAATCTTTGGCAAACCCAAGGCCATAGCGGCCCTTCTCCAGGGAGCGGATGGCCTTCTGTAAAGCTTCTTTGTAGGTCTTGCCGATAGACATGACCTCGCCAACAGCGCGCATCTGCGTGCCAAGCTTATCCTGGGCGCCCGGAAACTTCTCGAAGTCCCAGCGGGGAAACTTGACCACCACGTAGTCGCCCGACGGCGTGTAGCGATCAAGGGTTCCCTCCCGCCAGTAGGGTATTTCGTTAAGGGTCAATCCGGCAGCTAACATGGAAGAAATCAAGGCAATCGGGAACCCCGTGGCTTTTGAAGCCAGAGCTGAAGAACGAGAGGTGCGGGGGTTGATTTCGATGACCACTACCCGGCCGGTTTCGGGGTGGTGAGCAAACTGGATGTTGGTTCCGCCGATCACCTGGATGGCTTCGACAATGTCATAAGAATATTTCTGTAACTTTCTTTGGAGTTCAGGAGCGATGGTGAGCATGGGGGCCGTGCAAAAAGAGTCGCCCGTATGAACGCCCATGGCATCCACATTCTCGATGAAACAGACAGTAATCATCTGGTTTGTGGCGTCCCGGACTACCTCAAGCTCTAATTCTTCCCAGCCCAGAACTGACTCCTCAACCAGAATCTGCCCAATGAGGCTTGCCGATAAACCCCGGCTGGCCACGGTGCGCAGCTCTTCAAGGTTGTAAACCAACCCGCCCCCTGTTCCTCCCATGGTATAAGCAGGACGGATTACTACCGGGTAGCCGAGTTGGGCCGCAATCTTTTCGGCCTCTTCCACGCTGTAAGCCGGGGCGCTCCTGGGCATTTCAATGCCCAGACCATTCATGGTTTCCTTGAAAGCAATGCGGTCCTCGCCGCGCTCTATGGCATCCACCCGCACCCCTATTACCTTGACGCCGTATTTGTCAAGCACGCCCGCCCGGGCCAGCTCCGAGGTGAGGTTCAATCCGGTTTGACCGCCGAGATTGGGCAGGACGGCATCTGGCCGTTCATTTTCGATAATCTCTGTCAAGGATTGGAGGTTAAGAGGCTCGATATAAGTGGCATCGGCCATCCCCGGGTCGGTCATGATGGTTGCCGGGTTGGAATTCACCAGTACAATCTCATAGCCAAGCTTCCTTAAAGCCTTGCAAGCCTGGGTGCCCGAGTAATCAAACTCACAGGCCTGGCCGATTACTATAGGGCCAGAGCCAATAATCATAATTTTTTTAAGGTCATCTCGTTTGGGCATATTATTTCCTTTCTTTTTCTTGCAATTATTCCTTAGGCTTCGTTTACAACAAGGTGGATTATTAAAGGAAGGATCTTCTGTGTCAAGGAAAAAAAGTTTCTTCGCCCCCCTTCACTTTACAAAATTCCTATTCGTGGCCAGGGGTTCGGGGCGATGAGCGCGGGCAGCATCGGCCGGGAAAAAGCCTCTCCCAAAGTTTTAAACCCCGTCTCCGCAAAATGAGGCGGGGCGCCTTTTCCCGCCCCGTCCATGGAACACCCAGCGCCTCATGCTGCCAATCCCGCCGGGGCGGGACCTGAATCCCTGGGTTGGGGGGCGATCCCGGCCCGGACGGGAATTGAGGGTGTATTTTCTTCATTTTTAAACATAAATAACTGCGGGCCGGGTTAATTTTTTTTCAACCTCCGGGCCCAACTAATTAGAGTCTGTTTATAAACTGCCGATTTTTTGAAAGAGCCAGCGTGTCGAATTGGTCGGCTCAGATAAGTTAACAATATTTTATATCCAAGAACGGCTTCAATGAGTCCCGAGGCGAAAAATGCTCGGATCTGGACGCACCTCTACTTTCGGCTTCTCTATTCGTCACATTCTGAGTAAAATTATTGAGGCTGAGGCATT
>VGSF01000167.1 GCA_016875165.1 Deltaproteobacteria bacterium
TATAGGAATTTGCTTTTCTATCCCCATCCCCCAACCCCCTCCCGCCAGGGGAGGGGAGATACTGGGGGATCCAAAATTCCCTCCCCCTGGATGGGGGAGGGTTAGGGTGGGGGTGTTAATAACTTGAAAATCGTTTCGGACGCAGATTAGGATATATGAAATACAGGAGTCAGAATTGATGGCCTCGTAAAAAGTTTGAAAAAGCATTTTTCTGTCATTCCGGCCCCGTATCAAGTACGGGGTAAACTCCAGCCGGAATCCAGTTATTTCAATTAGTTATCAAACCTCTGGACTCCGTTTTTCACTGGAGTGACGACTTTTTCGAAGCCATCAAAAATGCCGGACCGATTTTTCCGTTAGGGAAAGGGTATCCTCATGGAAAATCTGGGGGAAATAATTCGGGATGAGCGTCGCAAGCGTAAACTAACTCTCGAGATACTCTCCCAGAAAACGGGTCTTTCCAAAAGTTTCCTCAGCCAGGTGGAAAGAAGCCTGGCTCAACCTTCTGTCAGTTCCCTCAAGAAAATTGCCCAGCAGTTCGGAATCAGCGTAGTTAGTTTTTTCACAAACGGAACAAAAGTCCATAATAACATTGGAACCCTTCCGGCCATTGAGGGTAAAAGAATCAACGAATCATCTTACGTCGATGATGTAAAGGTAGTCCGCGGGGATCGGCGGAAAACTTTATCCCTCCCCGGATCCAGGGTATCTTATGACCTTATAACACCGGACCTGAACCGGCAGATGGAGATCCTTTTTCTTAGGTTATCACCGGGCGATTCCTCCGGCGAGGAACCTATAACTGACCCTCAGGGCGAAAAATGCTGCCTGATTTTAAAAGGAGCCCTGGAATATCGCGTCGGCAAGGAGATTTTTCAATTAAAGATGGGCGATAGCATTTATCATCCGGCCCATTTCCCCCATTCCTGGCAAGGCGCCGGAGATGAACCTATTGAGGTCATTGTGACCCTTTCGCCGCCATGGTTCTAAGAAGAATTATAGGAGCTTTTTTCCCGGCCATGGCCAAAGACCTGCGTGGATCCATGTTTTTTCATCCGCCGGCGTCTGACCCGTCATAAAAATTATTGTATCCCTTTAGCCCTTTGAAAAGAGGTGGGGCGTAAGGTCAGAGGGAATCCGAGGCCCGGGGGCCTGGGTGGCCCGCTTGGAATCATAAGGCGCTGATTTCTTCGCGGGTGGGGCGGGGAAAACGCCCCCCGCCTCCTCCGACGGAAACGAGCGGGGTTCTTCGCGGCCAAGCTGAAACCCGGCCGATGCTTCCGGCGCGTTCCACCCAGACCCCCGGACCTCAACAAAGGTGGTAAAACCACTTTTCAAACCGCTAAAGTTTTATAAATTATTTAGTTTTCACTTCAAACGAATCCAGGATGGCTTTAATAGCCTGCCGGTCATTCTGCCCTTCCTTTTCCAGGGTCATGTAGAGAATGAAGATCTGGTAGGGTTCGGAAAAAGCGTAAATCCATCCCTGTTCCCGCTTTACTCCTTTCAGAGAGTAATAGGCATATTTCTTGGCGGCGAATTGAACGCCTTTCAGAGGATAGGATTCTGTCGGACCGATCTCCACCTTAATATCTTTCCCATAGTCTTGTTGCAGCTCTTCTTTGAAGCCCCCGGTCGCGGCTGTGGTCAAAGTTTCAATGGTTTTTTGGTCGAAGGTAGAGTAACGCCCGGCCGGGGTAAAGTCGATCTGCAGGTTCGACTGCGTGGAAGGATTAAAAAGAAAGACCTCCGACTCTATAAGCCCATCTTTTTCATATCCTAAATCGATCATAAATTTAGGGTATTCCATGGCAATCTTCCAGCCAGGAGGCGCGGTAACTTTAAAAGGATAGCGGATGCCGTTGAATTGGTCTCCCTCAATCTTGCCTACCGGAAGGCTGAGGTCGATCTTGACGGCATCGCGCACAGGAACCCCGGCACACCCTGCCATAAAAACAAAGAGCAGAGCGCTGATCCATAGCCAGAAAAACTTTTTCCGTTTCATCTTTTCCTCCTCCCCAAAAACAGCTAATATGGCCCCTAACCCATAACCTATTTTTGTTTATCCAAACTTATGACTGATGCCATAGCCTCCGAGGGGAAACCGCCACTCGATGTTGAGATGGGGACAGGCGATGCGGCAGGACCCGCATTCCAGACATCCTTCGTAGGCCACGCTGATGTGGTCTTTTTCCAGCCTGTACACATTTGCCGGGCAGAAGTAGAGACATGGCTGGTCAGGGCATTCTCTTAAGCACAGTGAGGCATCAATTATGCGCAGGTGGGGTTCCTCGTTTACCCGGAACCTGTCCAAAAAAAGTTTATCCTCTACTTTCATGCTCAGGTTACGCCTCTCCACCCCTCCCACAGAAGCTTGAGAACCCTAAGGAGAGAAGTGCGGTTTCTAAATTCCCGCCACAGGGCCTTCTGTTTATCTTTTTTAGGCACGCCGTTGACAGTGAGCATCTCCCTGGCCGCCAGACTGGTCCAGGCTGGCAGGGTTGTAAAGATTTCTTCATGAGTGTGCAGAAACCGGCCAAATTTCCTATATTTTTTTAAGTCTTTGAAGATGTAAGAATTATGAAGCCTGGAGAGGTATCCGGAAAGACCGTTGCGACCGAAATCTCCTTTTTCCCGGGCCTCGAGGATCGCTTCGGCGGCAAACCGTCCTGAAATCATTGCCAGGTTGGACCCTTCCCTGTGGAGAGCGTTGAATAACATAGCCGAATCCCCGGCAATAAGAAATCCATCCCCGCAAAGCCGGGGGATGGCGTCATATCCCCCTTCAGCAATCCAGTGGGCCATGTATTCCGCTGGTTTTCCCCCCTGGATCAGGGGGGCAACCATGGGATGCTCCTTGAAGCTTTCCATCATTTCATAAGGCCGAACTTTCTGCCGGGAAAAGGTTGCCAGATTTGCCCCGAGGCAAAGAGACAGGGATTTCCGGTTGGTGTAGATCACGGCCACCCCGTCCATTCCCTGCGTAACCTCGCCCACAATTTCGATGGTTACCCCGTTACCCGTCCCCACGTTGAAGCGTTCCTGAATTACCTCTTCAGAAAGTTCGATCACTTCTTTCACGGCCAGAGCAACCTGATGGGGTCCGGGCTCCGGCCGGAATCCTGTTTTCGCAGCCAGAGGGGAATTGATCCCGTCAGTTAGGAGGACTACTTTGGAGAGGACGTCCCCGTCTGCGCGGTCAGTCCTAATCCCGATCACCCGGTGGTGATGATCCCGCAGCAGGTCTGTGACTACCGTTCCACAGACCACCAGAGCGCCCTTTTCCCTGGCCTGCTCGGAGAACCAACGGTCAAATTTGGCCCTTCCTACCGTGAAGGAATTAAGTTTCTTTTCTTTGGCGAAGGCTCTGTCCCGGTAGGAAAGACTATACCCTCCATCCTTCGAGAGAAACCAGATTCTCGATTCTATGATGTTCCGTTCAATGGGGCAGTTTCTTCTATCAAAATCCGGGAGGATCCGGGCCAGGTCGTGTCCATAGAGGACGCCCCCGGAGATATTTTTGGCTCCGGGGTATTCTCCACGCTCTATTACGATGGTCTTGACACCTTGGTCAGCGAGGCAACATGCCGCCGCGATACCGGCTGGTCCTGCTCCGACGATGGCCACATCAAAAGCCTCTTCCATTAACTGAATCCCGTTTCAAAAGACATTAACCGCAGAGATCGCCGAGAACGCAGAGAAGATACATCAGAAATGAAAAAACAAAAAAATAATCATGCAAAAACAAAAATTCGACTGCCCGATGGCGAGCGTATATTTTTTAATTTTATTTTGCCAATATAGTTTTCTCTGCGTTCTTTGCGCTCTCCGCGGTGAAATTTTTCCCCATCCTTTTCTTAAGATCGGCAATCAGCGCCGGAACTACCTGCAAATAGTCCCCCACCAGGCCTACATCAGCAACACGAAAGATCGGGGCTTGCGGGTCTGAATTGATGGCCAATATTTTTTCAGAACCCTGCATGCCCACCAGATGCTGAACTGCCCCTGAAACCCCTACGCCAATGTATAAGTTGGGGGCTACGGTCTTCCCGGTCTGGCCCACCTGTCGTTCGTAGGGCATCAGGCCGGATTCCACCACCGGCCGGGAACAGGCCACCACCGCACCTAACAGATCGGCCAGCTCCTTAAGCATGGGCATAGAGGCGCGATCACAGGCGCCCTTTCCGGCAACGACCAGGGCCGGAGCATGGCCTATGTCCACCCGGCCTATCTGCGGAACCTCTTTTATAAAATCGACGACCCGGGAAAGTTCTCCCCCGGGCGGATCCCAGGAGTGAAAGTGAATATCGCCTTTGCGGTTTGGGTTCTTTTCGGCAGCCTTCATGACCTTTGGCCTCACGGTGCTCATCTGGGGTCGATGATACTGACAATAGATGGTGGCCATTATATTGCCGCCAAAAGTGGGCCGAGTCATTAAGAGATAGCCTTTTTCTTCATCAATATCCAGCGCTGTGCAATCGGCGGTAAGGCCTGTATTCAAACGGGTAGCCACGATGCCGGAGAGATCTCTCCCCAGAAGGGTGGCTCCGATCAGGAGGATCTCCGACCGGACTCTTTGGCACAGATCCGTTAGGGCTTTCCCGTAAGTTTTGGAGAGATAGCCACTCAGCAGGGGATCATCGATTACATGGACTTCATGGCAACCATAAGCAATGGCCTCTTGGGCAATTTTATCAACCTGGTATCCCAGGAGAAGCCCTAATACCTTGGCCTTTTGCTTTTCGGCCAACTCCTTCCCTTTTTCCACTAACTCCCAGGACACAGGGGCTCCCTGACCGTTAGTTACTTCTATAAAAATGGCTACGTCCCGGTATTCAGCAAGGTCGTCCGTGACCGGCCTTTGGATTTCCTGAGCGGGTTTTTGCCGCCTTTTCTTCTCGAAGCGAATAGCTCCAACCGGGCAGACTTCAGAACACTTTCCGCACCCTATGCAGACTTCCGCTGCGATGGCCGCTACCCCCTCTGCGGTCATCTGGATGGCCCCCACCGGGCATTCCCCAGTGCATATCTGGCAGCCGATACAATTGTCGGGGATAATTTCAGCTATTTCAAATCCTTTTTTATTCCTGGGCACTGAGCTCTCCCAAACTGGTAAAAAGTTTTTCTGTGAATGCCTTGTCGGCCAGGAGGATCTCCAGGGATTGTTCCACAGCACCCTGAAGATTTTCCTGAGCGTAGAACTTGGGCCCTCCTTCCCGTATGGGCGGGGAGAAGATTTTTTTCACCCAGGTAGGGGAACCCTTTAGACCCACTTTCTGAATATCTGCCTGAATGTCCTCGACCTTCCAAACCTTTACCTCCGACCGGAGGGAATTGATCAGCAGGAGAAGGGAAGCTCTTCTGGGCTTGGCCAGCTCTAATTCGGCAGTTAACAAGGCTGGCAGAGGTCCCCGGACTACCTCCGCCCCCCCTTCCACTTTTCGCTTGACCTGTATTTGGCGTTTACTTTGGTCAAGCCATTGCACCTCAACCACATAGGTCAACTGGGTATAGCCCAGGCGGGTGGCTATGTTTGGCCCGGTCTGGCCTGTATCTCCGTCAATCGCCTGCTTTCCGCAAAGGATCAGGTCAACGGGATGATGCAGGTTGAATCTTTCAATGGCTTTAGCCAATGTGTAACTCGTGGCCAGAGTGTCCGCCCCGGCAAAAGAACGGTCTGAAAGAAGGATGGCCTCATCGGCTCCCAGGGACAATGCTTCCCTGAGCACCTGCTCGGCCTGGGGAGGACCCATGCTGAGAGCGGTCACCTGCCCGCCATACCGTTCTTTCAGGCGAAGAGCGGCCTCCAGGGCCACCATATCAAAGGGGTTAGAAATAGACTCCACCCCGGAACGAATTAGAGTGTTCGTCTGAGGGTCGATCTTCACTTCCGCGGTATCAGGCACTTGTTTGAGGCAACAGACAATATGCATGGTTTTAAAGAAGCCGTAAGGCGCAAGGGGTAAAAGCTTTTCGCGATCACGCTTTTACTGACACTTCCACTGACACTGACACTTATTTGAGTAGATCGTTGAAAATCTGGTCCTCAGAAAATTCTACGAGAAGGGCTTTCACCCGCCTGATTCCCAGCATCTTGCACACCCTCCATCGTTTCTCGCCATCCCAGATCCGAAAGTACTCCCCATCAAACCAAACTTGAATGGGGTCAACCTGGCCGCGGGAGAGAATGAGGCGGCCTAACATTTCAAGAGACTCTAGGTGGTAGATGAGGCGGAGATTCGGGCGGATTTTTTCAAGATCTACCTCAATCAAATTCATGCCCACACCCTTTTCCTCTTTAGATCACTTGAGTATTTAATTAAAAAATTGCCTAAACTCATTGTAAACTGAGCATCCAAGAAGATGTCAAGAGCCAAATTACGGATTTGCATGGTGATGGTTAGTCTTTATGCCCGTAAAAAATGACCTTAAGAAAGGGCGGCCGGCAGGAAAAATGGGCCAGCTCTTCAAAAAGACCTTGTGTTAGCGAAGATTTTGTTGACACAACAAATGTATTTATGTAGGCTGTATTACCATCCAAAATCAGTCGCTTGTCTAAAACCTCTGTAGGAAAGCTTAGAGGCATGGAAAGCTCCCTCCAGAATTTTAAATTTGCCCGGTTTCAATTCTCTCTCAAAGCATTGG
>VGSF01000168.1 GCA_016875165.1 Deltaproteobacteria bacterium
CCAAGACTTTGACTGTAAAGCTACAATCAAATTCTATTGTGACTTCCTGTTTCTGATAATAAGCGTTTCCCACTTAGCCCCCTTTTATGATATTCTCTATCGTAAAGAGGGCTATTTTACTAAACAGATCTCCTTTTTTCTACACTACTAATAATTTACAGGAGTTGCGCCTCTTTTTTAGCCCTTTTTGATTTCACACAAAATAGTTTACACTACCAGAACTTTTAAAAGGGGTTTTTTCTTTTGTTCAAGGTAGATCGGGCAGATAGATTTATTAATTTGCCTTACTCCTCCTTCTTGGTTATCATTTTTAAAGATCATGCCCTAGCGCTAACGAAAGGAGAAAGAGATGGAAGATAAAAATGGTCTTTTCCCCGATGTTGTGTCTTTGAATGGCCAAATAATCACGATGAATGAAGGAAACCCCAAAATCCAGGCAGTGGCCACTCTGGGAGATAGAATCGTAGCTGTGGGTTCATCGGAATCAATCAAAAAGCTTGCTGGGCCCAAGACGAAAATAGTGAATTTAGAGGGGAAGACTTTGGTCCCGGGCCTTAACGAACCCCACAACCACTTCGGTATGTACGGGGTACTGGCCCGGTGCTCGGTCAATCTGCAGAGCCCCCCGGTTGGATACATCAAAAATATGAATGAACTGATGGAGGCGCTTCGGGACAGTATTAACAAAACGCTTAAAGGGCAATGGATTTATGGTCGGGGTTATGATGATACGCTTCTTGCGGAAAAGAGGCATCCAACGAGATATGACCTGGACAAAGTTTCGATAGAGCACCCCATCCTGATCGTTCATGTTTCCGGGCATTTAAGTGTAGCCAATACAAGGGCGCTTGAGATGGCGGGTATAACGAAGGACACTCCCCAGCCGCCTGGTGGCGTTATCCGCAAAGACCCTCAAACAGGTGATCCGGATGGAGTTCTGGAGGAGATGCCGGCTCAGTCCCTGGTGGCCAGGCTTCTCCCTCCCATTAGCATGGAAAAGCGGATCGAAGGGATGGCAACGGCTGCAGAGCAATACCTAAAAGTAGGAGTCGCATCCTGCAGCGATGCGGGGGTCAATTTTCCCGGGATTGGAAGCCCGGCTGAAATTGTCGCCTACCAGAAAGCAGTCCATGAGGGCATTTTACATCTCCGTATGACCATGATGATCGGTGTTCATTTTCTGCTGGGGCCGGAGGGCAAGAGCCCCTCGTTCCTGACCGGATTCGGAAACGACCGCTTGAAGATCGGCCCGGCCAAGATCATAGTAGACGGATCCATTCAGGGATATACGGGGTGGCTGGGCAAACCCTATTATATTCCCTTCAAGGGGGACAAGGATTTCCGAGGCTACCCGGTAACACCCCCCGAGTTCCTTAACCCGTTGGTTATGGCCGCTCACAAAGCGGGTTTCCAGATCGCGGCCCACGGGAACGGAGATGCGGCCATCGATGCCATTCTCGAAGCCTACCTTCTGGCCCAGAAAGAATACCCCCGCCCCGACGCCCGCCACCGCATAGAACACTGTCAGACTGTCCGAGAAGACCAACTGGATACCATGGCTGAATTGGGTGTAACCCCCTCGTTCTTTGTCTCCCACACCTTTTATTGGGGAGACCGGCACAATGCCATTTTCCTTGGCCCGGAACGGGCCAGGAGAATCAGCCCCCTGAAATCAGCATTGAAACGGGGGATCAAGTTCAGCATCCACTCCGATTGCCCGGTAACGCCTGTATCGCCCCTATTCTGTGTTTTTGCTGCAGTCAACCGGGTGACAACCGGCGGAGAAGTTTTAGGGCCGGAATATTGCTTGACCCCAGAGGAAGCTTTGCGAGGGGTAACCAACTATGCGGCCTGGCAGACCTTCGATGAGAAGATCAAAGGTTCCATCGAAGTGGGGAAACTGGCGGATTTCACCATTCTGGCCGAGAACCCTCTCGAAGTACCCCCTGAGAGGATCAGGGATATTAAGGTTATGGAAGTCATTATCGGCGGCAAGAGTATATACAAGGCTAAGTAAAGAAAACTCCATATCTCCCCTCCCCAGGCTGGAGGGGAATTCCCCCATTCCGGGTCGGACCCGGCTAACTGATTGAATTTCATATGGATATGTCCCAAAAGAAGGTATTTTTTTGCCTTAAATCCCCATTTTGGGTGTCAAAAACAGCTTCATAATCGTCTGTGGGCTCTCGTAATTCATAAGATCCATTAGCTCCTGCCATTTCTCGCCACATCGCTTTTGGCCCAAGTGTATATGGGGTCACATCTTGACGGGCTGTTGCCCAAATGAATTTCCTGGCCTTTATTGAGAAATCATCTGAAAACAGGCAATCGCAACCGATTAATTTCATTCCAACTTGATTTTGATGAAGAATCGCTTTACTGCCCCAAATGGGTTTGGGCGACAGTCCGTTGAATAGTGAATTATTAGTCAGGCCATAATTGTATAGACACTGAAGATTAAATCCCTTCTGCCCTCCCTTTAAAAAAAGGAGGAATTCCCCCTCTTTGGAGAAGAGGGGTGAGGTGAGATTTTGGGAAAATATGTCTGGTCAATTATGGACTCATTAGTAGCTCTTCAAATAGCGAATTAGGGGCGTAGTGGCAAATTAACACCTGAATCTTGCAGCGATATGAAGCTTTTGGGGACGTCCTGTTGTGAAATGGGTGACCCCGGCTGCGTTCTTGCTTCAATTTACGGCCGGGAAAACCATTCTACTGACCTCATGCTCCGCTCGGCTGTGGAACGGCAATACCGATCCTGCCTACCCTCCAAAAGGAAGTGGCTACCTTGATGGGAGAACTGAACAAGGGATGAGGGCAAAGAAAACACCTTATTAGCGATGAGTAACCCTATGTTCCCCCGTGTTCGACCCGTTTTCTCTACGGCAACGGCTCAGGCTGCGCTGTATGACAATTCAACCGGATGTCTCGATGGCCGGCCTGCAAAATAGGTACTAAACTGTTACAAAATTTGGAATCGTGTTCTTCAGCTCAAATTTTCCTCCTTCGTAAATGAGAAGGGTCCGACCAGTAACATTGAGAAAGCGTATTCAGTCAGCATGGACATCGCCTCTGGATGCAGTCTATCTAATTCCCTGGTTCAACTGAACATTACACCATTCCGATCTATTATCCATGCAGCTAGGCCCTTTGGCTTATTAGAATCCCAAAGGCGCCTTCTTTTTCCACTCGGCTTATTATCTACCATTTCTTCTGTGCTCATGACATATCTTTTTCCTTTTTGGGGGTAATGGGGATTCAGCTCTACGGCAGCCAACCAACCCCCATAAGTTTCTGGCAGCTTATAGCAGAGCGCCTTCCCCGGAATGAGTTGCTCAATCTGGTTGATTATAACTTCCTTCGGTGATAATTTCTTTTCCCTCGGTTCCTCATTCTTCTTTTTCCAAAACATCTCTGCACCTCCTTTCCCTTTTGGGACTGTTTTGCACCACAGCTTCGAGAAAGCGTAACCACTCGGAGTCCATTCTTATCTCGGCAACCAAATGGTTTTACACTGACCCCGGTAATTCTTTTGGCCCGAGCAGTTTCTCTTTCTTTGCCTCCTCTTCCAATGGCCTTTTCTTCCAGAACATTTTTACGCCCCCTTTTCTCTTGCCCTTCATCCTCCCCTTTGCTGTCCCATAATTAAATTGCGCGCCGAAACGCAAATTGGAGATACGGATTGTCCCACTAGGCTTTAACCAGAAGAATTGGAAGGCCTTACTAACTTCTCCGGACGGACCTCCCCTGTTTCCTTATCAAAATAACCTTCCCACAGCAAAAGCTCTGGATGTTCATCGAGCGAGGTCCAATCTTTTACTCGGGCACCCGCCTGGGCTACTTGGCCCTCAGCAAAAACCCGGCAATAAAATGCATTCTTTTTCCCTGCTGGGCGAACCACACTCTTGAGTGTCCATACCCAATTTGGGTCCATTTTCATTTGAACTACCATGTATCTACCCACAAACTCAGGTATCCCCTTGGGTCCCGGCAACTTTACCTCCCCTTCCTTAGTTTCTTTACTTTTCCAAAACATTTTCCACCTCCTTGTGCTGAATTTTGAATTGAGGCCTTTTTAAAATTGCGGCTTCTTCCCCCAATTGCCTGCCGCGATACACGATGAGACCAATGGCTGCAAAGACAACGACCAAGCCTGTGATTTATCTTAGTTCCGTCTTGCCAATATCCTTGACGATGGCGCCGATGTTACCTACTCCTCCTCATAGATAACATGAAGCATTTTCGCCATGACCAGCTTCTTTCTCTTCCAGGACGAAAAGAGTTGCATGCGAAAAATTGCATGCGCGAAACTGAAAACATTTGTTTTTCACGTTAGTTCGAATTGAATCTGTCCCAAAGCTAAAAAATCGAGTGAATGGATTGATCAGGGAATAAGGGAAGGGTTATCTCTAACAACGAAGGAATAGAGGTCTTGAACATGGGGCTAAGACGCAGAGAGAGAAATGCGGAGTGCATTCAAACAAAGGATTGACTTCTGAATTTTGTTTAACCACAAAGGTGGTGATTAAAATCTTCTTTTCATGTTTTACTGTTGCTACCGAATCGACCTGGTTGGTGACTTTAAAATACGAGTATATAGAAATATCCCAATCATCAAACGCGGACAGGTGAAGATAGATTGGAAATACAATGAACAATAGAATAATCCCGATACTTAGAAAGACCCAAGTCTTTTTAAAAAAAACTTTCTTTGTAGCAAAATCAATCATCATTAGCCATGAATTCGTAAGAGTTAATTGTAATTGTTGCTAAAATTGTTTTGTTATTTGATAATAAATTATAAGTATCAAAAATATTTTTTCATGAAATATTTTTCACACTTACGTTACGAAGACTATTTCATTTTCTAAAAATTGTCAAGAGTTTTTTTTATTTCTTTTTTGTAATAAAAGGGGGAGTAGAAGGGGAAGTCCTTAAATAATTCAATTTTCGCAAAAGGGGTAACTCTTGGCTCTTGCTTAAATGGAAGAATGAGCTTTTCAACCCTTGCTCTTAACATCTGGTTCTTAGCCATCTCCCCTTTTGTTCTTAAATTTCATAGGGCGCAGATTGACGCAGGTAACCGCAGATAATTAATTTCCTTTTAATTTATCCGAATAATCTGTACTGCTAACGTGCAGAACCCCGAAATTTTGTTAAGTATAATTTTTATGGAAATTGGAACTACGGTTGTTCTAAGAAAATATATCGTTTGGATGCAGTTTTGCCGCTCTCAGCTCATTGAAAACCTCCCGATTATCAGTTTCTATTTCAAGGTACACCTAAACATTGCATAAAAAATACCGGCAACCTGCCCTCCTAACCCCGCCCTCTCCCCCGAAACCGGGGGAGAGGGGAAGGGGGAGGGGAAAATTTCGAATGGCAGGTAAAATTCACCACCAGTGGGTTCTTGGCTTTATCATGAAAACCATTTTTTAAAAGCTCAGGACTGCGCGACAAATCATTTTGACCTCAACTTTTTTGCAACTATAGGGTACACTTTTTATCAGGTATAAAAAGTCGTGGACCATGAGACAGAACTCACGAGTCTACAGCCTGCTGAGGTTCTGGCCTTAGGGAAGCACAAAAAGGTAATTATCTATCCTACCTCCAGGAAATTAAGCGCCCGAAATGACGAAACTGCCTGCGATAAGATCGCCTCGAATCGAAGATTTTCGCCATCATTGATGGTGAAGGCAGGAGCAGTCATCGAAAATTTCTGTTGACATTCCTTATTTTGAAAATATATGATTATTTAATCATATATTCATGGATGGATTCTATGAAAGAGAGAGTGCTGGAATTAAAGGCCGAAGTTTTGAAAGCCCTGGCTCAGCCTACCCGCCTGAAGATCTTGGAGTGCCTGCGCGAAGGGGAGAGATGTATCTGTGAGATCGTCCCGGCGATCAACGGAGAACAGTCCAACATCTCCCGGCATATCTCCGTGATGCAAAAGAGCCATCTGATCAGCACGCGCAAGGATGGGGTGAAGGTAATGGTTAAAGTGAGAGATCCGGAAATTTTCCAAATATTAGACAGAATCAGCGCCATCTTGAAAAAACAGATTAGAGAACAGGGAAGACTCCTGGCCCAAATTTAAAACTGCATAGCCAAAGGAAGATAACCTTCATGTTCATTTCGGAATTGATCTATGCAGGCTTGGAGGCACTGGAGGATTACATCGCCCTCCATGTGCTCACTTGTTTGATCCCGGCATTTCTTTTAGCCGGAGCCATGGTCACTTTCGTCTCTAAGGAAACAATCATTTATTATTTAGGGAGCGCTGTTCATAAACTGAAATCCTTTGCTTTGGCCAGTGGCGGAAGTTTTTTTGTCGCAGCTTGCTCCTGCACGGTAATCCCGGTTTCCAGCGGTTTGTACTATGGGGGAAGCGGGATCGGGGCGGCCTTTATCATTTTATGGGTGGCCCCGGCAGCCAACATTCTGGCCCTGGTCTATACCGGAGCCATCCTGGGGACCGAGATGGTGATTGTCCGCATCCTTTCGGCCCTTGCCATGGCTTTTGTGGTGGGCTGGGTCATGAGTTTTGCCTTCCGGC
>VGSF01000169.1 GCA_016875165.1 Deltaproteobacteria bacterium
GATTCTAACGGATCTTTAAAGGCTAAACCACTCAGGCAAAAAGGAAGCTAATCAGGTGGGTCCAAAAATCGGCAGGCAAACCCGGCAGGAAAACGATCAGACGGGTCCGTTTTTCACCGGTGGGTGGATCCACTTTTAAGCGGCGGTGACATGGTTTCTCTGGTTTCTCTGGTTTGTCTGGTTTATTTGGTTTGGCTGGTTTGTTTCGTTTATAGTTGCGTTCATTATTGCGCAAATAGGTTATGAGGCCGGAGATGAGTCGGGAGGTTTTGCCGGCCTGATCGTAAATTTCCTTGAAAATCTGTTGGGAAACGTAATTCTGATCGAGGGCGACGTACATATGAGATTGCAATTCGGCAGCAGAAGAAACCGCTATAAACAAGAATTGAATGAACTCTCGGTTCGATCTTCGGGCAAATCCTTCGGGTATGTTTCCCATGGTTGAGATCGCGGCGCCGATGCACTGATCCCTCAACCGGTAGTCATTTTGAAAGGATTTTCCCTGGCGGATCGAATCATATAGCATGTTAACCAGTTTTCTTGCTTCTAACCAACAATCAAGGTCTTCGAACCTGGTTATTTTCATTGGAATGGTTTTTTTGGTTTGTCTGGTTTGTCTGGTTTATCAGAAAAGGGGTCAGTCCATGAATTTAGGAATCTGTTGACCAGTGGCAAGGATGGGGACGTTGTTGAAAACGTTCACTTTCTAAACTTCTCTGCGGGGTTAAGGTTTTGAGTGTCACATCTTCATTTTTCATTATTCTGGCCTGTCCGGTCAATCTCGTCTATTCAGTCTGTTTGGTCGGTCTGGTCCATTTGGTTGATCTCGTTTATCCGGTCAATGGGTCATTAAGTTATTGGGTCATTGAGTCACTGCGTTAATGCAAAAATGTGTCGAGGAAGGAGAAAAGTTATCTTGCCTTTAAGAATTCGTCAACTGTTAAACCGCTTTTTCTGATCTGCCCTCTCAGTAGTCCCGGAGCTAATTCCTTGTGATCTGGGATTGAAAGGGTGGGCCGTGAATCGTGATAAAGTATTATATGGCTCCCCGTTTGATGGTCTATATGGTAACCAAACTTCTGAAATATTTTAACTGCCGCTTTACCAGATATATTGGATAGGATCCCCACTTATATTGTTACCTCCCCTAAAAAAACCTCCTTGGGCTCAACAAGGTCGAATCTTCCATGTTTTTTTTCCACTTCTATCCAGCCTTTTATCGCATCTTTAATATTTTCTAATGCCTCATCTATTGTCTTACCTTGGCTCATGCACCCTACAAGTTCAGGGACATCAACTACATATCCATCATATTCAGCATCATAAGTAATAATTACTTTAAATTTCATCCTATCCTCCATATCATTGATTGTTGGGGCTTGTGGGAATGGGGTCAGGCAATCGTAATAAAGTATTTTTCTTTTTGCTTGGTCCACATGCGTACATGCGATAAAGACAGAGGGAAGAGGATAGACCGCTTCGCTGGGACGATGGAAGAAATGGCACACCATTGTAAAAGACCGAGGGCTCTTCTGCTCTTCCGGCTTGGGCCTTGCGCGTTGCCCTTTGAGCTTGTTTGTCAGACCTTAAGCCCATATTTATGACCCGCTCCCGCCCTCTCGGTTACAGGCACCCGACAAAAGAGATAAAAATGAATTTTATCGGCCACTTCTCCGCCTAAAAGAGCGTTGCTGGTTTTTTTATTGAATGGCCTAAGGACAATATAACAGATTCTATTATTTTGTTCCACTTATTTTTCGTTCAATCTCTTAAGGTAGTTTGCGGCTGAAAGCGGGACGTGAAATCGGGACGCCCTTAAATAATTCAATAATTCAGGGGTGAGCTGAGAGCGAAGAAAAAAGAGCAAAGGGCCGAGAGCTAAGGGCAAAGAGCAAAAGGCTAAGAGCGGAGAGTAGAGAGGGAAGAGATGAGAGTTAAGAGCAGAGAGATGAGAGCATAGAGCTTACTACTCCTTACTCTTGAGACTTCGGGAAAAAGCTGTAATCATCCTACATAATTCATATAGATCTTGGAGAATTTGTTCTTTTACATCTTCAGGGATCAGGTTATCTTTCGCAAAAACCATGATCATGCTTGCATTTTCAATGGAAGTTATCCATGGGCCTGGAGCGACGAATTTCAATTAGCGGCTGAACGGAGGGGCTTCTGCATCCATTTATCAAAAGGGATATCATATATTATCCAGAGCCTTCAAAACCATTACATAGCTCCAGACCCTCTAAACACCGCCGGAAGCGTTTTATAATGACGTCCGGGACGGTTCTATTTTTCGCTCATAGCTTCTTCTCAATACACCGACTCAATGCTGCTCCTGATGAGTTTGGTGTCAAAAAGGCGAAGTTCGCTCTTATCCTCAAGGAAGCGTTCCACGTCCTTTTGGGCCGCTTTGAAATCAATCTTTTCTATGCCTTTCAGAAGGAACTCCCTGAAAGTTCCCTCATCAATAGCCGGATTCTGCCCTTGCGTCTGGGCAATAGCGTTATTTAACAGGGTGAAGTTCGGCTTTACCTTGTTACCCATATACCAGATAAAATCATAATAATCCCTGCCCTTTACATAGGTCCGGTAAAAACAAGCGTGCAGTTTGGCGGCAAACATTGAAGACAGGTCAAAATGCGCCACGTTAAAAGCATACACCCTCTGGATAATCCGGTTTTGAACATGTCCCCCTCTCGGAGGGTTCGTATCGACTTCCAGCTTGACCGAGAGTTTCCGGCTCCCAAGCGACGAAAGGCCGATTTCTTTTAACACGCCGGGAAATTTAAGCATGGTGCTATGAACGGTTTTTTCGGCCTTGGGCTTTGATTCCGCCTTCAGGCCTGCTAAGGCAAGAGCTTTCAGCACATCATCATTCATCCGGGAAAACGAATAACCCTCTTTTTTTGCCAGCGAAAAATCGAGGTCCTCGGAAAACCGCCTCATCCCGAAAACCACCCTTAACGCTGTGCCGCCGGTGAAAGCCAAATGATCAAAGAACTTATGCTCATCCAAGATCTTCAGGCAGAGAAGCTGAACAAGCTCACGGCAGCGGTTGAGTTTTTCCTCATCCGACATACTCTTGGTTAATTGCTGTTTGATGAGCTCAATCATGCTTTCTCTTCCTTGATGAACTCGCAGAATTCGCGGGCAGCCGCATCGAGACGGCTGTTTTCAAAAAAACTCACGAACGAAAGAATCTTGCGCTGACTAAGGCGCTCGGTGTTCTGAAACCGGTACGACTCCCTAAAAACGTCTTTGGCCTTGGTTTTGAATCTTCGCCCATTGAGGTACAAAAAATCCGCTACAGCCTTTTCCGGCTCGGCAATCAGGCAATCGAGCCCGGCTTCATCCTTATAAGACCGGTACCCCCTGAAGGCATCCGGCTTAACGCGCTGATAGACAAACCGGCCAATCGGGTTGTTGAATCGGCTGGTTTTTTTGGTGGTAACCGAGGTAACGTCCGCTACCGCCTCCGGGATAAGGCCGTAATAGCCAAGCGCCGATTCGAGGCTCACGTAAGATGGCCACAGGAGCTGATTGGCCAGGAAAAAGCGGCTGGGGTGGAGCTTCCGGTCGTTTTTGTTAAGCATATACACGCCGCGCTTAAGCTGGATAATATGCCCATTTTTCCCCCAGCGGGCGAGCTGGTTACGGATAATCTGGCGATCTCCCGCCGCTGCGGTTACGACGGACCGGCCAGAAATCAATGGCAGCTCGCGGAACTTTTCTTTAAACTCGGTGAAATTCATATCGTTTCTATATATAATCAAAAATGATTATTTGCAGAAATAAGTATGCCTTGCCGGGGCAGAATTGTCAAGGAGTAAACCAGGACCAGGTCTATTTTCTTGACATGGAAGACTAAAAGAAAGTGTCAGTGCCAGGGTGAGTGTCAGGAAAAATAAATCCCAAAAGAAGCGGTTTTGGGGTCAGGCATTGATAACGGTTTTGGGGTCAGGCATTGATAATATTACCCACAAAAGGCCACCGCAAAGCCTTTCTTCGGTAATTCCCCTGAGTAGGTTATATATAGATCATCCTTAAGATCTTTTTGAGCCTCATAGACTTCATCCCTACTTTTGCTGTGAAGCAGCACTTCCCCTTCTATTGGCTGGTCTTTGTCATCTGCTACGGTAATTTTAATCAGCAGCCATTCATCCTTATACTTTTTTTTGATTTTTTCTATTTCCATCGCTTGCCTCCAAGTCAGCCTAATTCGCACTTCTTACAACGTTTACCACATTTCCTCTCTTTTGTCGATGTAAATTGGGGACGTCCGTGCAGAAATTGCAAAGAGCAAAGGGCCGAGAGCTAAGAGCGTAGAGCGAAGGAAAAAGGGCAAAAGGCAAAAACGAAACATTAAAGATTATGGAAGTTATCCATCGGCCTGGAGCGACGTCTTGAAGTTAAATGTCAGTGTGGGTGTGGAAAGCGGGACGCCCTTAAATAATTCAACAATTCATGGGTGACCGGAGAGCGAAGAAAAAAGAGCAAAGGGCCGAGAGCTAAGAGCGTAGATCTGGTCCTACTAAAAGGGGCATGCAATATCTTTCCGGGTCGGACCAGGCTAATTTATTGATAATCAAAAAGATATGTCCCCAAAAAGAGATTTTCTAGCCTTACATCCACGTTTTTAAGGCCAAAAACCCCTTTGTAAGAAGTTACAGTCTCTCGTAATGCACACCAATGAGCAAAGAGAAAAGGGCTGATAGAATAGTGCCAAAGAGGCAAAAAACAGAAGGAAGATGGCCCAGATGCGGAATGGAAATGGATCAAAGGCGTAGAGAGCATGGATCAAAGAGCAAAGATGGAAGATTGCCAAACGAAGCCATCGGGTTGATCAAAATTCTTTATCTTTGAAGCGGATTTATGGCCGCAAACCCCATATCTTTTGCAATTTCACAAAGAATATCATCAGCCGCCACAAAGTACCAACCTCTCTCTGAAATCAAACTAAATGTTCCCATCTGCAGAGCATCAAGAGACCTGAGCCTCCTCCTTTTTCCATACTTCTTCAATAATATTTCCGCTTCTCTTAGGATTGCTTGCCCTAAAGGTTCGACATGGAAAAAATGAAGCTGTTCTTCGAATCCAAGAACGGCCTCATTTAGCTGCTCATCACTTATTTCCCTATTTCTCACCCTGCGTGGGAACTTTGGGGACGTTGTTGCATACGTTGCATTACTTACAAGTCACATTATGTGTGTCCTGGGGTCCGGCAATGATAATAAAGTATTGCATTAACGTATTTGGTTTCTCTGGTTTCTTTGGTTTGTCTGGTTTGTTTGGTTTCATATTGGAAATCGATGAGAAGTGATCCCGGATTTCAGAATCAGTAAGTACCGATGGACGAAAGGACGATCGCTTCGCTCGGACGATGGACGAATGAAAACAAGAAGGAAGAGGGAAAACCGTCCCTTTGGGACTAGGAAGCTCGAAGAAACTTAAAGGTCACAAGTTTTAGAAAACAGGATGCCGGCTACTGAATTTTAGATCACCTGCTTCATCAATTTTTCTTCAAGAATTAAATTCTCGGTTGCTATGTTAAAAATATCCGATAGATTATAGCGTTCTGTGGCATCCAATACCTCTAACCCAATCAGCTTTCCCTCCTCATCCAAGTCAAGATTCAGCCCTTCTTCTATTTCCCGGGTTCGAGCTACAGTTTTTTCCTGCAGTCTAATATACAGGGCGTCCACTTCCTTGTCATATTCTATTTTCATCGATCACTCCCCTTTTACCATCGTTGTGGGTAAGGAAGGGGTCAGTCCATGAATTTAGGAATTTCTTTACAGGGCGCAAGTTCAAAGCAGGCAGCAGACATTAGACTTCAGACTTTAGAAACCGAAGGACGACCGCCTTCGGCTGGGACAATGGACGATTTTCGACCCTATGGGAAAACAAATTTGATGAAAGAAATGGGGTGCAATTATTTGAGCCAATCGCTCAGCCATACAAGCTGGTTTCGAACATTCTTTGCCTTTGAGCTCGACAAAAATTTCAGCATTGCCGTCAGGATGAACCCGATAGGCAGTTGCTGTGCAAGGACTATTCCACTATGTTCCTTGCCTTTGCGAACATACTCAACGTGTAGTTGTGTAAAATCAGCGATATTATGGGGAAAAAGTAATCTCCCTTCGGAATGCTTTGACACTCATAGGAATTGACCCACTTATGCTAAGGAAAAATAACCCAGGCAGGAGTACTTCAGGTTATATAAGCATAGGTATAGCCACAATGCTTAAAAATCAGATAATTGAGGAGTGATCAGCGACAATTAGAATTCCCGTCTGACGACAATTAAAATTCCCGGTTCGCATAGGCTAAATGTTAGGCTATCCAAGCTCTTGGACAAGGAGGTTTGGATGGTCACTGACAGAGGAGTGAGGAG
>VGSF01000170.1 GCA_016875165.1 Deltaproteobacteria bacterium
AACTTGCCCACTCCTGAAAAGAAAATGGGCATGATTCGAAATAAAAACCCAAGCATAGCAGGCTGTATCAGTCTCAGGCAGTAGCCTTGAGAGACGATCCAGAAAGTCCTCACGATCCTGCTCGTTCCAGAATATCTTTCGGCGTTCGATCCCCCTGATCATGAGGTGATGCAAGACGCCGGGGGCGTCGATTCGGGCTAATCTTGGCATGCATTTTCAATTACCACATCCAAGTAGGTTTGTCAACTTAGAATCTTAAGGGCGTCCCCTTATTCATACCCCAAGAAATCGCTATAGTTGGCGCCTTTGGAGTGATAATGGAAGCTCCAAGTTGTTCTCTTCGAGCAATGTCTTATTCGATAGAATTTCTACTGAAGGGCCGTCGGCGGCTGCCGTACCCTCCCTAATCACTATGCAGCGTTGGCAGACGTCCAGGATAAGGTCGAGATCGTGGGAGGCAATGATCTTGGAATGTTTAAAGGTCTTGAGCATGGAAATAAGCGACCGTCTCGACTTCGGGTCGAGGCTCGCAGCAGGCTCGTCCATGGCAAGAATGTCTGGGTCCATAGCCATGACCGATGCAATGGCAACGGCGCTCTTCTGTCCACCGGATAGATGGTGGGGAGGTTTGTCCCGAAGTTCCAGCCCGTTAACCAAGCTCAGGGCCTTTTCAACGCGTTCCCGCACACACGCCTCGTCCAGGCCGAGGTTGAGAGGACCGAATGCGACATCATCATATACGGTCGGCATGAAAAGCTGGTCGTCGGGGTTCTGAAAGATGAGGCCAACCCTCCTACGAATATCTTGTCTTGTCTTCCGGGTAAGCGGAAGATCGCCGATGGTCACCGTTCCCGTTGTCGGCATAAGGCAGCCGTTCATCTGCATGAGAAGTGTTGACTTGCCCGCGCCGTTGGCGCCGATAATGCCGACGGATTCTCCATGGATGATTCTGAAGGAAAGGTCTTTGAGCGCTTCAGTCCCGTCGGGGTAGCGATAGAATACGTTCTTGAACTCAACAATGTGATGGCTCATCGAAACAGCTCCTGCGCAAGGCGGCCAACCCCTTCGGTGACGGAGTAGAATCGGAAGACGACGAGGAACAAGATGGTCGTCGCCACGAATACGAGGTCGATAGCCCTGATATGGGTAGGTTTGAGGATGGGGATGTCCCCTTGGAATCCCCGCGAGAGCATAGCGGAGTATATCCTTTCGGCCCGCTCCAGGGTCCTGAGAAAAAGGGTCCCGATGATACGAACGAAAACCTTGATCCCGGTGCCTTTCGCGCCGAACGACCGCATGTCCCGGGCTCGGACCATCCGCATCGCTTCTTCCACGAGCACAAAAATATAGCGGTAGAGGAAGAGGAGCTGCGAGACGAAGAGCGACGGCATGCCGAGGCTTCTAAGCGCATGACAAACCGTGGGAAAAGGAGTGGTGGCGATCAGGAGGAGCGCCGCGCTGATCGTAAGGACGAACTTGAGCAGGATCGAGAAAAAAGAAAACCAACCCGCCGCCATGGTGAAACCGGGGGGAACCAAGATCTGCCCTGGATCAAGCAACGGATTAAAGATGCCGATAAAGACCGCAAAAGGAGAAACCAGCAGCACTTTCTTTAGGATGAACAGGAAGGGGATCTCTCCGATGGTCATCATCAGCGCCGGAAAAAGGAAGAACGGGAACAGCGCGAGGACCTCATACTTGGAAAAGGAGATAACGGTGAACAGGAACAGCAGAGTGGCAATCAGCTTCGCTCGCGGGTCCAAACGATGCACGAGGCTGTTCTGGTAAGAGAGGCGATCCAGCCGGCCGATGTTATAATATTGTTCATCAAACGTCATGGTTCATCCGGGAAAATAGGGTGCCCTCCATAGATGAAGAATACCATACGATCCGACAAGAATACAGGGGCTTCGCACCGGGGGGATTTTATCCTATTTATCTATGTCTTCCTCTGAAGGACCTGATTCCCAATCCAATGAGCATGACGATTCCAAGGACGATGGCTGCACCGACGATACCGGCCACCGAAGTGCCTGCTTCAATCCCCGGCCAGGGGGAGGATTCCTCCTGCTTTTTTTCTTCCTGGGAAGCCGGTCTGAAGTTATAGTCAGGAAGGAAGGCCGTCTTTTCCTGGATGCCCTTGAGGATCAGAGTGATCCCGCGCTCCTGGGTAGCCAGTTCTTCCTTACCCGTGACCTTGGCGATGGACCACTCGAGGCCGTCCGGATGGGTAGAAGCGAACCACGAAAGGGCCCCTCCGGTTATAACTGCCAGTACCGCGAACGTGACCAGGATTTTTTTTACAGAAATTTGGGCGCCCAGCGGCCGTGCTGCGGAGATGCTTTCAAGGATTTCGGGCCTGGCGTTGCGGACGAAGCTAATGATGCCGGCGGTAACCAAACCCTCGACAATACCGATTGCCAGGTGGATTGGTTGCATCAGAAGAACGAAAGAGCCGAAGGGCAGCTCGCTCTTACCGGACAAAAGCGTCTGCATGACGACCGAAAATGCGCCGAGTTGCAGGGCAGCGGCAACGCTCACCAGCGATGCGCATAGGATTCGCCTGGGACCCTGCTTGCCCCCCACCCACGGTTTATAGATCAACGGATAAGCGAGAAAACAGGGATAGATACCCAGATTCCAGATGTTGCATCCGAGGGCAAGAAGGCCGCCGTCTGCAAAAAACAGCGCCTGGACCGTCAGAACCGAGGCCACGACGAGAAAGGCCGCATAGGGGCCCAGCATGATGGCCAGGATCATGCCTCCACCCAGGTGTCCGCTCGAACCCGTCCCGGGGATCGTGAAATTGATCATCTGGGCCGCGAATATGAAGGCGCCGAAGACCCCCATCAATGGAATCATCCTGTCGTCGACATTTTCTTTCATTTTTTTTGACGCATACCCGATTGCCGCCAGCGTCCCGGCCCACATCGTCGTCCCCACTGCCGGGGAAATTAAAGCATCTGCCATATGCATGGTCGTTCCTCCTTCACGGAATGCGGTTGTGATTTATGTAACGTATGAGTTAAAACCTGAAGGCAATTCCGGCCAATACGGACAGGTCTGTCTCAGACGAAGTCAAGCCATATTTCACGCCGAGGTCGAGATCAAAGTTCTTGGAAACCGAATATATGAATCCGCCGATGAGAAAAGCGGGATCATTATCCGACGTTTTATCCGGATTCCGTTCGATGCCGAGGTTCCCGACTACCTTCAAATCTTTGACGACCTCATAGGTTGTGGCCAGAGATGCATGCCAGATGTTTTTCTCCTCATCGACCTTGTTCTCGTTCCGGATGTATCCGAGATTGGCATGAAATGCCCATGCCGCTGCTTCCTTGGAAGCGATTAAGAAAACATGATATCCGGTCCTTCCTGTGCCCAGACCCTTATTTTCATCGCCGGTCGGGAAACTGAAGCCGGGCTTCAGGGCGAAGCTCCAGCCTTCTTTTTCGAAGAACCGCCATTTGACCTCAAAGGTAGTGTCCGATATTCCTTTTTCATCGTAGACAGTTGTTCCGTCTTCTTCAACCTTGCCCCGGACGTAGGCAAGGCTAAGAACAAGATCAGCGTTCTCGATGATCCCGTAGGACAGCGTGGCTCCAACCTGTTCGCCTGTTGACTTGGTAGGTACACCAGCAACGGTCTCTTCATCACGGTCATACTGAGCATTTAGCTCAAACTGGAACTTGCCCTTCCCCTGGGTCCCCGAATCATCGGTAATGAGCGGATGTGCGGCCCAAGCAAATGCGGGCACGAACAGAACTGTACCGAGTACAAGTCTTCCAATCCATCCCGTGCAATACATCCTTTAGTCTCCTTTCCCCTCTGGTTTTCAAATATAGCTTCGCTGCCTATCTTTATTTCCTTATCAGTAAAGGATTGGTCATGGTATTACTATTTGTATTTTCGTGGCAAATAATATTACGAATGACATTTTAGTAACACAATTCAGCAAGACTTGTCAAGGGATTTATTGGGCGGAAACCCCAATCCTGGCCTTCCTCCTCGGGCCAAAAAAGAAAACTGGGGATGGTCAGGTTTAATCAGGATTATTTCCGGAAGAGATCAAATGGCAAATTGAATGATCTTCAGAAGAAAACTTTGTTTAAGTAAGCTATGCTTTTTCCGCGACCTTGCGCGGAAAAAGTGGCCCGCCTCAGGCGGGCAGCGAAAAAACCTGAAATCCTTCCTAACCCCTCTTTGGCAAAGGGGGAAAGGGGAGATTTATCGACAGACATTTCTTTCTTACAAACATGTTTGTATTAATGAGGCGCTAAGCGCCTAATAACAGACGTGCCGGATAGGAACGTATGGCCATGGCACGATTTCGAAAGGAGGAATGCTATTTTTAGAGGGAAGCGACGGCTTTGACACTCATAGGAATTGACCCACTTATGCTAAGGAAAAATAACCCAGGCAGGAGTACTTCAGGTTATATAAGCATAGGTATAGCCACAATGCTTAAAAATCAGATAGTTGAGTGAAAATATTCTCATATTGCGCGCGCAATAATACACTTTTAGGGTGGGTCAATTCTATTGGCATAAGTGGGTCAATTTAAGTGAGCGTTGAGGGCCATTTGTCCTTGAGGGATTAAGTGTAGGTCATCAAGAGGAATATTATAAAGTTAAGGATCAGAGGTATTTAGGAGAAGATGAATTTGTTGAAAAAGTGGAGAGTTTGCAGAAGAGGTAAGAGCCTTTTCTTTTAGAGATTCCGCTTAAGGAAATAGTCCGGGAGGTTATAGGTCAAATGGGGATTTCGCCAGACCGGATTTATTCTTTGACGCGAGAACGGGGGGGGCATTGGGTCGAAACCTGGTTGGTTATTTAGCGAGGAAGTTGACCGGTTTGCGGGTCAAGGATATTGGCCAGTATTTTAAACGGGAGCCCATGACGGTGAGCTTGGGAATGAGAAAAATTGAAAATCTACTTCAGAGAGATAAGGATTTAGCAGGAAGGGTGGAATTCATGGAAATGAACTTGCAGAAAAGGGGGAAGAAAAAATACTTTATTACAATTGCCTGACCCCATTTCACAGAAAGTCCTCACGATCCTGCTCGTTCCAGAATATCTTTCGGCGTTCGATCCCCCTGATCATGAGGTGATGCAAGACGCCGGGGGCGTCGAGTCGGGCTAATCTTGGCATGCATTTTCAATTACCACATCCAAATAGGTTTGTCAACTTAGAATCTTAAGGGCGTCCCCTTATCCTCATTTAATTTGAGTCAATTCGTGCCGAAAAATGTTCTTGACAAGATAGGGGATTTTAATTAAGGTAACATCATCTTATTTCCGGCCCGTTTTTAATTAACCCAACCAAATAGCACCCAACTTTAGGGGAATACCCATTGAAACAGGGTTTTCGGAAGATTCCAATATGAAGCCTCCAAGAAGGTAAATATACCTTTTTGGAGGCTTTCGTTTCTTAACTAAATATTCCTCGAATCACCCCCCTTTAGGGCGGGGGAAAAATTAACCAATCACCATATTCCATAGGGGCAGCCCATGCGGCTGCCCGTTTAGGGAACCCACAAAGGATTCCCCTACTTTTTTTAGGGGAATAATGTATTTTCTATCTACTTTTCATCCGGAAAGCCACCTTTTCCCCTCCCCCTGCGATGGGGGAGGGAAGGGTGGGGGTGATAAGGGTTTAAAATTTCTAAGACTTCCTTTTTAATTCCCCTCACCCCAGCCCTCTCCCGCAAGGGGAGAGGGGGTTTCTGGATGGACACTATCTAATTTTTTAGGGAGGCGCCCCAAAGAATTGAAAGGAGGTATGGCAATGCCCACTTATATTTCCTTAATACGCTATACGCAAAAAGGCATGGAAACAATCAAAGATGGCGCCAATCGAGTTGAGGCGGCTAAAAAGGCCTTTAAAGCTTTTGGTGGGGAACTGAAGCAGTTTTACTTAACCATGGGGCAGTACGACGCGATTGTCATCTCTGAAGGCCCGGACGATGAAACGGCAGCAAAGCTCGCTTTGGCCATTGGTTCGTTGGGCAACATCCGGACCGAAACCATGCGGGTCTTCACCGAAGATGAATTCCGCAGAATCATCGCCGGCTTGCCGTGAGAAGCTGTTTTTTAACTTGGGCGCCTCCCCCTCACCCCGCCCTCTCCCGCGAGGGGAGAGGGCAAACATTTTGAAATTAAAAAGAATTATGCAGAATCAGTATATTATAGGCAGAAACTTATATGAGAGAGAAAATGTTACCTTCACAAACCCTTCCCGATTTTCAGCAATATCTGCTTTCACGAAAGCTCGCGCCGGAAAAAAACGTAACCTTCTACGCATACTGGGCCAACCGATATCTCACGTTTTCAAAACGCCTTAAGAGCGCTGATGCGGCAGAGGCACTCCGGCTGTTTCTGGAGGATCT
>VGSF01000171.1 GCA_016875165.1 Deltaproteobacteria bacterium
ACAGGAACTTAAAGAAAGAATCCTGCTGGGCATAAAAGAAATCAATGAATCTCCTGTTGTGCATAATTGGAAGAAGTTCGACTTTGCCAATGCGTTCTAATGTAAATGTATTAGTGAAACGTTATACTAGACACAATGTACACCTTGTCCAGCCGCAGTACACGCAACACAAATGGCTTCAGCGGCAGATGTCTTTCAATCAAGCCTTTAAGTGATACAGGAATGAGCAATTTTGGAAAGCGATGCCTAAAGCGTCCTGGCAGGAAGTCCGTGCGGCCATGAAACCCATGGGCGTGTAGAAGTGAGCGGAATTCTGTCCACGTTCGTTCATTGATATGAAAACCATGTTTTTGACGTTGAAGCGGATCTTTGCTGTGTCGTGCAAAATCGCCTCTCATATATGGAGTAAGTGCAGTAAAGATGTATTTTCCTCGCGATTTGAGTACGCGGTGTATTTCTGCCAGGTGCCGAGAGACATCCTTCGGATGAAGGTGCTCAAAAACCGAAGTGCTGAGAACATGGTCGAATGTTGCATCCGGAAAATCAAGTCTAGTTCCCCTTGTTTCGCGGAATTCCACATTTTTCTGAAGTCCATACAGCTCCTTTGCTTCGGAGACATGTTTCCGATTTATGTCTATCCCGATAACGCGATTTCCGCCCAGAGCCACGTAGTGTGTCAAATGCCCGAAGCCACAACCTATATCCAATACATTTTTCCCTGGTCCGATGATCTTCAGAAAGGCCTTCGCCGACACGAGGGCACCCGAGCGGTAATGTTCAGACATTTCTCGCTTGCGTTCAGCGCTTAGGGATGAATACACTTTCTCGTAGACCTCGGTGTATTTATCGTCCCGCTGCGCATCCCCACTTGTGAGCAGCTCGTCAGCCATTTCGTTTTCAAGCCGAATTGCCTGTTCCCAGTCATCCGTGCTCGATTCGGCCACTTCCCCCTCCGATATTTTCCTTATTTCTTTTCGCAGCAACAGCATGTCGCCCATTTTCTCATGCCCGTTGTTAATCCCCAGGGTCCATTCCCGGCTGCTTTAACTCGGGCATCCTCAATGCATCGACCAATTGGCAATACTGGGGCCAGTAGTGTCCTTGCACCCACTTAAGGTTGTCATCCCAGTATCCAGAGCAGCGCCAAATGGCAGTATCTAAATACAGGTAGCTGATCTCGGCTATCTGCCATTTTCCATTTGGGGCTTTCAAAAAATCATAGGCCATTGATTGGAAACCCATCTTTCTCGAAATATCAAATGCAATCTCCACACATCTGGGATCTATCCCTGCTATGTCGTAGTCAATAAGGCCACTACCGGAGGCCCGGAAATCGCCTGGACGGTTCATGCGGCGAAACCCAAAAGCCCGATTCCCAATTACCGTGATGCGCATGTCGCAGTTATTGCCAGGCAGATACTCCTGAAAAAGTATGTAATTGCGATGGACTTCCCAATTCGGCTTTCGCATGGTATATGGTGCCGGTTTGCCCTGCCACATCCTTTTATGAACCGCGCACCAGCGAAGGAACATTTTCCAAGCCCCCTTGTTGAGGGATTTCGGCAATCCCTCGGCCGCTACGCCAGGGCCGAACATGAGATTGATCATCCTAACCACTGCTTTACGGGTATCCAGCTTAAGAACGTTTGTGCTGCCTGCCCCCCTTTTTAGCTTGAAAACAACCGGCAAAGGGGCATCCTTGGCCCATGCCAGCGCTTGGTCGCGACCCCAGAACACCCAAGACCGAATCATCGGAAATCCATGGCTCTTCAGCAGATACCATTGCCGGATCTTGTCGTCATAATGCCATGATGTCTTGGTGTTTGGATAAGTCGGAATCCCTATTTCATGCTCGACTACCGGCAAAATAGCCTGCGCCGCGTGACGGCTCCGGTCGTCGTGCCGCCAGCAGTAAATAAATAAGCATAGCTTACTAACCTGTTCCCAGAAATCCAGGTCATCCACAGATAGCTTCACATGTTCGATTTTGTTGTGATCGAGAATCCTTTCATAGCGGTGTAGCTCTCCATTGAATTCATGATCGGGATCTCGATGGATGCCAACCAATCTGGGCATCATTAATCTCCTTCCGCGCCGGTCGGATTTCTCAGTTGGTGCATGTAGCCCTAATTTGGCGCTGACGCTTACCTTTTGGATATTCAGCATATCCCACTAGGAAGCAGGCAAACCAGCGCGGGAGGTTCTAATCTGCTCTATAAATGCAATCCGGGTATTTTGCAGTTAGCTAAATGACGGAATCTGAGCATTTGACCTTCCACTCTATCCGCTCCCACCAGCCCACCAAATGGGAGAGTTCTAAATTTCCTCAAGATATTCGAAAATGTGGTGCAGATAAACGCACTATCGGAAAATAACAAGCTATAATTACTACAATTCAATAATTTAATTACGCAAGATGGGCTAACGATGCATTGACACAAAGTCTGAAGCGCGCCGAATCACCCGAAACAACTTCAGCCCATATCCAAGAAATAATAAAGAGTCTAAGAGGTAATGTAGCTGAACCATAAGCTTATCCTCCGGAAACATTCTATCTTTTAAATCTTCATAAATCCTTTTGCGCTGCTGCTTGTCAAAAGAGGTCTCGGTCAATATATCTCGGAAGTTAAGACTATTTTTCTTTCTTAAAAAAGCTGTGTACCTAAATCCTGAGTATTGATTGAAAGCATTGCGGATCGTTTCAAGGGTGAGCAGATAATCCAATCTTTGCCTGAAATCTTTCTTTCTCATTCTCTGTGTCCATGAGCCAGAAACACCGCTATTGTATACGGCCATAACCTCATCTATATAGCCCACATCGCCTTTTCCGATAGCCAGCAGAGGTAATAGGATGTCACCTACAGGAGAAGTAATATACCAATCCGGTAGATTTTCGATCACGTCTCGTCTGAATAAGGCGGAACACGTAGGGTAAAAAGCACCGCCGCCGAGGATGACCTCTTTTGCACTAAAGAACCGTCGGTCATAATATCTAAATATTTTCGATGGTTTATTACTGTCGGCAAATTTAATACGCGCCCCATGAAAAGACATGGATAGATTTGGATATTGTGTCATAAAGGCCAATTGTTTTTCAAGCTTGCACGGATCAATCCAATAATCATCCCCCTCACAAATAGCGATATATTTTCCACGGGCCGACATAAATGTCCACGGGCTATTGAACATTACGGATTTATTCTCTGATATATAATGAGAGTGGTTTCTATTTCGTAGAAACAAGCGAATTTTGTCCGGATCCTTCTTCGCATATTCCATGCAAATCTCCCTTGTTCCGTCGGTTGATCCATCTTCCCCTATAATAATTTCATAAGAAATATCGGTCTGTTGCGATAAAATACCATCCAGGCATTCACGGATATAATTGGCATGTTGATAAGTGACTACAGTAACAGACACCAACGGCGCTATTCTGTTTATGGGTTTGTCGTTACCCAAATACTCATCCTGAAGAAGAAAGTTTTTTTCCAGTTCGTCTAAAATACTCGCTCTCATTTGTTTTCTAATCTCCTTTAAGATTTCTCGAATCGGCACGCCTCAGTATCAACCATTGTTGTTTGATCATTGTCATAATCTCCAAAATTTCGTTTTTGCGGACAAGACAACAAATAGCTATGTATAAAATAATTCCAGCCGTTATTTGCACAATCACTGAAATTAAAGGAGTTGATAAAGGAACAAGGGTGACTCCGTAAACAACGCCGCCCATGATGCAGGAGATTATCAACGCGGGTATAACATCTCTAATTTGTTCTGTTACGCCATAGTCAAGCAGTTTTCCTGTATAATAACTGTTCATGTAATAGGCTAGAAAGGAAGTTGCTATCTGACCGATTATCATGGCTGATATACCACTTTGGTATGTCATTGCAATGGCAACCACGACAAGAAATTTCTTCAATACTTCAATTTTAAAGAAGAGATCCGAACGGCCCTGTGCTTTCAGAACATTTAGGTTGACCGCATGTAGCGGGTAGAGGATGCCCACGGCGCAAAGAAGCTGTAGATAGATAACACACGGTAGCCATTTATCGGTCAGGAGCGCGCTCACAAGCGGCTCAGCTACGGCGGCCAAGCCTATCATAACAGGAAAAATCATCATCGCTATTGTCAAAAGCGCCTTACGGACGGCGGATTTTAATCGCTTTCTATCCTCCTGCATTGAAGAGAAAACAGGGTAGGTGACACGGCCAACTGTGCCGGTGATGTTCTGGACCGGCAATTGCTCGATACTCCTCGCCCTCGCATAGAAACCCAAGTCTGCGGGGGGGAATAACTTCCCAATGATAACCAGGTAGATATTCTGGAAAATTGTCTCAAGTAGTCCTGCGAAAAAAAGTTTTGAACCAAAGACAAATAGCGTCTGAATGGACAGGAAGCTGAAGATCCATGAGGGACGCCAACTCATCAGATACCATAAAAGGAATGTCCGGAATAAATTCTGGCTTAACGATTGGGCCGCCAGGCTCCACACACCGAAACCGTTATACGCCATAAGGATACCAATCATGCCAGAAAAAGCTGTCGCAATGAAGCTGATCTTAAATTGACTCTTAAAATCAATACGTTTTGACAGCAAAGACGTCTGGATGAGACCGAAAGCATTGATGACAAGATTCAAGGAAAGGGCTCTTGTCAGAAAAACAAGAAGGGGGGCATTGTAGAACCTCGCAATCCATGGCGCTACCAGACACAGAAGCCCAGCAACGAAAATTCCGACAATGATATTGAAATAGAATATGGAGCATTCGTCAACGTGGCTGACATCCTGTTTCTGAATCAGAGCCGATCCAAAACCGCTGTCTATGATCGACTGGGCAACGGCCATGAAAACTGAAAGTATCGCTATCAGACCGAATTCTGCGGGCGCAAGCAGGCGGGCCAGAACAATAGAAATGACAAACTGTAACCCGTTTTGGCCGATGCGATCAAAGAAACTCCAGAATAGGGCGCCTATTGTTTTATTCCTGAGTTGATCAGACATTCTGAAATCTATAACGCTACCTAAGTAGCACCAAGTCAGACACCCCCCGCAGAGCGGGTGGCTTGATGAGTGGGGCCGCCTCAAAGGCGGTCAACCGATTAACCCAAACGTCGCGCTGAAGCGCGCCTTGGTTGCTTAATTTTCAGAGATGGCCCTTCGATCCATCCGCTTCCTCTTGGGCGAGGATGTATTGGCGGACCTGCTCCAATTCAAAACCAACTGTGGATACCGCGTACCCCCGAGCCCAAAGGTGCTCCCCGGTGAAATTGCGCTCCTTGCCGCCAAATTCCCGAGCCACGGCAATGGCGCTCTTCCCTTTGAGAAAACCAATCACCGAAGCCACCGGGTGCTTCGGGGGAATGGCGATGCACATATGAACATGATCCGGAAGCAAATGCCTTCCAAAATCTGACATTCTTTCTGCTGCGCCAAGGCATGGAAAATCTTCCCTAAATGGCGTCGGACTTGGCCAAACAAAGCTTTCCGCCGCTTTTTGGGGATAAACACAACATGGTATTTGCAATCCCATTTCGAATGCGATATACTTTGATACTCTTGTTTAACCTCTTCCATAGCATCCTCCTGTGTGCTTTTCCTTGCTCATCTAGCCACAGGAGGATGTTATGCCTTAACGGTCAAACCTTTTCAAGTCGCACTGGTAAAACCTGTGGTTTACCTAAAGACAGAATTATTAAACAATTGAGACCCCCGGAATGTAATTATTATTCTATTTTTTAATCATTTTTGCTGGGACACCAGCCCAAACTGTTCCAGCCTCGGATATATCTCTATTAACTACTGCCCCTGCTCCAATTACTACTCTATCTGCTATTTTTAATTTCTCAAGAATTACTGAATTGACTCCGATATAACATTCTTCCCCTATTGTGACCCTTCCCATAATATTTGCCGAAGGACCAATGCAACTATAGTCACCAACTTCTACATGGTGCCCAATCAAGGCTCCAACATTTATCTGGACAAATTTTCCTAATTTAACATATGGCATCAGAATAACTTTTTGTTTTATGACAACTCCGGTACCCACGATTACATCATTGCAACAATGTACCGTGGGATGAATTACTTGCATCCATTTTGTCACATATTTGCATACTCTTAATATAAATTCCTTATGTGGCGTCCCGACTCCTTGAACTGCAATTATATTACCACTTACTTTTTTTAAATCTATTATCTTGGAATGCCCATGGGGATGCTCGAACCTCGATATATTCTCTTCGTAAAAATAAATGGGTCTTCTCCAAATCGTGTGGGTGATTTTTGGACGTTTAGTGCCTCGTTCAGGGAGAAAAAGAATGCTCTCCTGTACGAACCGATGCTTTTTTTGAAAATGGAAGTTATCCATAGCCCCGGAGCGA
>VGSF01000172.1 GCA_016875165.1 Deltaproteobacteria bacterium
TTTCACCCGCTTCGGATAAGGATCTGGCTTTGGAGGCAAGGGAGAACCGGGAATTTTAATTGTCGTTAAGGGGAAAAAATAATTGACGTCAGACAGGGGACCCTTTTCGCATTCATCCCTGCCCTTCCGGACGGGGCATTCTGCGAAGGCGGGTAAAAACGTATTGACACTTTATATCATTGTGCTATATTTTTAATGTGGAAATCAAATCCTTTAAATGGGATGAAGATACAATAGATCACATCGCCAATCATGGTATTTCTCCAGAAGAAATCGAGGAGGTTGCTTTTCAAAATCTCCCATACATCCGTAAAGGGAGGCAGGGAAGACGATACTTATATGGAAGAACCATCGGAGGTCGTTATCTCTTTATAGTCTATATATTACATGAGGGACAAGCAAGGGTAATTACCTCCCGTGATATGGATGATAAGGAAAGAAAACTTTATTTGAAGCGAGGGAAATAGCATGCCAAAGATACCAGAATTTAAAACTAAAAAGGAAGAGAGGGATTTTTGGGAAACACATTCATCCGTTGACTATTGGGACGATATGGAAGAATGCGACGATTCTTTCAAGAGACTCAAACTCAAATCTATCTCACTTAAATTGGACCCTGGGTTATTGAAGAGAATAAGAATCATCGCCCATAAAAGGGGGTTATCTTATAATGCCATGATAAGGTATCTCCTTTCAAAGGGGATTGAAAGGGAGATTAGGGAAATCTAAAACCCACAAACCTAACGATCCCCTCATTTTACCTTTAGTAGCTAATGACCTCACCGGCACCCAGCTCTCAGACTTCTTAGCCAATACAAACAACAATGTCGCCAATCTAAACCCTCCTCCCCTCACTGAATTCCACAACCCCCTAAATAAAATACCAAATTTCCGATGCCAGACACCATTTACAGCGAAGGCAACCATAATCTTGGCTGTCTGTACGGCATGGCTGCCTGATCCTGCTCCAAGGTGGTAAGCAGGCTCGGGAATTTCAAGGTCATCGAAGAAGGCCTCGGACATCTCCTGGTCATAGTGCTGACCCGTGTGGACGATTTTGCATTCCACCTCCGAACAGGTGCGCGACGCCCGGTAAATGGGGGCGATCTTCATAAAATTTGGCCGCGCACCGGCAACCAGGAGCACTTTCATCATCGCCATAACCAACCGATCGAAGAACTTATATTACCCATTTTATGCATGGCAAGAAATGGGTAACGGAGGCCATTTCAGTCAAAAATTCTAAATTATTTCGATCCAATGATATATTATATTACCCATCTTGTGCAATGCAGGAAATGGGTAATGAAGGTTATTTGGGAAGAAAATCATCCAGGATGGGGACGATTTGCCTGGTGAAGTCTTGCAGGCGTTTCTCGGCATCTTCGACTTGCTCCCCCTGCACCACCGGCGTGATCAGGCGGACCAGGGCGCCGTCGGTTCTTTGCCGGGTCAGAGCGTCCCAGAAGGTGTAAAGCTTCAACTCCCAGGCATTGGTCAGCACTCGCCCTCGCATGGGGAACCAGAAATACGCCACCTGCTTATATCCGCTCTTTTCCATGATCGCGCGATTAACCGGAAAAGGGCTTCCTCCAGAGAGAGGGAAGATCACCTTACCTGCCTGATGGAAGGACCACCCGCTCGCCGGCAGACACGTCTCGGGGGGTGACTGAATAATTCAGTCAGGAATCCAAAGGATCGTTTGGGGAAATCCCGAAAATTGAATCAGGGAGCCGAATGCTTGCAGGGAATCACTGAAAAATTCAGTCAGGGACCATTGTCCTGCCAGCGGGGGTGACTGAAGAGTCCAGTCAGGGAGTCAACTCCGTGCTGGGGGATGACTGAAATATTCAGTCAGCTCGCTCCTTCCTCTTCCCTCTCACCCCTTACCAATCACCTCTTACCTCATTGGGGATTGGCGGTTAGGCCGGTTTGGGATGGCGGCTGGTCAGGATCAGGAGGCTACAGCTTGCGCTGGACAATACCCCGGATGAAGGCTCGGTTAAAGAATGCCGCGAGTGTGGAAACTTTTTCCTGCACCTTTCAAAGAAGCCAAAATATTACTGCAATTTTCGATGCACCTCAAAAGCAGCCTCCAGGAAGCGCAGGGAACAGAACTCCGAAAAATATAGGGAAGATCAGAGGGAAATTATGCGACGAAAGTACAGAGAAATAAAAGCAAAAGAAAGAGGTGTACCAGTGAACAAAGTGAGGATTCAAAAGAAATAAAAATAATTTTCCGTTTGATTTCCCCGCAGCTTTTTGTTAAGCTAAATTCTGTTGACCGATTGTCTGTCGACCATGAGCTTAATTGCTATATTGCTGCCTTTATGAGCTATGAGCCATTCTGTGACCTGTAGCTTGCGACTTGAGACCTGCGACGGGTTTCAGAAGTACTCTTTGAACCAACGTCCCCCTTTCTGGTCGACAACGTCCCTGCCCTCGGGAATTGAAAAAACAAGGAGTTCATGGTAGTATTATTTTGCCTGCAATTGAGTCCTAGCGAAAGATGGTCGCTTAAGAAGTAAGGAGTACGCTAAAACAGCATGAAAAGGAGGAATCTGTTGAGGCATTTAGAAAAATAGGGGGCCGTTTTTCTGAGGGAAGGAACAAGACATACGATTTTACGAAAAGAGGTTCTCAAGGCCGAAATTCCACGGCACAATGAAATTGTTGATGAATTGGCGCACCCTGGCCTGGTGGTTGCGGGAGCATCCTGAAAAAGTCACCGGATTATGGGCCAAGAAATAAGTCAGGCTAGGAAACGACGTCCCCGAATCCCCGTAGTCTTGGTTTGACCGCAAGCCTTTGTAGAACAATCAACAGACGGAATGTACAGGGGGTGCGAGATGAAAACATATATCTTAAAGGTTATTTTAAAAGAGGAGGAAGACGGACGCTGGAGCGCTTCCGTTCCTGTTCTTCCTGGCTGTTCCAGTTGGGGCTATTCCTCGCAGGAAGCCCTTGTCAACATAAAAGATGCTGCGGAGGTATACATAGATGACATGATTGATGCGGGGGAAGGTCTTCCTGAGCCTTCGAACGGAATAGAGCTCCTCGAAGAGCCTGCGGTAGCAATTTCCCTATGATTCATAAACTCAAAAATACTCCCGTTAGAGAATTTATCAAAGCTCTTGAAAAGGATGGATTCGAATATAAGAGGCGCAAAGGAAGCCAAAGAGTTTACCGCCACCCTGACGGCCGTCGTGTTGTTCTCCATTTTCACCATCCTAAAGATACCCTACCCATCGGAACTCTCCAGAGCTTTTTAACTGGTACACAATGGAATGAGGACGACATCCGGCGCCTCGGCCTAGTCACTTAAAGCTCCCTCTGCACAGCTTGCAGGGAGAGGCCGGTTTCATGCATGATCTCTCGCTGGTAATAAGATTCCCCGGAATGGGAGCAAAGAAAGTCGAGAATCTTCGCTCGAGAGGTGGAGCCAAAGAGTTTCACCAGCTTCTCTTCCTTATCAGCCATGCCTGCTGAGCCTGGTTCGCCTGTTTTCTTGGGTTGGTTTAGTTGGTTGTTTGGTCTGGTTAATTTGGCTGGTTAGTTGGTTCGGTTGTCTGCCTTACTTGATGGGTCGGCCTACTTCATCCATATCCATCTTGCGCTTCTAAGATATTTCCGAAACTTTAAAAGCCTTGGATGAGGTTGACTGAATAATTCAGTCAGAATACCAATTGCCGGGCGGAAAGGAACGGTTCAACCAGGGATTCAATCGTCTGCCAGAGCGTGACTGAAAAATTCAGTCATCCCTCCCCTTCTTTTTGGCTCACTCGTTCCTGGCGGTTAGGCCGGTTTGGGATGGCGGCTGGTCAGGATCAGGAGGCTACAGGTTGCGCCGGACAATACCCCGGATGAAGGCTCGATTAAAGAATGCCGCGAGTGTGGAAACTTTTTCCTACACCTTTCAAAGAAGCCAAAATATTACTGCAATTTTCGATGCACCTCAAAAGCCGCCTCCAGGAAGCGCAGGGAACAGGACCCCGAAAAATATAGGGAAGATCAGAGGGAAATTATGCGAAGAAAGTACAGAGAAAGAAAAGCAAAAGAAAGAGGTGTACCCGTGAACAAGGTGAGGATTCAAAAGAAATAAAAATAATTCCCCGTTTGATTTCCCCGCAGCTTTTTGCTAAGCTAAATTCCGCAGACCGATTGTCTGTTGACCAACAGCAAAATTGCTTGCGAGGTGTTTTTTGACCTGGGACTTTATCTTTGAGACTTGCGGCCTGTGACCTGAGACCTGCGACGGTTTCAGAAGTACTCTTTGAACCAACGTCCCCCTTTCACTAAATTCACGGACTGACGCCTTTTTCCCCGGATAGGCTTCCCGCCTTTTAGATCATGCAGACCTGCCAGTCCGCAACTAAGGACTTCCCCTCTTTCCATAAACGTCCCTCAGACTTGCTATAGACGTGGGGACGCCATTCTTGTAGAATAATACATAGGAGGTGAGTTCCATGGCTTTTTCGATTAGCCCCGAAGTTATTCCCCTGCAAATTGACGCGGAGCAAGTGATACGCGTTGGTGGGACGCGGGTGACATTCGAGACGGTGATCGCAGCGTTTTCCGAAGGAGCAACCGCTGAGGAAATCGTGCAGCAGTACCCCTCATTGAAATTGGCCGATATCTACTCCGTGATTGGCTACTATCTGCGGCGGTCTCCAGAAGTGGAAATCTACTTGCAGAAGAGAAAAGCCCAGGCGCAGGCCGTCCGACAGCAGAACGAGTTGCGTTTTGATTTGCATGGCCTGCGTGACCGCCTATTGGCTCGTCGCATGCGATAAGGGTAGCCATCATGCTATTGTTTGCTGCCGATGAAAATTTCAACAATGACATTGTGCGTGGTCTGTTGCGGCGGAAGCCGAATTTAAACATTGTTCTTGCTCAGGAGGCGGGGCTGTCCGGCGCAGACGATTCAACCATTCTGGAGTGGGCGGCGAGAGAAGGGCGTGTGCTTCTCACCCACGATGTCTCCACCATTACCCGCTATGCCTATGAGCGTATTGGTGTGGGCAAGGTGATGCCCGGGGTATTTGAGGTCAGCCGCGATATTCCCATCGGAATCATCATTGAGGACATTTTATTGCTGGCCGACTACAGTCTTGAAGGAGAATGGGAAGGGCAAGTACGATATCTCCCTTTACGTTGAAGGAGTATCCGGAATGGTAGAAAGTTGATCCGTACCTTTCTATGACCTACGACCAATCCCCTTTTTTTTCGTTATGTGCTGCTTTTCTATGAGCTATGATCTATGCCCTGTTTTTTGTATTAGGAATCAGGAAAAAGGGAAGAGAGAGAAAGCAGGCGAAGAAAAATTCAGCCGGGGAGAACGGGCTGCGAGTCGGAGTGACTGAATAATTCAGTCAGCGATGTCCTTCTTCTTCCCCCTGACCAATTACCAATTACCTCTCACCTGATTTCCTGGACACCCTAAAACCCGAAACCTGAAACTTAGGACTTTATTTTATGAGCAAAATTTCTATGAACTATGACCTTTTTTATTGTGGCCGGCGGCTTATGGGTTCCCAGAAATTCCTAAATTCCCGGACTGACCCCTTTTCTTATGAACTATGACCTGTTTTATTGTGGCCCGCGACTTATGGCGTCCTAGAATTTCCTAAATTCACGGACTGACCCTTTTTCCCCTGACCCTTTTTCCCCTCTCGGTAGAGAGAGGCGAAAGCGTTGCGCGTGAGAACGGCTACCAGTTAGTTGAGTGACTATCTTAGAATCTTAAGGGCGTCCCTGTTTCTGTTTTATTGTGGCCCGCGACTTATGGCGTCCTAGAATTTCCTAAATTCACGGACTGACCCCTCTTCCCCACTTGAAGTCGCAGGCCCCCTGTACCAAGTCTCAACCTTGTGACTTGTGACTTCTGCTTTGTGACCTGTAAGAGCAATGTTGGGGGAGAAACTCTGCCAAAGCTGCGAAATAAGTTATGCACCCTAAGAATCAACGTCCCCAAAGCCATTACGCAGTTTTTGTTCCTCAGAGAGGAGGCGTTGTAAGAAGGACCGTTCCGTGCCTCATATTGACAGGCCGGCCTTTTTTTGTTATTACCAAATATCGATAACGAATTTGGCCAATAGTGTAGGTTTGACCCCAATTCCCTCCAAGAGTAGACTTGACCCCTTTATTAAGCCAAATTGCTAAATTGCCAAGTTGCTGAATAAATAATTAGTATGATGTCCCCGGAATTCCAAGAACCAACGTCCCCTTCTTCTCATTCCTTGCCC
>VGSF01000173.1 GCA_016875165.1 Deltaproteobacteria bacterium
TCTGTGAGGGATCATCGACAACTGACGTATGGTCGAGATAATGTGGCACCGCCGGGAAACTAGGCGGAAACGGAGAACACAAACATCGACCTACAGCGTCGGAAGAAACTGATCTACTCGACTCAATAATTCTACTGGCTCGATGAGTATATAAAAGGTAAGAGGTGAGGGGTAAGAGGTATAAGAGGATAGAGGGTAAAGGAGAAGAGTCATGATTATTGGGTTCATCGGAGTGGGACGGATGGGGGGAGGTCTGGCGCGAAACCTGATCCGCGCGGGGAAAGAGGTCCTGGTGTATGACCTGAGCCCCGAGGCGGTGCAAAAAGCCGTAGGCGCGGGGGCCACCGGCAAAGCAGCCCAAGCTTCGAAGGACATGGCCGGATCGGACGTAGTATTCACCAGCCTGCCCCTCCCCAGTGATGTGGAAGGGGTGATGCTGGGAAAGGATGGGCTGCTGAGCTTGATGAAGGCGGGTTCCACCTACATCGATGTGAGCACCATCGACCCCCAAACCGCCCGAAAACTTGCCGATGCGGCGGAATCCCGGAAGGTCCAGTTCCTGGAATGCCCTTTGGGAAAGACCCCGGCCCACGCGGAAAAGGGGGAAGAGCCCATTTTCGTCGGCGGTAAAAAAGATGTCTTTGAAAGGATGAAGGGAGTGTTGGAGATCGTCGGGAAGCCCGTCATCTACATGGGGGAGGTGGAGGCTTCGTCGGCTTTCAAGCTGATCAGTAATATGGTGGGGATGACGAACCTCGCCGTTCTGGCCGAGGGGATGCGCATCGCCGAGAAGGCGGGGATCCAGGCGGACATGTTCCTGGAACAGATGAAAGACACGGGCGGGAAGAGCTTTCAGCTCGAGGTCCGCGGCCCCTGGATCGCCAACGGAGATTTCGCCAACCGGTTCGGCCTCGACCTGGCCTTGAAGGACGTCCGCCTCGGCTGCGAGATGGCCGAAGCCTGGGGAAATTCGGCCCGCGCCATGAAAACCGCCCTTGAGTATTTCCGCGAGGCCAGCTCCAAGGGATTCGGCAAGGAAGACTGCAACGCGGTTTACAAGGTGATCAAGTAGAGGAATGCCGTCATCCGGGAAGCGCTGATCTAAAAAACCGGAAATGAGGAGCCCCGGCGAAAAATAGTGTATCGCCCCCATTTCCAAAAACAAAGGAGAAAGGAGGAGGGCCGGAATAGATTTAAGATTGGGTTGGAAATGAGATTCCGATTGATTTTTGGGCGCAAAAAAAATTTTTTAAAAGGAGATCTAAAATGAAAAAAAACAATTTCATGTTTTCCGCTATGATCCTTTTTCTGAGCGTCGCCGTGATAACCCTGTTTTCTCCCGGGGCATGGGCCCAGACCCGTTCACAGGTAAATGTTCCCCTGTTGGCGGCCCCGTTCGGGACCGGCGGGTACGCCCTTTCATTCGCCACCCAGGAGATTTCCAAACGCCATCCCTGGTTGAGAATTTCGGCGGCGGAAACGCCGGGTTATGTCTATAATGTTAAGACGATAAATGCCAATCCCGCCCAGTGGAAGACTCATATTCTCGGTACCAGTACCGGAACCAATTATCTCGCTGAAAAAGGTCTCCCGCCGGTAAACGAAAAGATCAGCGGATATAGAATGCTGGTGAATAACGAGATCATCTCTTCCTTCCTCGTTACGCTTGATCCGAAGATTAAAACCCTCAAAGACCTTGCGGGAAAAAAGGTTGCCTTGGGACTGATTACCCAGATCCTGTGGGGGATAGAGCCGGCCGAGCATATTCGTGCCGTCGGGCTCGGCGGGTCGATCGGCATGTCCCATGTCGGCCCAATGCCCGCCATGCATGCCCTCTTGGATGGAACGGTCGCCGCTTGTGTTTCCGGGGTCAATTCCAATCCTTTAACAGGAGAATTCCGTATTCCCCCGCAACTGATTGAACTCTTGGCCACGGGAAAAAAATTCTATTATATCTCCTTTGGGGAAGAAGCCATCGATAAGTTAAACGCCACGGGATATCCCGGAATCAAGTGGACTCTGCCTGCGGGGAAACTCCAACACCAGACCGACCCATTGCTGCTGAACGCCACTTTGTATGGCTGGGCCGCCAAGGAATCGTTTCCCGAAGATCTGGCCTATGAAATCACCAAGCTGCACATCGATCGCTACAAAGATTTCGGCAGTTATCATGCCCTTTGCGAGCTTTTTTCAAAGGAATTTTTCGCCTGGGGCTTCGACAAAAAGATTGCCCATCCCGGAGCGATTCGCGCTTTTAAGGAAGCCGGCATCACCATCAAAGACTGAAAATCGATTTACCACCTTCAGATGTTAAACGGGACTATCCTCTGCTGGAGGCAGACGTTCGGCCTCCAGCAGGTTCAGAGGAGATTGGCTGGAAATGGAAAAAACAAACAGGGTTTTAGGATATTTAATCGTGGCGGTTGCCTGCGGAATGGGTTTTTACCACCTCTTAGCGACCCAATATCTGATTTGGGGGGTATTCCAACACCAGGCCACGCACCTTGGATTTGCCTTAATCTTGGTGTTTTTAGGGGGACTAAAAAAGCTTAAAATCCGAACCCTTTGGAATGGAGCCATGTTGTTTTCGGGGTTTGGTGTAATCGCCTACATTCTGGGCAATTATCAACACGTCGAAATGTCGGTTGGACTGCCGACAAATGTGGACATTGTCATCGGCATATTCTTGGTCCTTGTCGTTATCGAGGCGACGAGGCAAGCCTGGGGCTCGATTCTCCCAATTGTTTCTTTGGCGTTCATTGCCTATTTTTTTCTGGGGCACCATTTGCCCGAACCTTTCTGGCATCTTTATTTTACTCCCAGCTACATCATCTCCGCCCTCGGAATCGGGCTTCAAGGGATTTTCGGCGTGGTTTTGGGCGTTTCCGCCAATATGGTTTTTCTCTTCATGCTCTTTGGGGGCCTGTTGTACGTCAGTGGAACCGGCTTTGTAATGGAACTGGGAAAGGCAGTGGGGGTGAAACTGGCAAGCGGTCCGGCTCAGACGGCTGTGGTCGGGTCGGCCGCGGTCGGGACCATTACCGGGGCTGCAGTGGCCAATGTGGTGCTCACAGGCAGCCTGACCATCCCCCTCATGAAAGAAAGCGGATATCCTCCTCCGTTGGCAGGGGCCATTGAAGCTACGGCATCCACCGGTTCCCAAATGACCCCGCCGGTTATGGGCGAAACGGCTTTCCTGCTTGCCACTTTTATAGGGGTGGCTTATGTGGATGTCATGAAAGCGGCAGCCCTCCCAGCGGTAATATATTTTTTCCCCGTATTTTTGGCGGTTGAAGTCCTGGCTCGGAAACTGAAATTGCGGGCGAAACCCATGGAGGTCAATTACCGGTTGTTGAAGAATGCCTGGCCCTGTTTTGTCATCCCTCTATCCGTAATTTTTGTATTGCTGATTATGCGGTTTACCCCCATGTATGCGGCATTCTACGGGATTTTGGCGGCGGTGATCACGCCCCTTCTCCGCAAGGAAACCCGGCCCACATTCGGAGCGGTTCTGGACGGATTTGTGAACGGAGCCGTCATGGGGGCGAAAATTGGTGTGGCCCTGGCTTGTGTGGGAATCATTTACGTCACCATGACGACCACGGGCCTGGGCGTGAAACTGGGAGGGGTCGTTGAGGCGCTTTGCGGGGGGAATTTGTTTTTGGCTCTGGTTTTAACCATGTTGCTTACGCTTCTATTGGGATGCGGCTTGGTGACCCCGGCCGCTTACGCTATAGCCGTAATGGTCGTCGGGCCGATTCTCACCAAAATGGGTTTGAAACCCATGACTGCCCATTTTTTTGTATTTTATTTTGCCTGCATCTCCGCCCTTACCCCCCCCGTGGCCTTAGCCTCCCTGGCGGGCGCGAGCTTAGCCGGGGCCAATTACTGGAGAACATCGTTCATCGCGGTGAAGCTCGCTTTCATCGGTTTTTCCATCCCTTTTCTTTTTGCCTACAACCCCGTTCTCTTGCTGCAGCCCACGGACCCCCTCCTTGACGCCATGGTCCTCATTGGCATCCCCGGCTTGATTACCTGCACGGTGGTTGCGGTGTTCAACTACTTTTTTACCTCGATCACCCGCTGGGAAAGGGCTCTCTATGCCTTATCCTCCTTTAGTTATTTCGGATTTTATTTCTCCCATAGTTATCTTCTGTTCGCCACGGGGATCGGTATAACCTCGTTTCTTTTGGTATTTGAGGCGAAAAAATTAAAAAGACAACGCGCGGTTGGCGGCGAACTCCAAGGCGCGGCAAACTAAAGAATGGAGAAAAACACCATGCTAAAATCTTTTCAATTTAATTCATCGGGACGGCTGTCTTTCCAAGCAGGCGGCATTCAAACGCTCGGCAATGAATTAAAGACCCTGGGAGGCACGAAGGCCCTTATTGTCACCGACCAGGGAATTAAAATGTCGGGAATCCTGGAAAAAGCGAAAAAATCTCTGCTCGACGAGAAAATGCCGTTTGTTGTTTTTGATGAAGTGGAACCGAATCCAAGCACCGCGGTTGTGGAGAAAGGATATGAAGTCCTGAAGAAGGAAGGATGCGATTGCCTTGTGGGCCTTGGCGGAGGCAGCCCCATCGATGCGGCAAAGGCGATTGGCGTCCAAGGGACGAATCCTCCCCCCCTTCTTCAGTACGAAGGGCCCAACAAGGTAAAAAATCCGATTTATCCGCTTGTCGCCGTTCCAACCACAGCCGGAACGGGCAGCGAAGTAACCGGCGCTTCGGTTATAACGGACAAAGCCAGAAAATACAAATGCTCGATTCGAAGCCCTTATTTGATTCCCAAATTAGCCATCCTGGACCCGGAACTACTAACCACTCTCCCCCCGGGAGTATTGTCCACGACCGGGATGGATGCGTTAACCCACGCTTACGAGGCTTTTATCTCGCCGGTCACGAATCCCGTATCCCAAGCGCTTGCGTATGATGCGATGCGGCTTATCGGTCAGAATTTGAGGCGGTTTTGCGCAAATCCAGAAAATATCGAGGCGGCGGGTTTCATGCTTCTTGCCAGCACCATGGCCGGAATAGCCTTTTTTAACGGACGCGTGGGAGTGGTTCATGCTATGGCCCACCCGCTTGGCGGGGTGTTCAATACTCCGCACGGGCTGGCCAATGCGATCCTGCTCCCTCATTGCATGGATTTTACCCGATTGGCGGTTCCCGAGCTCTTTGGACGCATCGCGGAGGCGTTGGGCAGAGATGTGACCGGCTTGACGGTGAATGAAGCTTCAAAAAAACCTGCCGAAGCCGTTCGAGAGTTGATGGAAGACCTGCAGATACCCAAAGGTTTAAAGGACGTGGGGGTAAAGAGAGAAAGCTTTGAAATTATGGCCAAGGATGCCGTCAATAGCGGAATTCACCTTACCACCCCGCGAAAAGTTACCGAGAAAGATATGATTGAATTGTATGAAAAAGCTTTTTAAAGGTAAACCCAAAACACCTCGCCGTAGAAGAGCAGGGATTTATTGAATGGGGAATCTCTCGGTCACCGCCATGTTTGCGGCCGGATTCATCCCCGGTTTTATCGTCGGTTTTGCCATGCCCGTAACCGCTCGGATCGTCGCCCGCCGGAGGGGTTTCGCCGGGGACCAAGACGCACCGCCCTTCCAACTTTCAACCTTTTATCGCAGCTGCCGGAGAGGCTTTTTCTCCCTGGCCAGTCCTTTTATCATTCTGGGATCCATCTATTCCGGGTTATGCACCCCGGTGGAGGCGTCGGTCCTGGCCGTTGCCTGGGCTCTTTTTGTCGGCCTGGTGATCAACCGAGCGTTGAGCTTTACGAGCATTTACAAATCTCTTTTGGAAGGCGCGATGATTTGCGGGGCCGTGTTGCTTATTGTTGGCACTTCCACTCTCTTCGGTAAAATTCTCACCTTTGAACAAGCTCCCCAGCGCCTGGCTGCCGCGGTGATGAACCTCTCCCAAAATCCCTATTTAGTCTTGCTGATGATCATCGGGGTGTTAATCGTCTTGGGAATGTTCATGGAAACCCTCTCCACTTTTACGGGAGGGGCATGTTCCGGGTCGCTCCTCCCCTGGACCTGAAAAAGCTGGAGGCCATCTTCCGGCACAAGGTCTTTAAGATGCTCCTAGCCAAAGGGAGGATTACCCAAGACTTGATCGCCATGCTTTCCAACTGGCGTCATTCCGGGTTCCAGGTCTTCTGCGGGCAGCGCATAATTCCCC
>VGSF01000174.1 GCA_016875165.1 Deltaproteobacteria bacterium
AAAAGGTCCCAGAGTCGTTTATGTTTTCGCATGAGAAATTCATAGCATTATTTTTACACCCTTTACAAGTCATAAAAACCGCATAAATAAAGGGCTATTTGATATTTTTAGGCTTATTTTTACCCACACGATTTGGAGAAGACCCCTATTTTTTAAACACCAGGTTCGCGTGAAGAAAATGTTTTCTTTCCCCTTACCCCCTTTAAAGGGATATTACGTGGATTTCAGTCAAGGCCTTTTCAACCTAATCCAGAATGCCCTTGAAGCAATGGAACATTCCAGCCGCAAAGAACTAATCCTGATGACCGAAAATAAAGACAAGGCCGTAATGGTTACTATCAAAGACAGCGGATGCGGATTTACCGATGATGTAAAACCCCACCTTTTTCAACCGTTTTTTACCAATAAAGGAGGGAAACATTCAGGCTTGGGCCTGTTTATTGCCCGGGAAATCCTGAGTCGCTATGGAGCTTCTTTCAATTATTCCTCGCAAAAAGGAGAAACCATTTTTGCAGTCAGTTTCCCGTTAGAACAAGAAAAAAATTCCCGGACAATGACGGGTGGGAAAGAAGATCTAAGGCCATGAATTATTTTTTCGCGGGATTGTCTGCCGCCTACATCTTCGTAATCTTTTTTTGGGCTGATTCCTCGGCGGTAAAGCAAATTAGCGTTTTTAATCCCATGAGCCTTCTGCATATTCCTTTGTATGGTATTTTGACCGTTCTTCTGATCCTGGCTTTAAAGCCAGGCCAAAAAAATAATTTCAAATCACGATATGCTCTTGCCGCCCTAATAGCGCTCGGGGTGGCCATTTTTGATGAGTTCCATCAGTCCTTCATCCCTACCCGGGAGGCTTCAGGGGCGGATATCCTGCTCGACGTCATCGGCGTCTTTTTAGCCATAACTATTAGCCATTTTTTCTTGGAGGGTTACTTTAATAGAAGGAAGAAAATTTAAATTGACACCTCTTCTAAAGTGAAGGGAAATTAGTCCGAAAGGAGGTTTTATGAAAAAAGTTGCTGTCTTGTGGGGGGCATATGTGCGCTTCTTTTCTGGCCGATTTTATCCTTAGTCCAGGGAGGGGAAAAATATATCATCGAAGTTGAGGGCCGCTACTATAGTGAACGGCTTAAATAAGTTGACATCCAGGGAAAGGGTCATTGCGAACGAAGTGAAGCAATCTCATGAGATTGCCGTGTCGCTTCGCTCCTCGCAATGACAACTTTCTTTTGACGTTTACTATAAAATAACCTTCTGAAAGGAATAAAAAACATCATGATGAAACCTGCTAAAGATTCCTTAGACCTCGGTGTTGTGGTCAGCGACATCAAGGCCAGCCTTAATTTTTACCAGAATATCTTAGGGCTGGAATTTGTGGGGATCACTCCCCTATGGTTTGGAACCATGCACCGATTGCGCTTCGGTACCAGCGACTTTAAACTGATCGAGCCCAAAACCGTTCCTCCGAAGGGAGCCATCGGCCTGGAAGCTCAATTAGGCTTTCGTTACGTGACCTTCGTCGTCAAAAACCTTGCGGAACTCTGCGCGGAGCTCAAAGGAAAAGGAGTTGAATTTGCTTTACCGGAAAAAGAAGTCCGCCCCGGAGTGCGCATTGCCCTAATTAAGGATCCGGATGGGAACATCGTGGAATTCGTGGAGCGCAGCTAACGGATAAATTGGAGAAGAGGGGTATGGAAAAATTATATCTTTACAAATGGACCTGGGCGGAAGTCCGGGATTATTTGAAAAAGGACAGCGTAATCATCCTTCCTTTCGGCTCTACCGAACAACACGGCCTTCATCTCCCCCTGGGCAACGATGCCCTAATAGCCATCCGTTTGGCCGAGGATGCAGCCCGGGCCACAAAGACTATTGTGGCTCCTCCCTGCTGGTTTGGCTGGGCTCCCCACCATATGGCTTATCCAGGAACGATTTCCCTAAAGCCCGAAACCCTGATCCAGTTGCTTTATGAAGTATTACGCAGCCTGATTTTTCATGGTTTCAAAAGGCTGATTGTCGTAAACGGCCATCGCAAGGCCAATCTTCCCCCCCTGGAGATCGCCTGCTCGCGCATTCGCAACGAAACCGGGGCCTATGCCGCCATTGCTGACCCTTTCTTCCTTGCGGACACGGCAGCCAGGGAAATTATGGAGTCCCCGCCCGGAGGAATTGGCCATGCTGAGGAGCTGGAAACGTCCCATATGATGCACATCTTCCCGGAACTGGTGGACATCAAGAAAGCCGTGAAGAACTTGCCCAAAAAGAAAAAATTTCATGTTACGGATCCATACGTCATAGGAGATCGGGTCTTTACTCCCTCCACCCTGGAGGGGCTGCGCAAGGCCACAGAGCCCAGCGGGGTCATCGGAGACCCGACGCTTTCGACAGCCGAGAAAGGGGACCGGCTGCATCGAGCCCTGGTTAATAATTTGGTGGAAGTGATCAAAATGGCCCGGAAGGAAAAAGTGACCCTGAAGCCAGTAGCCCCCTGTTTCTAAGAAGTTTAATTCTTCCATCCCTATGCCCTATGGCCTTGAATTCGGCGCCACCCGCCTCACCTTTCCATGCAGTAATCTTAAATGGCCTATAAAGAGTTCCTTGGGGATAAAGGCAATAATGATCAGAAGAAATATCCTCTAATCCACTCGACAATTGTACATGGTCATCGGTACAGGGAGGATTTCCTTATGCTCAAAAAGATTTTAATAGGTATCATCATCATCGTCGTAATTGCGGGACTTGCCGGGATTTGGTTTTATTCCAACCGAGCCATAAAGAAAATGCCTCCGCCGATACCGGTCGGTGCGAACAAAGCGCTTACGGAACACAGCAAAATATTCAAGAAGGGCGTGGAAAAGGTCGGAGACAATATCTTTGTGGCCATCGGTTACGGCATCGCCAATTCCATCATGATCGAGGGGGAGGACGGCGTGATCATAGTTGACACCATGACCACCCTGGAAGAGGCCGCTTTAGTCCTGAGCGAATTCCGCAAAATAACCCCCAAACCGGTTAAGGCCATCATCTACACCCATTCCCATCCTGATCATGTCTTCGGTGCGCAAGCCTTTGCCGCCGCCTCCCGGCCAGAGATCTACGCTCATGAGACCACCGAATACCATGTTAGAAGGCTCTTTACCGAGATCGAGCCGATTATCGGCTCACGATCTCTTAGGATGTACGGCAATTTTCTCGCGCCCGGTCAGGTGCTCAATGTAGGCATAGGCCCTTTGATGGGGCTGAAACCGGACAGCAAAATCGGCTTTGTCCGCCCCACCAAGACCTTTTCCGAAACTTTGGAGGCTGAGGCGGCCGGCATCACCTTCAAGCTGATCTTCGCCCCCGGCGAAACCGAAGACCAGATTATCGTCTGGCTGCCCAAACAGAAGGCGCTGATACCTGCCGATAATTTCTACTGGGCCTTCCCCAATCTTTACACGATTCGAGGGACCTCCTTCCGCAATTTGAAGCAGTGGTACCAGAGCGTGGACAAGATGCGGGACTTGAACCCGGAATATCTGGTGCCCGGCCACACGCGTCCGATCCTCGGCGCTCAAAAGATACAGGAGATACTCACCAATTACCGAGACGCCATTCAGTATGTCCATGACCAGTCCATTCGAGGCATCAACGCCGGACTTACGCCGGATGAATTGGCCGAGCAGATCAAACTTCCGCCCCATCTGGCCGAGGCGCCCTATTTGCAGCCTTTCTACGGCAAAGTTTCCTGGTCGGTGCGCTCGATGTTTGCCGGCAACCTCGGCTGGTTCGACGGCGATTCGGCCACCCTCCAGCCCCTCACCCGCAAGGAGCGGGCCCGCCTGATAGCCAGACTGGCCGGAGGGGAAAAGGAACTGGTCCGGCAGGCTAAGGAACTTCTGGGAAAGAAAGAATTCCAGGCGGCCCTGGAGATCACCGGCCACCTGATTCAATTGGACCCCAAAAATGGCGAGACCAACAACATTCGGATCCAGGCCTTGAACGCCCTGGCGGAAAACGAACAGAACCCCAACGCCCGGCACTATTATCTCACCGAGGCCCTGGAAATTCGGGAGGGCTTCGTGTCGTTATTAAAGGCCAGACCTTCTCCTGAGACCCTGCATCACATTCCTTTGCGGAGCTTTTTCGACTTGATGGCCGTGACCCTGGACCCGAAAGCAAGCGCCGAAGTGAATCAAGTGGTAGGGATGATCTTTTCCGACACTCGAGAAGCCTTCACCATTCATGTGCGCCATGGGGTGGCCGAAATCAGGCCGCGTTTACCCCAAGACATAGACCGCCTGGACCTGGACTTCAAGGTCGGGGCAAATTCCAAACTCTGGCGGGAAATGCTAGCCAAAATCCGCAACCCCCTGGTGACCCTGGCCACCTTTCAATACGAGAAAGGCAACGCCATTGCCTTCGGGAAATTTCTAAAGCTCTTCGAACAGCCCAAGATGAAGCGCCCCTTCGAAGCTAAACCGGCTGCTTGAAGAATGACTGAGAAAATGAGCTTTTCAACCCTTTACAAAAGCTTCTTGTTCTCGGCCATTTCCCATCTTATTCTGGCAACTGTGCTGCTCTCCAAACCGTACTTGACCATTATGGAAAATGGGAATTTGGTTCCAACAGCGCTTTAGCAAATGGGGGCACCCATCACCAATGTTTACCGGCGCTTTCAATACGCCCCCTCTATGATAGGTTACCTTCCGTCAGGAATTATGGAATTTCATTTCCTTCTTCAATCATAATTTTTCTTGGAACCAATGTTGATGGTCTCGTAAAAAGTCCGAAAGCTCCTTTTCCCGTCATTCCGGCGAAAGCCGTAATCCAATTAGGCGCTTACTGCGCAACTAATACCAACATGTTGGTAAGAGGGAAATGCCTGCCGATAAATCCCCCCTTCTCCCCTTTGAAGCTGTGCAAAAATTCAAGTGGCCGACGAAATCAGCTTTGTTCGTTGTTTAGGGGACGGGAAAATTCGCGCCGCCAAAATCGGCGGGAAAAGAATGATCCTCAACACTTTACCTGCCTTCCGCGAAGGGACGAAGGCAACTTGGAACAAAATGAGATGGGGGTTTGACCCCGCGATGGACATTTTTCCAGAAAGAGAGAAAGGCAAAGACCTGATTATTGGCTTCGGAGCGACGGATGTCGGCTGTGGTATAGAGCATCAATTTGGTGTCGGCGTCTTGGGCAAAGAGGGTGAGAGCGCCTTTCATGGTTTTGCCTCGGGCCCCGGCCCAGTGCTTCTCCAGGACGGATTCTTCGCCATAAGGGGGAATCGTATGGAAATCGAGGTTGATGATCTTACCGTCGTAGAGTCTGAGACGATTGCCTTGTTTAATGAAAGCTTCCTGAAGCCGGAGAAGATGCACTTCATCCAGAGAGTAGGAATAGGTGGATAAGGCTGTGCACTTGGGGATAACATTGAGGCCGGCGAAGGGGCCCAGGCCCGGATCGAAGGCGTGATCGCCCACATGGGCATAACGTTCCGTTCCCAGCAGTTTAAGGGCCAAAAAGGAGAGCAAATAGCTTTTGGCGGGAATGATCTGGCTTCCCGGCAGTCCCGCAGACTGAAGGAAGGAGTCCAGGTCGAACTGCGCCAGAAACGGCGCGAAGAGGTAGAGGCCAGCGCAAGAAGAAATGAGCCGTTGGCCCTCCAGGTCCTGAGCGGTGATAGTTTGGGATTTTTCGGGGATATGGGCGCCCTTGACGGTCATCTTCATTTTCAGACGGGCTCTGCGGGGGAGTTTGGGAAAACCTTCTTCCCGCAGGACGCGCTCCACGGTACGTACCGAGATCTCCGTGCCCTCGTCGGAAAGGCATTCGACGATATCGCCCGAGGAGAGTTGATGAGTCCGATAGGTTTTGATTTTTTGCCGGGTGGCCGCGTCGATGCGCCGGCGGGCGGTAAGGCCTTCGGGGACGGGTTCGGAGAAATCCAGTTTACCTGAGGTGAAGAGGTGGCGGAGCAAGCGGACATAGGGAGGAGAGTAATGGAATCGTTGGGCGACGATACGGGCTGGGAGGCGGTCGAAAAAAGAAGCGCGCAATGTTGATTACAACATTATTTTGCCGGGGGTTTGAGTTTTTATTCTGACCGGAGGCGGGGATAAACGAGGGGGTTTGACAAAACGTTTTTTTCGGTTGTGTGGTTTTTTTCTCGGGCTGAAGTAACCG
>VGSF01000175.1 GCA_016875165.1 Deltaproteobacteria bacterium
GTCATAATATAGCGGCACTCTTACAGAATTTAAATCCGAACGAGAAAAAATAAACTGAATTTATTAAAAGCAAACGCGGAAAACAGAAAAGGGGGACGTTCATAAGATTATAAGTGGGCATTGAAAGGAAGATTTGTTAGGCTTATTCAAATTTTGCTTATGGCCACGCCCGATCCCAGAAATCCCCCCCTAACCCCCTTTTTTCAAACTGATCTTTACCCATAACCTGGGTTGCTGAACACAGGGGGTTTTTGGAGATGTAGCCCATGCATGGCAGTCAGCGGTTTCCACGTGGCTGTGAGATCGTCGATTCGTTGCAAGCCCAACAAGAGAGTTTGGGTACCGGGTTCACCGTCACCTTTGCGGCCCAGAAAGCCACCGAGACTGGTACCATCTGCATGGCATCCCGAAGCCTGGGAGGATCATCAGGGGGTGTGGGATTTTGGGTGATATAAGCCGTCAGCGCCTTCCATTCGGCCTCTTCAAAAAAAACCGTACAAGACACATCCGGGGTCTCCCGGCCAAGCTTGGCCAGATGGAAAATACGCCAGGCCATGACCATATCAATCGCCAGACACCGTTTCCGGCAAGAAATGTCTGGACAGCGCTGGCTTGAACCTTGGCGATGTCGATATCGCCCATGGCTCGGGAGAAGGCCTTAAGGATTGTAGCTTCCGTCTGAAAGCGGACCCCCAAGGCATGCTTGAATGCAATGTAGTCGGTAACAAGTTGAGCCAGTTTCATATCAGTCCTCCCAGATCAAATGCAGCCACTTTACGGAGACTCGGTAAATCGACCTTGGCGTAGATTCGGGTAGCAGAAGAGCTGCGATGTCCAAGGTGATCACCGATCTCCTTGAGGGAAAAACCCTCCTCAACAAGGTGGGCTGCGCAGGCATGACGCAACGAGTGCGGTCCCGTATGCGGGGAAGAGATGCCAAACTTCCGCATGCGTCTTCGGGTCAAACTATAGAGGCCGGTTCTGGAAATCGGCTGCAGGGGAGCCGAACAAGTAAGGAATACCTCCCGCCATGAACATCGGGGGCGCACTTCCTGTAAATATCGGAGGATGGCGCCGCCTACAGCTGGTGAAAGTGGATAGATTTGGCGTCCCCTGCCTTTAAGGCGTGAAACTACGATGAGGTCGTGTTTCCAATCGATATCTTCGAGCCTTAGCGTTGCGACTTCCGTTGCCCGTAAGCCATAGACAGCAAAGAGCATGAGGATGGGTCGGTCGCGTATATCTTCTGGTCGGTTTGTTTCCGTACCGGCAAGCATGCGTCTGACATCTTGCCACAAGAAGGCTCTGAGGCCGGTGGCCTTATTATTAATCGATATTCGAGAGCATCCTTTTGCACCACAGGACCTCAGAAATGCGTCGAGATCCGTGATGCCGACTGCGGAGAAGGGAAGCTTCTTAGCTCCATACCAACATAGAAACTGCTTCAAATAACCGGACCATCGCTCGATCGTTGTTGAGGATAGACCCCGCTCATCCTCCATCCATCCTCTGAAATCCATGAGGAGATGAACAAAGGGTATTCGATCCACAGGTTCGACCAGATGGCCTAAAAAGCGAAGCCACTTCTTCGCCACACGGACAAATCGAGCGCCGGTCCACCGCTTGTTGAGCATGTGACCACAAAAAAGTTCCCGCTCTGACCAATCTTGGGCAGCTTTTTTGATCTGCTCAGGAGTTACCCTAAGTTTTGGACATCTCCTGAGTTTGCGGGCAACCCAAAAAAGATCATCGGCCATTACATGCAGAGTTGTGGGTGCATATCCTTGCTGGACACAGTGCAAAAGGTAACGCCGCCGTTCCTCTGCGAAAGCCTCATTCTGATGACGGAAGATTACAGCAGGAAGTTTGAATAACTTTCGAACATGGTTGGACCTCCTTATTTTTGAAAAATCCAACCATGCTATAGCAGAGTTCGTTATATTATGGCAGGTAGGCAATTAGGCAGGATAATCGACTTTATTTATGTGACGTATAAAAATGAAAACATCCTTAAAATAAAGGCCTTTTTCCCTCTATGGCACATAACTGCGGACGTCACATACCGAGCCGGTTGCTCCTCAATTTCAAGCATATCCAGCTCCGGCCTGAGATTGGCCCCATCATGATTGGGCCGGACGGTGAACTTCCCCAATCGGGCTTCAAACTCGAGCAGAGCGTTCGCAACCACAAGGTGACGTTTAACTCGTTGGTTGCTCGGCGTTTGCCAAGTCAACAGCCCCATGGCCAATATCAGTTCATACTCCTCACCTAGTCGAAGTTGTTCCTGGCGAATGGCGAATAATGCTGAATAAATCTGTTGAACTTTCTTCCATTTTTCATATTGTTCCGCCCACGGCATCCATTTCTCTTCAACATACTTGTCCCAAGCCTTTTGGACTTCGGGAAACCTATCCAAATGAAATGTCTGGCTGATGAACGGAGGCTGCTCAGCGCCTTCCTTCCATCCAGGGTTCCTGACTTGTTTCGTAATTGTGGTGTGAAGTTCGGGAAGGTCACTGGTTCTTCGAGTAGTATCCGCCTTCGACCAGTCTGAGCATGTTTCCGGAACAGTTGGCAGTTCCGGTTCCGGGGAAGTTTGTATCTCGATCCAGATATCCTGATCGTATTCCTCAGTCGGTCCCCATGCCTGGGTGAAACACCCTTTCTCTCTGGGGATCTCGTGTATCCACAGCACCTGCACATACTCATCCAAATCCCTGAAGATCTTCGTGCGCAAGGAAGCAAGCCGTGTCAGATAGTCGATAAGCCGAATTACTCTCGCTTTATTTCTAGTGGAGGTTGCTTCCATTATTGCCGACCTAACACAGCGCTCAGCGCCTGAGTTTGGGTATAAGCACTCACCCGATCTTTGACGGCCAGGTGAGTAAGGAAAGCATTGATCTCGGGCTCGGCCATATCGGCTGGATGCCGCTTGTTATGGAAGAATATGAACCGTTTGACCCAATGACAATGCCTCTGCTCGATTCTCCGGCTGTAATAACGGGAGCGCAGGGGTTCGCGAAGACGGTCCAGGAGTTTCGGCTTGGGGGCAGATCCAAGTTCAAGGTCTGGATACCGTCCAAGTGGGTTAGAAAGAATTGGTTGGAAGTTAGCCTCTGGCATGGGCTTCCCTCCTCTGTTGGGAACAAACTGAAATTATCACCTTTTCTTCAAACAAGTCAAGTTTTTAAAGGAAAGAAACGACGGATCCCGCAGGAGGTAATAAAATTTTTTAAAATCGGTTTTTTGTCTCTAAAATGCCGCTGAAATCAATAACAGTCAATGTTTCAGGGAATCGCAGAGAGCCACTGCCAGGCAGGGACAACAAGGATTTGCCGACCGGCCTTTGACAGTTGGCGATAACCCCCGGCCATATTAGTGAGTTGAATGGCGGGCACCTCTAAGAACGCCTGGAATTTTAAAAGAGCTGGGGATGGCTGGGTTTCGGAAAGTTTCGTTTCCACCAGGAGGAACGGCTGGGTTTCGTTGGCCAGGAGGAAATCGACTTCTTGCTGTTCCTTATTCTTGATGAAATGCAGGGAAAAACTTCCCCAGCCCATCTCGTTCCAAAGGGTAACTGCCCGGTAAAGTTCCAGGGCCACCATGTTTTCGAATCTGGCAGCGGGATCTTTGATCCGGGGGATATCCCAGAGGTAGATTTTGCGCTCCTTTTGTATGGCGCGGGAAATATTTCGGGTCCAGGGCGTCAAACTGAAGACCAAAAAAAACCGCTCGAATGCCAAAAGCCAGCTACTAATCGTATTGTAGGATAGTTTGAGGACGCTGCCCAAAGACGGAATGGAAATCGGACTCCCCACCTTCGACGGCAGCAAATAGTAGAGAGTTTCCAGATCACCGATGGCCTGGATATTGGTCAGGTCCCGGATATCTTCTCGAATCAGTTGTTGCGAATAGGCGTTGGACCACCTGCGATAAGAGGCCTCTCGTCCGTTGAGAAAAGGCTCCGGGAATCCGCTGAATTGTTCGAGGCTTGACCAGGCTTTCTTTCTTTCGGCCTCTTTCTCGGTTTGGACGTCTAACAGGCGCCTTCTGAAGTCGTCAAAGTCACGGGCGCCGCCAGCCAATTCGGTTAGAGTAAACGGCCAGAGATGGAAAAGATAGTATCGTCCGGCCAGAGAGTCCCCACCTTTCTGATAAATATCCAATTGCCCGCTCCCGCTGACTAAAAACTTGAATTCCCTGTGGAAGCGATCGTAAACTCCTTTCAGGTAGTTTTTCCACTCCCGGTATTTATGAATCTCGTCGAAGACGACTAACGGCAGCGAGCTATTGCGGCGTTCGATTTCCTGGAAGAAGAACGGATTTTCAAGCAAGCGGGCGCGGTCTTCGGGAATATCCCAGTTGAGGTAAAGGCGATTGGCAAATTCCCCGGAAATCATTTCCGCCAAGGTCGTTTTGCCACTCTGGCGGGGGCCGGACAGGAAAATCATCGCCTTTTCAGCTGCGAGCTCCCGCCAAACTTTCAGGTACAAGGGTCGAGACTTCATCCTGGCAATATTTCATGGAATTGAAAAATAGTCAAGACTATTTTTCAGCAGTATGAAAAATAGCCATATTAAAATCGGGATCAGAAAATTAAGGGAACGTTCTTTTCTATTCTTCTAATTTGAAATCGGAATTTGCATTATTATTCATACGAGCGCACAGGCCAGTTACCTGAGCCGGCAATATTTAGGGCCAACCCTTCAAAATTTAATTGACAAGATTTGCTGGATTCGTAAAAAGCCAGAAAAGCCGTCACTCCTGCGAAAGCAGTCCGCCTCAGGCGGACAGAACTGCCGGAATTAACTGGATTCCCGCTTTCGCGGGAATGACGAAAATGAGGGGGAAAGGACTTTTTACCAGTTCATCAAGATTTTAAGGTCAAATAAAAAAAGGGTACTTTTTCCACGGTAATCTGTTCATCACAGACTCCATATACTACCGATAGATATCCCGGTGTACTTATCACAGCTGCATTTGAGGAATTAAACATCGTTGAGCGAACAGGCTTTGAGACACTCAAAGCAGGCGTAACTGGAGTGGTCATCAACGCCAATGACGTTGTTGAGTGTCTCAAAAGAATACTCCTCCTTTGTCTTTGACACTCATAGGAATTGACCCACTTATGCTAAGGAAAAATAACCCAGGCAGGAGTACTTCAGGTTATATAAGCATAGGTATAGCCACAATGCTTAAAAATCAGATAGTTGAGTGAAAATATTCTCATATTGCGCGCGCAATAATACACTTTTAGGGTGGGTCAATTCTATTGAGCATAAGTGGGTCAATTTAAGTGAGCGTTGAGGCCTCCAATAATATATCTCCAATCTTGCTCATTTTTTCCTCCTCCTTGTCAACTCCTTAAGCCCTGGATCTCTGCTCCAGATTTTTTGTGGCAAATCCCACTTGAAGCTCGCCTCGCCAGGGCCTCATGCGACGTCCTTCATTTGCACAGGGTTAAGCTATACGCGGTCACCCTTGAGCAAAAAGGACTCCCCAGACATGTTAATCTACATCCACGGGTTGTTGACAGTTCCGGCACCTTTTGGCTCCCCTGAATAATTTGTAACCACAATGAGGACAATGATAGCGTTTTTCCTCCTCTTCCATCCACCTTTCGGTCCCGAGCTCCCTCCAGGCTGGAAGGGCGCGGGAAATGACCTTTTTTCCCACAGGGATGGGGAAATTATCGATAAATTGGCAAGGGAAACCATTGCATTGATGGCACCCCTCGATGCCTTTCTTCTGAGTACAGGATCGGATCGGACAGACTTGGCAGTATTTGAATAAATTATCAGAAAGGCATCCTTCGCACTTGATATCTTCCAAAGTAACACCATAGACCTGCGGTAATCGCTCTTTAAACTTGATATTGTTGTCGCTGTGGGCTATATAGATTGCACAGACACTGTCACCGCCGCTTAAAAGTGGATCCACCTGTCTGACGTCAATTATTTTTTCCCCTTAACGACAATTAAAATTCCCGGTTCTCCCTTGCTTCCAAAGCCAGATCCTTATCCGAAGCGGGTGAAACGGAGGGAGCCCGTAGGGCGACCGGAGTTTCACCCGCCGGCCACGGTATCTCACACTGTCTTGGTTCAACGGGAAATGGAGTAACGCCGGTTT
>VGSF01000176.1 GCA_016875165.1 Deltaproteobacteria bacterium
CTACGTTCTGCTGCGAGATTTTGCCCCGCAAGGCGGGGCTGCCGACCTCATTTTGGGGTCGGCTAAAATCTCTCCGCTTCTCTACCTCCCTATGGATAACTCCTATTTTTCATTAAAATTTACCCACACGATTTGGAGAAGACCCTGAAAAATTATAGCTGGTGCATCAGGGCATCAAAACACCATTATGTTTCTATCTTAAAAACCATTCCATCACAAAGGATAAAAATCTATCCCCTCGCCCCGGTTCTTACCTCAAATCCACCTCATCGTAGCCAATTTGCGCCTTATCCCTCTCCCGTTGGATGGGGGACGTAGTTTACTTTTATCACTTCATATTCTCCATCTCTATTTTTTGAATTGCATTGGCAATGGCTGAGGTGCAAACCCCCACATGACGCGCTATCTCGGCCAATTGAAAATCGGAGCGCTTTAACGAGAGAGAGAAGTCTATTTAAACCAGGAAAAGTTTTAATGGTGATGTTATTAAAGGATGGGATTTTACCATGCTGAATATGGGGATTGTCTATCAGTCCATAGAATGGAAAAATTCTCATAGCCCAATCACCAACCGGGTTATCATCCGGATAAGTACGCTTTGCAGGCTCAAAATAAAAAAGCCGAATCACCTTTTCGGCAACCCGGCTTTCTACGAAATCAACCGCCACAAACTACCCACATCCACAATTATAGATCCATGGCTTTCCGCCCCATCCTCACGAATGGTTTGGCTTTTCGGTTTAGGTTTTTAGAAATACATTAACCTTTGAGCTTCTTGCCAAAGTCCGTAATTTACCCTTCGACAGGCTCAGGGTGAACGGGCTTAGGTTGAAAATATTTAGTTTTTCCGTTCGTGGTGAGCTTGTCGAACCACAAAAAAATACTTTTGCAAGAGGTTCCTTTAGGTGATGGTTTATTTTGGTCCTTTTCACCTCCCCAGGAAAACAGTTTCATTAATGTAATTTTCGAAAATGGTGGAATGAATAAAAAAACCTCACCCTTTCTGAAGGAATGAGGTTTCTCATTTTCGACCTATAACCATTTGGGCAACCTGAAAGGGGTTACGGGTTAACGAAAAATAATACTGGAAGGCCAAATTGCAAAGATAGCTTACAAAAAGGGGGGGTTTATGTCAAGAAAAAATAATGGTTTTTATTATTATGAAATATTATGAAATATCGCTTAGTTATACCCATCAGGCTTCTTTCTAATTAGGAGGGGATTAATGGGTGTCTGTTTTTGCTTCATCTTTCCAATAAATTCACTTGCTTCCTTTAAATAGTCTCTCACTGCACGCGCATCGTAAATGAGCCCCCTATAATATCCGGCAATGTGCAAGATATCATAAAGATTTTCAAATTCCCTCCTTATCTTCCCATCGTGCACTGCAAAATGTTTTTGCAAGGCATTTCTGTATGCCTCAACCGATTTAGGGAGTTCTTTTTTTGTAAAACCTTTATTGACGATGAGATGCTCATTGATCGCCTCTAAAACGGCAAGATACAGTTAGGAGAGTCTAATGAAGAGCTTGTCTTTCTTTATTACTTCGCGCAGGAAAAAATCATTCGCATCCAGAAGCCGCTGAACCTCATCCGGAGTTCGAAACATTAATTCCACGGGGATGTGGGGGTGATCCGGCGGACTCATTCTCGCAGATGTTCGGTTAATCTAAGGAGAGCGAGGGGGTCGACCCGCGCCCCGCTGATTCTAATACCCCAGTGGAGATGGGGGCCTGAGGATCTTCCCGTGGAGCCCACTCGACCAAGTATGACTCCTGTCCTAACTTTCTCTGCCTCGTTGACCAGGGTTTCTGACAGATGGAAATACATCGAGTATGTGCCCCATCCGTGATCGAGGACGACCGATTTCCCGGAGAAGAAGAGCTGGTCAACCAGGGCAACAACTCCGCTATTGCAAGCCAATACGGGGGTTCCTTCCTCTGCCTTCAGGTCAACGCCGGTATGCGGACTTTTGGGCTGGCCATTTATAACACGGCGCAAGCCAAAGGCCGTGGTGAGTTCCCCCGAGACTGGGCGGACAAAAGCGCCGCTCCAGAGTCTTTCATCCCGGTAGCCCCGAAACAAGGCTTTCAGCCGCTTCTCCTCCCTGTCCACCCGTTCCAGGGTTTGCGGATCCAGATCAACCATAGAGGATGGCAGCGACAGGGTTTGGGTTTTGAAATTAACCTTCTCCACCTTTAACAGGAGAGCGCTCGTATAGACCCTCCGGTTCCCACCTTCCGCCACGAGCTTTAGCTTGTATATGGCCGGCTCCGTGTTCAGGTCAATCCCCAGCAGGCCTTCGTAGGTTCTATTTTGCGCTCCCATGGCCAGGGGGAATCTTGTACCTCGAAACTCCCCATAGATGGAGGTAATTGAGGCTGGACCAGAACCCCTTATAAAGCAGACCCCCCCCTGCTTGACCGCTTTGGGGAGATACTCGACGCGGAGAACATCTTCAGCGTATGAATTCCTTCCCGCCGGTATAAGGAGAAATGTGATAAGAAAAAACAGCCGAAAGCGGGTCATGAGATCCAATCTAATATTCGTCTTTCGTCTTTCGTCCCTCGTCTCTCTTCAGTTGCTTTTCATCAGATGCCGGACAGCTTTCTCCAGCCCGTCCAGGGTGAGTTCAAACATGGGAAAGATCATGCGGATGGTTTGGATGGTGCGGACATAGGCCCATTCACGGTCGAACCGGGGATTAAGCCAGGCCGCGTGGCGGAAATTCTTGGCCAATAAATTCAGCCGGTCGATGGAAGTGTGCAGGCTTCGTTCCTCAATGTGGATGGAACCGTCGGCGCCCATGAGTTCGTAAGGAGCCATACTGGCATCGCCTACAATGATCAGCCGCGTCTCCGGGTCGAAACGGGAAAATTCCTCAATCCGCTGTGGCTTGCACCGCCTTGGCGGATCAGCCCATACGAAATCATAAATGGTGTTGTGAAAATAAAAAGTTTTCAGGTCTTTGAATTGATCTCTGGCATAATTAAATAAAACCTGCACGACATCGACAAAAGGATCCATTGACCAGCCGCCGTTGTCGATCATCAGGATTACCTTCAGTCGATCTTTGAGTCTGCGGTCAAAGATGATTTCAATCTCGCCGGCGTTGCGCATTGTTTCGTAAACAGTCTTCTCTACATTCACCTGGTCCTGTGGCCCGGCTGGAACCATGTGCCTGAGGCGTTTCAGGGCTTCACTCATTTGGGAAGAGGTAAGTGGTCCCTCCTGCGAGTAGTCCCGGTACCGCCGCTCCAGAGCCACTTTCACTGCGCTTTGTCCTTGCGACCTTCCGCCTACGCGCATTCCTCCGAGATGACGCCCGGAATGGCCGACTGGAGAAGTGCCCCCGGTGCCGATCCACTTGTTTCCGCCGTGATGGGCTTCGGTTTGTTCCTTCAACCGTTTAAGGAAATATTCGATCAATTGCTGGGGAGTGAGGCGAAAAAGCTCTTCTTCTTCCACGCTTAGGGCTCTGGCCACGCTTTGGGGATCGCGGAGCCATTCCTCAAGCAGCAATTTTGCCGCTTCATCCAGATCAATCCCTTCCGGGGTGGGCATGTCCATCCCTTTAAAATAATAAGCGAAGACTTGATCATAGAGGTCAAAATAGCGCTCGCTTTTGATGAGGATAGACCGGGCCGAGGTGTAAAAATCCTCCAGGGAATTGACCAAACCCAAATTGAGCGCCTTTTGCAGGCGCAAAAAGGAGGTGGGCGTTGCTGGAACCCCTGCATCCCGCAGTTTATAGAAGAATTGAACAAACAATTTATAACCTCAATTACGGAAACGGGCAACCTGCTGGGCGGCAACCATGTAGTCCGAGCTCTTTTTGAAAAGGACACCCAGGTAAGGGACTTCGCCCTTGTTCAGTCTGCCCGGATGGAAATCCGGGTCGCAGCGCAGGGCGCGAATCCAATTAATCAATTCGCGGGTGGCCGGTTTCTTCTCCACTCCGGGAATTTCCCGCAGGCGGAAAAAGGTTTCGATGCAGGCCTTGCTCAATTCCCTTTCTAATTGAGGAAAATGAACGTTGATAATTTCCCGCATCATATCGGGGTTGGGAAAAGCAATGTGATGGAAAGTGCAGCGCCCCAGGAAAGGATCGGAAAGGTCCTTCTTGGCGTTGCTGGTAATGACAATTACCGGCCGGTGTTTGGTTTTGATGGTCTTGTCAATCTCCACGATGTCAAAGCTCATCTGGTCCAGCACGTCCAGCATGTCGTCCTGGAAATCCGTGTCGGCCTTGTCGATTTCATCAATGAGGAGGACAACTCGCACATCCGCAACAAAAGCCTGCCCGATCTTGCCCATCTTGATGTAATCCTCTATATTGCTTACATCCCGCTTGGAGTCGCCGAAACGGCTGTCATTCAATCGGGTGAGCGTATCATACTGGTAGAGGGCATCCACCAGTTTCATGCTGGATTTCACGTTCAGGACAATGAGAGACATGTGCAGGGTTTCGGCAATAGCGTAGGCCAGCATGGTTTTCCCTGTCCCCGGCTCACCCTTGAGCAACAGAGGCATCTCCAATTCCATGGAAATGTTGACGATCCTGGCCAGCTCAGGATCGAGCACGTACTTGGAAGCGCCGGTAAATTTTAGAAATTGTGAACCAGAATTCATTCATAAACTCCTTCTCTTCCCTGAAAAATGTTCCGCGAATTATCGCTTAGGAACGATAACTTCTATTTTATCTGTTTGGTTGAGCAAGTTCAACTATTATAACAACCCTGACGAATCCAAATCTATGATTGTTCGCCATTACGCATCTTCACCTTGTTCAGGATCAGAAAATGTTCCAGAACCGCATAAGGCTGCGCTCCCACGACCGTCTCTCGGCCAATCACAAAGGTGGGCACCGCCGTTATGCCCATTTGATAGGAACGAACCCAATCGGCATCGACCGCTTCCCGGAAACTCCTTGACTGTAGACCAATTCTCGCCTCATCTGGCGAAAGCCCTACGGACTTGGTCAAACCGGCTAATTCTTCGATTTTGGCTATATTTTTGCCTTCAACGAAATATGCCCGAAAGACGGCGTCGTGCCATTCATCCCCCTTTCCTTTGCTCTCAGCCCACTTGGCCAATTCCTGAGCCCGCCGGCTGTTGTAGGTCTTTTTCCGCTCGCCCCAGGGTAAACCCAATTCATCCGCCACTTTCTTCAATTGTAATAACTTCTTTTCAATGTCCACTCCCCGCCCCGCAAAAAGCTCCGCAAGAGTGAGCCCTTCTTCGGGAGTATCCGGGTGAAGAGGAAAAGCCCTCCATTGGATTTCAATCTCGTAATTCTTGCGCAACCGATCAATACGCCCGGTACTGAAATAGCACCAGGGTCAAACGTAGTCAGAGAATATTTCCATGATCACCGCCATTTTTGCTTTTCCTCTCTCGAAGTTTTTGTTATTTCTCCCGTCTGCCTTTTGGGTTGTAAATCGGCCATGCTTTCTTTGAAATTGGGCATTGTGCCAAGCAAAAACTCTTAGAATTTTTTTCAAAATGAATTAATTGAGGCCTGAAATATCATATTTTCAGGTGACTTGATTTTTATGGACTAAATGTTTTTTTACTCACTTCTACTGGATTAGTCAAGCCTTAATTTATCCGCACTCAATTAAATACAATTTCGTTAGCCCACCAACAAAAGTGAGCACACCATTTTCCTTTTATCCCTACAAAAAAGAATTTGAATTTTTTACTTCCATAATAACCACTAAAGAAAACTATTTAATAAATATAAACCGGTAAAAAGAACTAATAACAGGTAAGGTGATTCTTACTTTTAACCCTACTCAATTTCGCAATGACTCCTGGCATATCGATTGCAGAATCAATAATTATCACGGGTGTCCAATTAATAATCGAATAAAGTCAATTGGTTGTCTGGCATGGTGATCAGTTTTGTGCATTTTGGTGGTACGAGTGCCGATAAAATGGGCTTTTTCTCGAAAAGTGAGACACTCAAAAT
>VGSF01000177.1 GCA_016875165.1 Deltaproteobacteria bacterium
CCGAAAACCTTTGCATAATATTCGGCGGTATCTTCGTCCATTGAAAGCACCTGTACCCGGGGAGATTCAAGAAACAAATTAAGTTCCCTTCTGTTCACTTCTTCTTTACCTCCGGCTCTGAAACCGGCAAGGAGCTCTCCCAGGACAGTTGCGTTGATACCAATTAACCCGGCTTGGCGGATGGAACGGACGGCCGCTGGTTCATTTCTCTTGAAGGCAACGTAACTATTTGTATCCAATAGAATTTTTTTCATCACATCATTCACGAGAATATTTTTAATAGTGATAGCATATTATGGTATCATTATGCAATCAGTATTAGCAATCTCAAGGAGAAATTTCACTTAGAATCTTTAAATACCCGGAACATGCTAATGCCGCAGGGATCGAATCGATTTTCCGCTGGGTCTCATGATTTATATTGCCCGTTTTGTACATGGCAAGAAGAGGCAAGCGTCCCAAAGACCTCGCCGGTCGTTTCATCTATCCTTAGAATTGGCTTTTTCTTAAGGCGGTGGATTGCAGCCAGTCTCTTTTGCCTGATACCGGGCGAAGCTGCCACCTCCGCTCCGAATTTCCGCTCGGCAATCGTAACTGGGGAGAGATATACGGGTTCATCCCTGGTAATTGCTGCAATATCGGCTGGAGCCAGGAATCCCCTTTCTACGTCAATCCAAATGCAGGTATCTATCAAGAAACCCATGGGTCTCGAATCTTTTGAGAAATTCCGGTTTCATTCTCTCTGATATCCTGCAGCCACACGGCGCCGGCATCATCCGGGAGCGTGCGGTAGAGGTCTGACATGGCTTCAAGGGCGGTCATTGTGGCAGGTCCCGGCACGATCCTGGCGATCTGATGATTGTCCCTGACCACTGTCAGTTCCTCGCCATGAAACTCGACTAAATCAAACATCTCCTTGAAATTCCTCGCTAATTCTGTTGCCGTCACGGTTTTCATGCTTACTCCCTTCCGCACAATCTGATTCGATCATATTATATGATTGGGAAAGTGTCAATGGCGACGCTTTCCACCATAGGGCGCGGCTTGTGGGGTTCTCCCCGCCCTTCCGCCGGCTTTCTTGATTTATATTAACCACTTTGTGCATGGCAAAGAATGGGGAATGAAAGCATATTGATGAATAGCAGTGAAGGATTTATGTTATCCGTTTTTTGCATGGCAGAAAATGGGTATATAGGCAAACACATTGCGGGAGAATCGATCGACTCGCCCTTCCGCCGGCTTTTTCAATTTATGCTACCCGTCTTGTACACGGCAGGAAGAGAGAAGGGTGGTATTTATATTACTCTTTTTGTGCATGGCCTGAAATGGGTAATTTAGCCCATCTTGACTATTCAATGACCAACTTCCTAATGGCTGCCTCAATTTCTTTTATAAATTCCTCCGCAGATTGAATTTGAGCTTCCGCTTCCTGAACGGATACGACGAAAAAATCTCCATAATCGGCTTGTTCGCGGTATAGTTTAGCGCGCTCAAGGAATTTACTCGCGTCCTTGCGAACCTCGCCGCTCTTGACGAAATGTTGATTAAACAAGGCAATAACCCCGGAATGTTTTGAACTATCCAAGCGCTTCGTAGCGAGCAGAGCCCGGGCGGCTGTGAAAAAGGAATAATAGGACCTACTCACGGAATCATTATAATGGCCCTTTCAAGAAGATCGGCAGCGGCGCTGAGTTTTTCCCGAGCGTTCCCCAGGCGATAGGCAATCAGCGCTTTGAGGCTATCGTCAAGGATCATTTCAACAATAACCCTTCCTCATGAACCGCCAATGAAAAGGGTGAGGCCATTTTCGCATTCATATCGTATTCCTGTTCACTGAACACAACGGGCGAGATAGAAAGATCATATTCTATGTTCAGATCCGATGTGATTTCGGCAATCTGATCCATAACGAGTAACGATCTGTCTCTAACGATAACGAGGACGTCGATATCAGATGTTGCCCTGTGATCCCCTCGTACCTTGGAACCGAAGGCGGAGATCCTGACCACAGATTGACCCAAACGGCTCTTGACGGTTTCGCAAAACCGTTCAATGGCAGTTCGTTCTTTAGTGCTCATATGTTTTAAACTGCCGCCCATTTTGTCCTCCATGGTTCCCTTTTGTTTTTGAGGATTAGTATAATAATGATTTCGGAATGTTGTCAAGGTGTTTGTGATGGGGGTGGGATAAATAGGTATCTTTCCCTATTTATCCATTAACACTTCCCAGATCCGCTCTGATGCCTTCCCATCCCACAAAGAGAATACCCAGGGCTGTCATCTCCTCCTTATTTCCACCTACGAAGTGGAATTTGGTGGAATTTGGAATCTTAAAAAGTCAATTTCCATGGCCAAAATGGCCTTTTAAGGCCCCAAAACAACCACTTTAGCCGTTTCTTCCATCTTCCATCTTCCCTCTTCCCTCTGTCTTTTACTCTTCCCTCTGTCCTTTCCCGATGCTTAGCTTGGCCCGACCCCGCTCCACTTAGTCCCGCGAGACGCGGGATTGTGGCCGTGTATTAAAGACCTGAAAACCAAATTTATCCTTGTTTTGTCTACGGGAATACGGGAGCAAGCGTTGCACGCTTTTTGGGGGTCACAACCTCGCTGGTTAATCGGTATGCTGCCACGGGTGATCTCCTTGAATTGAGGCGGTAGGCCTGGGTTGCATTTGAACCAACGTCCCCATCTTTCGCATCTTTCGGTAATAAGACTCCCCGGAATGGGAGCAAAGAAAGTCGAGAATCCTCGCTCGCGATGTGGAGCCAAAGAGTTTCACCAGCTTCTCTTCCTTATCAGCCATGTCTGTTTGGTCTGGTTGTCTGGCTTATTGGGTTGGGTTCGTTGGTTTGGTGGGTCTGGTTTATTGGGTGGGTCGGCCTACTTCATCCATCTTGCGCTTCAAAGATATTTCCGAACTTTCAAAAACCTCGCCTGGCGTTGACTGAAAAGTTCAGTCAGAAAATCAATTGCCGAGGGGTGATGGATTAGTTCATTGAGGGGTTCAAGGGCTTGCCGGGGGATGACTGAAAAATTCAGTCAGCCCTCCCCTTCTTCTTACTTCTTACCTTTTACCTCTTGCCTCTTACCTTTTACCTCGTGCCCCTTATTTCACTCGTTCCTGGTGGCTAGGTCTTTTGGGGATGCCGGCTGGTCAGGGTCAGCAGGGTGCAGGTTAGAAGGGCGATTGCGCTGGAGGCGACGCCCGGATCGATCTCCGGAACACAGCCTCCGCCTCCTCCGCCGCCATGGCCGCCACAAACTAAATAGGCCTGACCCCCGACAATGCAAGAGCTCTCCATTCTCGAGGAAGGAATTCCTAAATTCACGGACTGACCCCTTTTCCCCTTTTCCCAAATAACCATTTATCTCTTGAAATTTTTCAGCCCGGGTGATAAGTTGTATTTATGTCAGCACCCCAAAGCTATTTAAAATGGCTCGATCGAGTAACCTACGATCTCGACACGGCCAAAGCCATGTTGCAAGCCGGCCGCCTGATTTATGTCATTTTTATGTGTCAGCAGTCTCTTGAAAAACGCTTCAAAGCCCTCCTCGCATTTCAGGGAAAAGAAATCATCCCTATTCATAACTTACGGCGCCTGGCGGAGCTTAGCGTTGTCATCCATGATCTCGATTATGACGCTCTGATCAAACTCGATTTTCTATCCAGCTACTATATCAACGCTCGCTACAAGGAAGACCTGCAGCACCTTTCCCGGGGAATAACCGAAACTGCAGCCCAGGATTTTATTCATTTCACGGAAGGTCTTGTAAGATGGCTTTGTCAAAAGATGAAGTAATCCGGATGGCCAAGGAGTTCCTGGACCGGGTTCGTGGAAAGTACGACGTTCGGGATGCTTATCTTTTTGGTTCATTTGCCACGGGCACGCCCGCGGAATACAGTGATATAGACCTGGCGATCATCCTCGGTGGCTATCCCGGAATGGCGGATTCCCTCTTTGACGAATCATTTATGATCTTCCATGAGGCCCAGGAATTTAACTCTCTCCTGGAAGTTGTATGCTTTCCCTGGCAAGAATTCGATCAGGATGGCGGAGTCTTGGCTCAGCGAATTAAAAAAGAAGGAATTAAATTGCTATAACCTTGATTCGTTGACTTCTTGAATGGAGAATCGTTGACTAGTTAAATCGTGGACTGGTTAAATCGGTAAGTACAGATAGTGCAACTGTATATTTGATTAACCCTTTCCCTATTTGACTATTTAACTTTTCAACTAATCCCCTTTCCCTATTAACCTGTTTGACCATTTAACTATTTAACTATTCCCCCAATCCCCAATAAACCATTCGACTATTTGACTATTTAACTAGTCCCCATTCCCCATTCAACTATTCCCTGTCTTCATACTCACCGGCAATATATTAATGCACCCGGTGGACTGAGTCACGCTATGACAAAATCGGGAGCTGTCCCTTGTATCCCTATTTATCCTATCAGCGCCTCCAGTCCCTTACGGTCAAGAATGCTTAAGAGTTTGAGAGAAGGTCCGCTGGGATGCTTATCTCCGATCTCCCACTTCTGAATGGTAGAAAGGCTGGTATTGAGCACTGACGCCATTACTGCCTGGCTAAGTCGATAACGTTCCCGCAGGGAACGAATCTGTTCTGCCGAATAAGCAGAAACCGGTGCGACACACAAAACGTCATACTCGCGCATCGTGCGTTTGTCTATAAACCCGAGTTTATGCAGATCCTGGGCAGTTTCATGAACCGCTTCTAAAAGACGGCTCTTATGTTGTTCACGCTTCATGTTCAACCTCCACCAAAGATCCTTCCCCTATGGCAACTGCAATCTGCGCCGCTGTCAAGCCAAGAAGGTCTTTTGCCAGATTTTTCAAAGATTCCAGTTCATTTTCTGAAATGTTTTCACGTTCGTTCTTTTCAAAACCAAATACAAAAAACCATCTGTCATTCCGATTCGTCGCCAGTAATATTCTCGTACTGCCGCGCTTGCCTCTCCCCGGCAAAGCAATACGCTTTTTCACAATCCCGCCGCCAAGATCGGCCTCCAGCAACCCACGCTAAATTTCGCGAACAGCCATTTTCAGCAGCGAATCAGACAAGCCAGACTTTCGCGCCCACCGTGCAAAATATCGAGTTTTAAAAATCATCTTTATTTACACTATACCACTAAGTGAAGTACTTTGCAATATTAACCACCATCTTTCTTTTCCGCCTGGAAAAAAATCCAGCCTCCCGCAGACAGATACGTCTCGGGGCAGTGGATCGACTCGCTTTCCGCCGGCTTTCGCAATTTATATTACTCATTTTATGCATGGCAGGAAATGGGTAATTTAATTGGGGAGGAAGTTGTTGAGGATGGGGACGATTTCTCTGGGGAAGGACTGCAATCGATTCTCCGCATCCTCCACCCGCTCCCCTTGCGTAATCGGGGTGATCAGGCGGACTGGGGCGCCGTCGGTTCTTTGCCTCGTCAGGGAGTCTCATAAGAAATAAATTTATATTACTCATTTTGTGCAATGCAAGAAATGGGTAATGTATGCTCTACGAATCATTATAGGCCAGGAGATTGTAGACGGTTTTCCGGGAAATTCCCAGGTTGTCCGCAATTTGCATTCTGGTGTAACCTCGCGCAAGAAGTTGCTCCACCAGGTATTTCTTGGCGGCCATGCTCTCAGTCCTTCGTAAACCTCGGAGATTTTCAAAATCCTCAAGTTTCTCTTCGAAAAATTCGGATGAAAAAACGAACGATGATTCCTTATCCTTTTGTGCGAGTCTTGGCAAGATCGGTGAAAATACGCCTTTTAGCAAGGTCCTGAACCGTTCAATGGCCCTTCTGATCAGCGACAATTAGAATTCCCGTCTGACGACAATTAAAATTCCCGGTTCGCATAGGCTAAATGTTAGGCTATCCAAGCTCTTGGACAAGGAGGTTTGGATGGTCACTGACAGAGGAGTGAGGA
>VGSF01000178.1 GCA_016875165.1 Deltaproteobacteria bacterium
CAACGCCCATCGTATCAATCTGAAAGGAGGATCTATGAGAAAGAAATTAAAGCTTGACTCGACCTGATCTTTGATTTAAAAAGATCTCAACTCCAGCGTCGCTCCGCTCCGACGAGGTGGCCGGAATCCTCCGGAACAGCCGGCCGGAATAAATCGGAATAGGTGGCCGGAATGGTCCGGAATGAGTGGCCGGAATCACCGGAATAGGCAGATATAGCGGCTATGTTCTATATGGGAATGACGCTTTCATCTAAACCCCATAGCTTTTCTGGCTTAAGCAAAGTGAAGATTAGCGGCTGCTCTTTACCCGTCACCGTTTCATTCAGCATGTTGCGCCTTACTCGCTCCCGAAATCATGCCGAGTATCTATTCACCCTACCCCTTGCACATATGCCAACGTACAAGTCTACTGCTTACCGGGGACATAGGTCACTTTCACTTTCTCCATCAGTTTGGTCTGATCAACTGTAGCCTCAATATTAATGACGTTTTTGCCCTCTGTCAGAGTGACATCGATGGAAAATTTGCGGTCCTTAACAGATACATCTGTACCATTAATCTTCACCTTTGCTCCTGAACTTTGGGTTCCACTCACCCGACCGCTCACCGTTACCGTGGACGTAGTAACAGTGGAGCCATCCCGAGGGGTGTCTACCTTCAGAATTAAGCTGCTCGCACCCTCCCAAGGGGGGTTATCACACCCTGTTAGCGGCCAAGCAACCAGAGAAAACGCAAATAAAATCCCCAGTAATTTGAAAAAATTATCCATAATGAATTCCTTTCATTAGTTGGACAGATAGTAATAAGGGAAAAGTCCGCAAAAACCCACAAGATAGTCGACCTTGCTTGCCCCCCCCGCGCGATAGCCAACGCCCCGCTGCAAAAGCAATACACCCTCACGAATCTCCGTGACTTCCACTTTCTTTGCTGTCGCCTCGGCCTCGTCGAAAATCCGAAAATCATATATTCCGGCATTGGTTGATTTCTTCCGTTAAACAGCTCTGCGAAACTTCACCACATCGGGAGCCAATCTCTTCTCGGCTGCCAGACAGTTTTGCAGCGGCTCCGGTATTTTCTTTGCTTCTGCCAGTTTCCCTTCCTCTTTTTCTGACTTCTTATTCCAGAACAGACTCCTGACGCCTCCTTCCAGGGTATTCTTGCATTACCCCACGCTGCAAACCCTGATCGAAAGCGGGAATCGTCTGCGGCAGGTGTTAATCGGAGGAAAGAGGGCGTTTTATGAACTTCTCACGCCGCACCGTGTTCGTTTCTGTATCCAAATAACCTTCCCAGAGGATCAAAGAAGAATGGTCATCCAGTGAAGTCCAGTCTTTTACTTTGACCCCTGCCTGCTGGGCTTGGGCTTCACTGAAAACACGGCAGTAAAATGCCTTCTTCTTCTCCGTTGGGCGAACCACTCCTTTAAGATTCCAGACCCAATTTGGGTCTTTCTGCTCTTCGACGACCATGTGGCGTCCAGCCAGGTCAGGTATCCCCCTGGGACCTGGCAACTTTACCTCCCCTTCTTTTGTCTCTTTTCGCTTCCAAAACATTTCAAACCTCCTTTATGGGAATGGGGATGGGGACGTTGGTTCTTACGGTGCATAACTCATTCCGTTGGCAATGGACCCATTCTTCCTAAAACCCGGTTTATGCTGGATGTATTTATGCCCAATTGACGGGCGATCTCTGCGCCAGATATCCCCAGTTCTTCCTTACTCCGGTAGGCAATCGCTGCTCGAACTTCGCTCACCAGGCTTTCGCATGAGGGCGGAAATTCCCTGTGGGCCGCTCCGCACCAATAGATGGACGTGCGTTTTCATGAGCACCCAGGCATAGAGGGAGGAATGCGTTTCCAGGATGTTTTCGCCCAGGCGGGTAAGAAAACGAGACCGATCCTCATCGTCGTCAAATATTTGTGACCGGTTTATTCCCCGCACCATGATATGGTGAAGGGCGCCGGGAGTATCTAACCGAGCTTGTCGTGGCATGGGCTGATTTTATAAAAAAGAGGATGATCTTGTCAAGCGCAATGCACTGTAAGAATCAACGTCCCCCATTTCATAATGCATTGAAATCTTTAATATAAAACCAGCTTCGAAATCTGGAGGCTTTATCATGGTAACGGTTACGAACCTCAATCGAATCAAAAGAAGCATTGCGAGCCATTTGCAATCCGGCGACCTGGAATTAGTTGTCCTCCCCCGGATTGAATACGAAACTCTACTTGCCAAGATTGAAGATTTAAAAGATCTTCATGACTCCCTCGAAGCTCTGAAAGAGTACCATTCAGGAAAATACACTTCCTTTGATCAGTACAACGCCCGCAGAAAGTCGAAACGTGTATAAGATCGACCTTCCGAATCGGGTTACAAAACAACTCGATAAAGTTTCCAATAAAGACTACCCATCAATTGCCAAAGCAATCCAAAATCTCGCAGAAAATCCACGACCTACAGGCTGTAAGAATTTATTTGACTATTTCTATCGCATCCGCATCGGTAATTATCGAGTCATCTATTGGATCGACGACCCAAATAAAACCATCGTAATTACCAAAGCTGAACGACGGAGAGAAAGGACCTATAAGCATTTATCCTGAGCCCTTTGATTTATCCAACAATTATTTTCCTGTTTCTCCACCCTCATCCCATGCCTCTTATTCCCCTATTTCGCCATCGCCGTGACCAGGTAAAAAGGAAACAGCGTCCGGTTGATCCTGCCGATTTATTTATGCGGTCCATTATCGCAAAAATGTATTTGACAAGCATATTTATAAAGCATATAATTAATGCATAAAAAAGAGGTGCAAAATATGCGTGCTACATTTAATCTCCCCGATCCTTTAATCCAGGATCTTCTCAGAGTCACGGGGGAAAAGAAGAAAACCAAAGCCATCTGCCTGGCCATCGAGGATTTTATCCGCCGCAAGCGGAAGGAGAAGCTTCTCTCCCTGAGCGGGAAAATCAATATTGACCTGGACTGGAAAAAGCTGGAAGAACTTGAACTGAAAGGGATGAAGGAACGTGAAAACCTCAGGAAGCCTCATCGACACAAGCGTATGGATTGATTTCTTCAGGGGGGTTCCTTCCATTAAGGCCCTCTTGGATAAATTGATTTCCGAGGATCTCATCTTCACGGCCGGCCCCATCTTGTTTGAACTCCTTCAAGGGATAAAATCCCCGGAAGAAAAAGACCAAGTCAAAGAAGCCCTGCTTTCCGTAAATTACTTAGACCTTACTCCCGCCGATTGGGAAGGTGCGGCTCTGCTCTCCGGAGAGTTGCGGGGCAAAGGAATTACCCTCCCTATGACCGATCTTCTCGTCGCCCATATAGCTAAAATGAATAATCTTGAGGTAGTTTCCTTCGACCTTCATTTCGACCAGGTCCCCGAGCTACAACACCATAAACCTTCCTTTTGATCATTTCGGGTGATTATCCAATTTCTTCCGAAGCACCACTTTTCTCCCCTCTGCCTCTTCGTTACCCCTCACTCCATGCTTTTCAATCACCAAAAAACATTCAAAATTCAACACTTCCAAGATTCAAGATGCGAAATTCAAGAATCAAAACTCAGAACCTAAGATTAAACATTTAAAACTCAATACTCAAGACCCAAAATTAAGATTTGGGTTTGGAATGTTGAATATTGAATTGCCTGGTTATTTTTTCTACTTCGTCCTTCATGCTTCGATAATTCTTTTTAAATTTCTCCCCCTTGAGGCGCGAACCTTTCAGGTAGTCTATGAGACCGCTTAATTGGCCGGAGACATCTTTGCAAAGGGAGACGCCTTTCTGGAATTCTTCACTGGAAATATATTCCTGATCGAGGGCCACATAAAACTGTGCCCGGGCCTCTCCGGCAGAGCCTTTGGCAATGAATAAAAACTGAATGAATTCAGTGTTCGAGCCCCGTTCAAATCCTTCGGATATGTTGTACATGACCGAGGTTGAAGATCGTCTAATTTGGTCAACAAGGTTAAAATCCCTGCAAAACAATTCCTTTTTCGAAAGATCGTAAACATACTTGACCAATTCCCTGGCCTTTTGCCATACCGGCAACTCTTCAAAACTTTTAGGCATATCTCCTCCATTAAAAAAGATTCAAGATTCAAAATTCAAGATTCATGATTCAAAAAAGATTTTTCTTTTTTCGGCCCGGATGCCGTGGCGCTTATTCCCATATTTTCCAACGGCAGTAATCATGTAAAAAGGAAGCAGGGTTTCATCCCCAAGCTCCTCCTTTAATCTCTGATTAATCTTGCTTCTGTGCTGTCGCAAGGCCTCGACATCCATTCCTTCCGGCCATTGCCTCAAAAACTCCTCGACTCGGGCCGATTTGGGGCCATAAATTTTACGGTAGTCTTCAGCCATCTCTTCCAATGCCTGTTTGCTGGAAAGGTCAATTAGAGTGGGGAAACAATCAATGCACTCCAGGCAGGAGTCGCGTTCCGGATAACGGCACCGGTTTACTTTTTCCCGAAGAAAAGCGACATAGACGATGAGCTGCATGGGAACCATTTCGATTGTCCGGTTCCCGATCTCGATCAGATGGTCTCTGAAATCCACTTTCAGAGGAAGTTGAATGGTGGCTGTATTAATCTCCCGCTGGCTTTCCGCGATTAGTTCCCGGTAACTTTTCCCATTTAGAGAGAGCTTACCCTGCAAGCTTAAGAATGGAATTTCTACCAAAGAAACTTCAGCCTCTTTGGTGTTAAGCCTCTTCATAATCTTTCCCCGGGAATCTTTTACCGGAAGAACCCGATTCTTTTTTGGCTTGTAGAAAAATTCCGGGTGAGATTCAAATTCCGGGGAGACCAGCACGTGGTAGAGTTTGTCCCAGGGCCGCCCGAAGAGCTGGAGGGCGGAGCCCAAATAAAAGGACATGGTTTTCCTTCCCCCGGCCAGGGAACAATGGAGGCGAGAGGCTGGGTCCCCGGCTTTCTTTCTGATAAAGTCGGCGATCAGGTCCCCGACAGCCTCGTTTTGCTCCGCCCCCCGAATATCATCCAAAGGATTCCCCTGGAAATCGGTCAAGACGATAATATTGTCTTCAGCAAACGGAATCCGCTTAAGATTGAATTCCCTTTGAAACTCAGCCAGCCGCTCTTTGCGGATCAACTCCTCCTGGATTTTCTTTCTGCCGGTTTCGGTGGTCAGGATGAATATTTCATCCGGGCAAACCGGGGGTTTCTTCTGCAGAATAAGCCCATAGAGCGTTTCGGTAATGATCTGGGGAGTGGCCCCGGCGACGAAGATGAGGATCTCGCGGTACTTCTTTGTTTCCATGGCCTTTGATTGGGGCAATCAAAAAGGGCTGCCCCTGCTCTTTGGGCGACCACGGGGGGTCGCCCCTACATTCTATATTTACAGTTTACAACCCGAAGAATGGCCAATTCAACAAATACAACGTTTCCGCAACATTTCAAACGATGAACGATGAACGTTAAACCATAAACAAATTGTTCATTAATTGTTCATTGTTCATCGTCCATCGTTCATGGTTCATCGTTCATCTTCAAGATTTCATATTTCCCCAGGCCGAAGCTCGAGCCTTTGCCCACATGGACTGACTCACCAAGGATCACGTAAGGCAAGAAAGCAGAAAGGTCCCCGGTGAAGCTGATTGTTCCCTGGAACCCACCCAGCTTCATCTTTTCGCCCTGGCGGGCAGAATACCTTTCCCAGTCATGCCATCGAAGATGGCTATCTTTAATTTGAATCGCTTCGGAATCTTTGATCAGGCCTCGGAAGTCTACCTTCAATTCTTCTCCGCAGTGAAAATAGGAAAGGAGA
>VGSF01000179.1 GCA_016875165.1 Deltaproteobacteria bacterium
ACCCCCACCCTAACCCTCCCCCATCCAGGGGGAGGGAATTTTGGATCCCCCAGTATCTCCCCTCCCCTGGCGGGAGGGGGTTGGGGGGAGGGGGATAAAAAAGGAAATTCCTATACAATTAAATTAAAATTAGCCACAGAGGGCACAGAGATCGCAGAGTTTTAAACTTATGATTAAGAAAAAGTAAAGAATAAGTGTCAAACGTCTAAAGTGATCTAGCTGCAAGCTACAATAAAGTTGAAAAAAGGATTTTCCTATGCAATAAATTTGATGGTTTCGTAAAAAGTCGTCACTCCGGCGAAAGCCGGAATCCAGTAAATTCAAGCAGTTCTGTCCCGCCATAGGCGGGACTGCTTTCGCAGGAGTGACAGGTTTACGACTTTTTACGAGACCTTCAAATTTAAGTAGAAATTATTGAAAAGGGTTAGGGATTATGCACTACACCCAACACCCTATTTTTACCAGGCATTCACTTTGTATCTCTTACCCCAACGCTGGCTTATTCTGATCACCCTGAATGCGGTATATCTATTTGTCTATTTCCACCGCATCTCCACCGCTGTTTTGGCTCCATATTTAATGGATGCTTTCTCCGCCTCAGCCGCCAGCCTGGGAGGCATGTCCTCCGCCTATTTTTACCCCTACGCCCTGAGCCAGCCTTTAGTGGGTTTACTAACAGACCGGTGGGGGGCCAGAAAGGTGGTAACTCTTTCCACGGTGATTGCTTTCGCGGGAGCATTTCTCTTCGGATGGGCGCCTACTCTTCTCTTCGCCACTTTGGGGCGAGGGTTGATTGGCCTCGGCGCTGGAGGAGTTTTCGTTCCCGCCCTGAAGGTATTGCTTCCCTGGTTTGGCCCTAAAGCCTTCGCCCAGATGAATGTGCTTCTCCTGGCCACCGGCAATGTCGGGGCCATTGTCGCTTCCACCCCCTATGCCTGGTTCATCCAGCAAATAGGCTGGAGAAATTCTTTCTTTTTCATTGGCGGCCTTACATTTCTTTTTGCCGTTCTTTCCTGGACATCCATCAGGGACTTTCCCCCTGACATTAGGCGGGAGATTGCCCCAGCAAAGGAGGTTCATCATTCCATAATCGGGAGCTTTGCTGATATTTTGAAAAACCGCTTTTATTGGATCATGGCCGCCCTTTTCTTCACCTATGCCGGCCCTTTCTCCACTTTTCAAGGCCTCTGGGGCTATCCTTTTCTGATCGATATTTTCAAGTACGATAAGCTTCAGGCCAGCAACCTGCTCATGACTATTGCTCTGGGGGCCATCCTGGGCGGCCCTTTCCTGGGTTACCTGGCGGATAAAACTTTTGCCACGAGCAGGCGAACCCTGCTTTCTATCAGCATCGGCGTGCAATTCCTGAATTGGTCTGGCATCGTTTTTCTGGGACCTTCCCTGGGATATTTATCTTTGGCGCTGATCTTTTTCCTCATGGGCATGACCCTCTCCGGGACGCTTTCCCTGATCTGGTCGATTGTCCGGGAAATATCGCCGCAGGAAAGACTGGGCACGGTCATGGGTCTGCTCAATCCCGCTCCCTTTTTAGGGGTAGCCATATTTCAACCGCTTACCGGTTATTTGATGGATCGCGTAGGGAAGATCGGAGGGGCTTTTCCCCTTGAAGCCTACCAGCACGCCTTTGGCCTTTGCCTGTTTTCCATCTCTATTTCTCTGGTCATTTCATTCTTTTTGATCCGCACGAAAGGTAGGAGGTAAGAAGCGAATGCGCAAAATGATTGGATGGGTTTTCTTCTTCTTAATTTTTCACTTTATTTTTTTCTTTCCTGAGCAATCCATAGCCCAGCCCTCCAAAGCGCCCATTCATGATTATCTCCTGCGTGGAGTCGAAAAGGGCCTCAATCTGGAAGAAAAGGCGGCGGCAGAAGAACTTCTGAAGGCTGTGGAACTCGACCGGGAAAACCCGATCGGCTACTCCTACCTGGCCATGGCCTATCTTTTCTTCTATGAGACCAGTTTCGAAGAGCAGGAAAAAAAGAAAAAAGAAATATCTCTATTGCAGGCTGTTGCGGATGCCCAGACCCGGGCCGAAAAAAAAACCGAGAAGGATCCGAAGGACGCTGAGGCCTATTATTCCATGGCCATGGCCAAGTTGGTCAAAAATCGCTGGGAAATCATTCGCAAGAACTATTTCCGGGCCTTGCGGGAGGCGCAAAACGTAAAGGATTTTCTGGAGAAGACGCGGGAACTGGACCCGGGAAATCATGACGTCTATTACCTGGCGGGCGTGCTCCACTACCACCTGGCCCAACTTTCCGGCGCGGCCCGCTTAATTACTTCTTTGTTCATCGCTTCTGGCGATCGCCAAAGGGGCATTAAAGAATTAGAGCTGGCCGCAGAGAAAGGGCGTTTTCTTAAGGATCTAGCCCAATTCCATCTTGTTTCGGTATATATCGGTTATGAAAAGCAACCGGCTCGCGCTTTGCCTATGGCCAGGCGATTAAAAGCAAAATATCCCAGCAATTACAATTTATCCTTTGCTCTGGCCAATGTCTTCTCAGACCTCGGCCAGATCGAGGATGCGCTATCCGTTGCTCTGGAAATTGAATACGGAATCAAGTCGGGAATTTCTCCCTACCGGCCCGAGCTTAAGCCCCGTTACCAACAACTTTTGGGGAAAATCTATCTCGACAAAGGGGAATATGATAAGGCCGCGGAATACCTCAAGCAGGCCCTTAAGGATACTGCGCCCTATAATGCCCGGGTAAGGGCCTGGGCCCTGGTTCGCCTGGGCATGATCCACGATAGCAGGAAAGAAAGAAAGTTGGCCGAGGAATACTACCAAATGGCCATGGAGATTGAAGGGGCAGAGGGTTTAGCCCAGCGGGCGGCCAAAGAATATCTGGACGCCCCCTATGTCTCACCCAAGCGGAAATAAAAAAACATTGCAAACTGGTCAATGGTTACGGAGACAGCTTTTCCCTTCCTGGCCGAGCTATGGATGTGCCATCAAAGGAGGTAGATCTTTTGCGTATAGTAAAAAAATATTTGGGCACAGGTATTATAATAATTTTAGTGGTTCTTTGGGCATCGACGGTACCCTGTTATGCGCAGTCTGCGGGGAAGGAAAGAACCAGCGATGAGAAGGTCAAGAAATTTCTAAGCAAGATGAGAAATCAATGGCGGGATTTCAATGTTCCGGAAGCAGACGGGAAGATTCTCCATGAAATCATCATTAAGAATCAATATAAAAAGGCGCTGGAAATAGGGACATCGACTGGGCATTCGGCGATATGGATGGCCTGGGCTCTCAGCAAAACGGGGGGGAGATTGATTACCGTCGAATTTGATGAAGGACGCTACCGGCAGGCCTTAGCCAATTTTCAGGAAGCCGGCCTCGACAAGTATATTGACGCCCGGCTCGCCGATGCTCACCAGTTGGTCCATGAGCTTCGGGAGCGGTTTGATTTTATATTTATCGATGCCGATAAAGATTGGTACACTAATTACGCCAAAGCCTTAATACCGAAACTCGAACCCGGAGGCTGTATAACAGCGCACAATGTCGAAGAACCGAGAGCGGCCCTAAAAGGACGATATTCCTTGAGCGGGACCGAAGAGTATTATGAATATATGAAGAGCCTGCCCGAATTCGAAACCCGCATCCATCCAAAGAGCCGCGCCGGGGTTGCCGTCAGCTACAAAAAGAAGAATAAGTAGCAGCGTAATTTTAAAAGAGTATAACAGTTTAGCGATTTGAAAAAATGGTATTAAAGCCTTTGTTAAGGGCCGGGGGTTAGAGCGGAACGCGCCGGAAGCATCGGTTGGGTTTCCGCTTGGCCACGAGGACAGAATATCTTTTCCTCCGGAGGAGGCGGGGGTTCTTGCCCGCCCCATATGCGGAGATATAAACGCCTTATGATTCCAAGCGTTTCGCTCTGGCCCCTGGCCCCTGGAATCCCTTGGCCCTTACAACACACCTTTTTTCAAAGAGCTCAAGTGTTACAAAAGAGCTAACCTTTTACAACTTGCCTATATGACGGCAACCGCGTTAATTTCAATGAGGGCGTCCGGATGGACAAATCCTTTCACTTCCACCAGGGTGCTTGTCGGGTAGGGTTCCTGGAAATATCTTAGGCGGATGTCGTGGATGTCTTTCAAGCCGCTCACATCTTTCACGAACACAATTACCTGAACCACATCCTGCATGGTTCCTCCAAGTTTTTTCAAGGCTCCTTGAATGTTTTTTAAAACCTGCTCGGTTTGCCTGCGGATGTCTCCCCTCCCAACAAACTGCTCGTTTTCATCAAAGGCGAGCTGTCCTGAAACCCAGATCATTCGTTTGGCTTGGGATAAATCAATGGCCAGGGCATTGCAAAAAGCCACCTTGAATCCCATAGCACGGCCAAAAGGAACACTCTCTTTTTCCATACTTACCCCTCCTTTAGCAAGGGAAAATTAACCCAATGACTACCTAATACCAGCATGGGTTTTCCCTCCAAACCTATTTAAAATCGGCAACACAAAAGTTCCTGCTTCTACTCCCTTCATATCCTTGTGTGGAAATCCGATAAGGACAACATCCCCAAAGTTATAGGTTGTCATAAATGGCGTCTTTTTCTGAGTATCTCTTTAAAAATTGGGACATCGCTAATTTATTCCATGCCTTTTAATCCTCATCCAGCAGGAGCATGACCCTTATCTTATAATCTGTTTTGAGTTTCTCTTTTAGATCTTCAGGTATTGATAGATGGCCATCCGGCAGAATCTCGCCATAATACTCATATGCTTTCATCAATTACCCAAAATTAATTTTTGGCCTAATTGTATCACATTTCTGCATTGAGCTCTTAAAAATTTCTTTGAGGACGCGGAAGGTTTCGCCAAGGAAAGGGTCACGTCCGGTCCTGGCCCTCATCTCATTGATTACCTCCCGAATTAAATTGTCTTCTCCAAGTTGCTCAAGCCCAACCTGGCTAAAGCATGCGGGCCATCATCAAAATTGCGGCGAAACCATATCTACATACTCATCAGCAACTTTCGACCCCAATTCGTGAAGACGTCGATCCCTTTCCCTTTCCCATTCGCGGTCACGCCTTTCTCTCTCCTGCTTTCGACCTTGCCGAATACCTGCCAAATATGTTCCGATGGCGACAAAAATACCAATAATCCCAATGATCGATTCCATGTCATAACCTCAAACGTCCTTTTCCGAATAACTAAAATGAGGGGCATTGTTGACTAACTTAAGTAAGTTTCTGATCTTCAATACAAAATTTGATAGATGATAATACTTAAGCTTGTCAACAACGTCCCATAATTGATTGAGCGGCTTGAGAATCGCCTGATCTCCATCCACCACAATGACAACCTTTCCGGAGGACTTCAGGTCCAGAGCTTTCCTTACCTCCTTGGGGATCGTCATCTGGCCTTTTGATGTTAGTACAGCAATTGGCATGTTATCCTCCAGCTGTTTTATTTCTTTCATTTAATATTTTCCTTACCGATTTACAATCGTAATTCTAATCCTATTAGCCCTACCGATGGATAGCATTTGATAGGTTATGGGTGTACTAATACGAGCGTAATAAATGTCTTTACAAGTCATTGCGAGCCCAAGGGGCGCGGCAATCTCATTCTTCATGGGATTGCTTCGTCGTTCCACTCCTCGCAATGACAAGTTATTTTGGGGCCAGACCATGCTTGGGGTTTGGGGGGGAGCAGAATTTAGGAATACGAATCTTAATCCCGATGATACAACTGCAAGTGTGAGAGGGAGCACTTCGGCGGGGTTAATTCAGGGG
>VGSF01000180.1 GCA_016875165.1 Deltaproteobacteria bacterium
AGAGATTTGAGGAAGTTTTGAAAATTTGATTAATTTGAATTTGTTTCGAATTTCGATATTCGGATTTCGAATTTTCGCTGTGTGGATACACAGCGAGGAGGTTTTATGCCTTACACCAGTGAGTTGAGAGAGCTGATCAAGAGGGTTGAGGCCACCCGGCCAGCCAGGGTCGAGAAAAAGAGAGGAGGAGAAGAGTTTCCCCTGCTGTCGTTGAAGGAGAGACAGGTTCGACTCGAGAAGTTTCACCCTGACTATAAGCCTGGCTCAAGGACAGAGGTTCGGGTGGGACCTAACAAGGGATATGCCATCCAACCGGAGATGGTTCGACTTCTCGAAGCACGAAGCCGCATCAACCCCGATCAAATTGATTTAAATAAGATTGATTATGAGACGGACATCCTGATCATCGGGGGAGGTGGCGCAGGAACAGCGGCTGCCCTCATGGCGCAAGAGGCGGGTGTCCGTGTGATGATTGCCACAAAGCTCAGACATGGCGATGCCAACACCATGATGGCGGAGGGTGGCATTCAGGCCGCCACTAAAAGTACAAAGGATTCACCCTACTATCATTATCTCGATGTATTAGGCGGAGGTCACTTTAAAAATGTTCCGGAACTGGCCCATACTCTTGTAACAGAAGCCCCCAAAGTGCTCGCCTGGCTGGAGAACCTGGGTTGTATGCTCACTAAGATGGAGGATGGTCGCCTAAAAGCGCTCCATGGCGGTGGAACATCCCGCAAACGAATGCATTATGCGGCAGATATCACCGGCGCCGAGATCATGAGGACACTGAGGGATGAGGCAAGAAACAGACCTGAGATCAAAGTAATCGAATTTACGCCTGCGGTTGAGTTGATTCTCAATGAACATGGCCATTGTGCTGGGGCGGTCCTTTACAACATCGAGACAGAGGAATATTTTGTTGCAAAGGCAAAAGCGGTCATCCTTGCAACCGGTGGATCCGGAAGGCTCCACTATCAGGAGTTTATGACCACCAATCACTACGGAGCCACAGGGGATGGCGTTGTGCTCGGTTATCGAGCAGGGCTTAAGATCTGCTTCCTTCACACCTATCAATACCATCCCACAGGTCTTGTTTATCCTGAACAGGCAGAAGGCATTCTCATCACAGAGAAGTTCAGGGGGGCCGGAGCCAATGTGCTCAATATTGACGGAGAGCAATTTGTCAACGAACGGGAACCCAGAGATGTGGAATCCTCTTGTTTCATCCGGGAGTGCGTTGATATTAAAAAGGGGGTGCCAACCTTTTCTGGTAAGGTAGGTATCTGGCTTGATTCCCCGATGATCGATATACTGATGGGGGAAGGGGCCGTTAAGAAAGAGTTTCCAGGAAAATACATCCTTCTCAAGCGATTTGGAATTGATATCTCCAAAGAGCCGATGCTCGTCTATCCCACCCTTCACTATCAGAATGGAGGACTCGAGTACAACAGTAAATGTGAGACCACCATCCCTGGCCTATACTCTTCAGGAGAGGTATCAGGAGGCGTGCATGGCGAGAACCGCTTGATGGGAAATTCGCTCCTTGATGTCTGTGTCTTCGGAAGGATTGCCGGAGTGAATGCAACGATTTATGTAAAGGAGAGATTTAAAGACGGAAAGATGACCCTGGATCACGTCCGAAGATTTCACAAGGAATTAGAGGAAGCGGGAATCATCACCGACCGGGTGGCTCCCATGCTCCTTCCCGATTACTCCAACCCCAATGTGCGGGAGCGCCAACTCACGGCCCACTATCTGGGCACAATCCGGTAGTCCCTTTATTTCTTTCTGCTATTCATAACATCCTTTACCCCGTTAGAAATAATGCCCCGCTGGAATTTCTAACGGGGTTTACCCTCCGTATCCTTTGCACAACTTTATTGACATTGTCTATTTATTGTTTTAATTTTCAGTTATGATAAGATGGGATATAGAGAAGGATCGATGGCTGAAGAAAACTCGGGGTATCTCGTTCCAGGAAATCGCAGACTGTATTCTATCTGGGGATTATATAGACATCCTTGAAAATCCATCTCGTGCAGGACAGGAAGTATTTGTATTAAAGATGAAGAATTACATATGGGCAGTACCTTTTATGGTGGAGGAGGACAAATCCATTTTCTTGAAGACGGCTTATCCAAGCCGAAGGCTTTTTAAACGTTATGGAGGCTCATATGAAAAGGACGATTAAACTCGATCCATTCGAAAAGGGGATAGAAACGCATATTGATGAATCTGTTCCTATCACTGGCGAAAAGCGTCGTCGCATTGAGGCCATATTGGAGAGGAGCCGGAAGACAAAGAATATTAATATTCGAATCAGCGAGTACGATCTGGCCGATCTAAAACGGAAGGCGGAAGAGGAGGGTATACCCTACCAAACCCTCATATCGAGTGTGCTCCACAAATATATTACTGATCGGCTTGTCGATGAAAAGGAAATACTTAAATCACTTGAACTCTGGGAAAGACGCTAAAGACATTTTCTTGATCAACTTGTGTTAATATCAGGCCTACGTTACTTCAAGATTACTCCAACCTAAAAAATTCGGGAGCACCAACTCACCTCTCACTACCTGGGAACGATCCAATAAACCTCATCGCGCATAGAGCATAACGCCTGCCTACCGCAGTCAGGCATAGCATTTCCACTTATCCTTTACCCTCAATAACGAAAGCCCCCTCCTCCTTTCTTCGAAGAAATTCTAAACCCAAAACTCAAAATTCTAAAGGATATTGGGATCACAGAAAGTAGTTGTTATGTGGAGAGGTGAGGGTTTTTATCTGATTGCTGTGGTCTGCTACAAGTTGTTTTAGAACCAACGCTGAGATTCAGAGTTCGTCGTGGGCGAGAGATTCGTCGAGTTAAAGACAGATCTATAAAAGGATTCAAAGGGAAGAGTGTTCCAAAAATGAGAACAGGTTTCTAACTCACTGTTTTTACAAGAGATAAAAATTTTTTGTTTTCCCTCTTGACAGAATCAATATAGGATGTCCCCCTCCTCGGGCAAGGTGGTGGATTTAGGTATAAAATACTTGTTGACAATATAAAAATAATGTTTTATAAAAGAAATGAGTGTTAACATAATAATGAAAGAGTTGACATTTAATGCTTCAAAAATTGAAAGAATACACGGCACTGTTTGTGACAACGTGCTGGAAAAGCTCCGGGAAAATATCATTCTGCGGAAGTTCCAACCCGGTTCGCGTCTTCTGGAAGCAAATCTTGCATCGGATTTCAAGGTCAGTCGGGGCTCAATTCGCGTCGCTCTCCAATCCCTAATCAATGAAGGTATCATCGAGGAAACCCCGGAGGGACACAAAATTGTGCTGGAAATTACCCGGAGCACTATCGAAAACATGTATGAGCTTCGGGAATGGCTCGAACTAAAAGCGGTGGATACTTTGGTCAACAGCGGCTCCATTCGGTACTCACAGCTTTTGGGGATTCTCTCCCAGATTGAGCAGGACGACCCGAACCGCACGGTTGAAGACTATTATAAGCTGGACATCCTGTTTCACAAAACCATCCTCCAAATCTCGAACAACCGTGCCATTCTTCAGGCTTGGGAGACAATGTCGTCGGTGATTTATACCTTGCTGAGCATCAACACGAGCAATGAGTATGAAGAGAGATATATGCGGGAATTCAACTACAAGCATAAGAGCATTTTTGATCTGATTATTCTTCGTGACAAGAAGTGTCTCAATCTGATGGCCCAACATATTGAGGATGCGAAAATGCTGACCCTGGGCCTCATGGACGAGATCGATAAAGGATCTTTTCAGTAAGACTCATACGCATCGCCCTGCGTGGTGTTGTGTGGAGTAAATAAACCAATGGAGGTGAGCTATGAAAAAAATGTTTGTTTTTGTCGTGGCCGTTCTTGTGTCGTTTCAGGTAACGGCCGGGGCCTCTCAAGGGCAGGCACAAAAAGTGAAAATCCGTCTTGCTCATGTCTTTACACTGGACCACCCGGTCCATCAAGGGATGCTTCGGGCAAACGAAGTCCTCCAGCAGAAAACCGGGGGAAGGCTCGAACTGCAGATTTATCCTACCGGAAGCTATGCGGCATATAAAGATGCCATCCGAGGGGTCCGCATGGGAACTCTCGACATGTGCCCCCTTGATACGGCTATCGATTACTACCCCGCTTCAGGGGTTATGCTCGGACCCTATACTTTTCGGGATTATGACCATTGGAAAAAATTCAAAAAAAGCAATGTATACAAAGAGCTTCTCACGACAATTGGAGAGAAAGTCGGGGTAAAACAGCTTTCTCTTTATACCTTCGGGTTCCGGCACGCCACCACAAAAAATCTCGTCGCCAAAACGCCGAAAGACTTCGAGAACTTCAAAATCCGAGTTGTGGATTTCCCTCCCTATCCGGAAGCAGCCACCATCCTGGGCGCGGTTGGCACCGCCTTGCCCATCGGAGACGTCTATATGGCCCTGAGTACCGGTGTGGCGGACGGGCAGGAGAACCCTTTTACACAGATCTTGACCATGAAGTTCTATGAAGTTCAGAAATATCTCCTCCTGACCGGGCATATGCTCGCAACCTCCGGTGTCATGATGGCTAAAAAGACTTGGGATGGCTTGAGCCCCCAGGACCAGACCGCGGTCATGGAGGCCTTTCAAGTCGGGGCTGATCGTATCGACGAGCTCGTCATCGAAAAGGAAAAAGCGATGCTGGATGATCTCAAATCCAAGGGCATGACGGTCGTAGAAATCGATAAAAAGCCATTTATGGAAAGGGTTCCCATCGTATTGAAAAAGTATCCCGAATGGACGGAACTGTATAATAAAATCCAAGCTATTAAATAAACCTAATGGGGCTCGCAAGAGCCCCATTTCATAAGTCCCGATGATCGGGCGAGGTGCAGCCTATCATGAGAAGAATACAACCCTATCTTCCTTGGTGTGAAAGTGCCCTGGGTGCCAGCCTGTTCGGGATGCTGTTTCTTATAGTATCCGCGGGAATATTCGCCCGGTATTTTTTCGGTCGTCCCATTTTCTGGATTGAAGAAATGTCGAATTTCTTATTTATTTGGTTCGGCTTCTTGGCATGCTCCACTGCCTACGGCCAGTCCAGACATATGGCGATAGATATTTTCGTACGGTCCTTTCCCCGGCGATTAAGAATCATGCTCGATGTGGCTAAAGGGATACTGCTCGAGGTGGTTTTCATCGCGTTACTGCTGTCCTCCTTCCGGGCAATGGCGGAATTTAAGATATCCTCCGCCCTGCGGATCCAGGAAAGTTATGTCTTTGTTGTTATACCTGTGACCTTCAGCCTCTTGGCCTATCACAATCTGGTCGGCCTTTTCAGAATCCTTCGGCATATGCGCGAACCGGGAGAAACCTTTAAGAAGGGAGCTTCATCATGAGTTTTACTCTTTTTCTCCTGCTCCTTGTTGGTTTAATGGTCCTAGCGTGACTTTATTACGATTTCACCATCATGCTGATAAATGCAAGAGATTTCCACATTGATATCGCATTATTACGAAATCCTTTTCGGTTGAGATTATGTATACACTGATTTATTATATATTTAA
>VGSF01000181.1 GCA_016875165.1 Deltaproteobacteria bacterium
TTAGCGAGAAAATTGACCGGCACGCGAGTCAAAGAAATTGCCCGGTATTTTAACCGCGAGGCAATGACGATGAGCTTGGGGGTAATGAAAATCGAAAATCAGCTTTTGCGCGATATGGATTTAGCAGGAAGGGTGGAAATCATGGAAAAGAACCTGCGAAAAAGAGGAAAGAAAAAATACTTTATTACAATTGCCCATTTGCTTCCCTGACTTCAGGGAGTTTGCCAATACGGCATGGGAAAAAAAGTATGATTTGCCAACAACCGCATTAACTCGGGCTGGCAATTCCGCTACGCTTCATTGCCAGCCTGTTATGCGGGGCGTTATGTGAAAATGATTATTAATACGGCTGATTCAGCCGTATTGCCAAGCTATAGAGAAAAATGATAAGGTATAAAAAGTCTATGAGGAGGCAAAGGGAATGAAAATAAAAGTAATAATAGAAAAAGGTGAGGATGGCTATTTTGTGGCTCACTGTCCAGCATTAAAGAGCTGCTGGACTCAGGGAAGAACGGAAGAAGAGATACTAAAGAATATCCGTGAAGCAATAGAATTATATTTAGAACCAGACGAAGAGTTAGTGGAAGACGAGAATCACAAAATTTATGAAGTGGCAGTATGAAACTTCCTTTAAAAAACGCCTTATAGCCAGCAGATCTCTCCCGAAGCTGATATCCCTATATGGGAACGATGGGTGATATGCCAGATGTATCCCGGAATGTAATGTCGCTTTGCTCTTGCCATAAACTCTTAAGAAAGACATCCTTTTTGCCCCCCCCCAAAAACTCAATATAGGCCCATTTCAAGAGGTAAAAATTGCGGAATTTAATTTCATATCAAATACTTCTCTTGGCCCGACCCTATTTAACCTATTTAACTATTTAAAGACCCTATTTATTATGGATAAATTTTTCATGGAAGGCCCATTGGGTCTTTATTCGCTTTCGCTTGTTCGAGCATATCCTGCAAGAAGACTTCCGGATGATGATACCGCGGGTAGCGGACGGTTTTTTTGCCATACTGAATCGCTTCCTGCGGGCACCACTGCAGGCAGGCCAGGCATTGTTCGCAGCGGTGCAGCCACCCTGGCTTTCCATTGCTCATCCCGATATTGCCGGCCGGACAGACTTGCTCGCAGATTCCACAGCTATTGCATTTATCGTCCACCCAGAAATTCTTGTCTAATTTGTAAACATACGGAAAAGACATCTTATAGAACAAGGAAAACAGGATATTCTGCCACAAAGGGCCTTTGTCGACCTTTTTCCGCTCACCCCGAAGTACAGGTCCGGCAATCGCCTGAACTTTTTCCTGGGCTTCCCTGTACCGCCGCTGCTGAGTGTCAATCGGTCCAGGCCCGCCCCAGGGGATGTAATTGGAAGGCATGACAAAGGAATAACCCATGGCGAGCGGTAATTGACGGGTTGACATTAATTTATTCATCTGCACCAGGCTGGCGGCGGGCTGCCCGGCATTAACGGCCATGGCAAAAAAGTACGTCTCGGGTTTGACTTGAAGATGATTGATAAACTGGATGACGCGCATGGGCAATCCCCAGATGTGGACCGGGAAGATGATACCCACCCCATCAGCCTCCACCTTTAAATCTTTTGATAGGTACGGCATAAATTCAAGGGTGGCATCTTTTAGTTGGGGGGCCAGTTGACGTGCGACCCATAATGAATTGCCGGTTCCGGTATAAACATACAGCCTTATTTCCAAGCCCATCCCTCCATTCTAACGGCATCCTCTTTACCATCGTTTACTCCTAATTCTTGCGCAGAGCTTAGGTAAAGTCGGTTCTTGGTAGATCTTGTTCCTCCGATCGGTTGTTTCGGCATGCTAAAGATATATTATATCAGGGGAGGAAGGAGCCTGCCACTAATAAGACCGTCTAAAAACTTGACATCTTTAAAGAAAAGATGATAATTTCAGCTTGTTCGCCATAGAGGAGGGAAGCCTATGCCAGAGGCTAAAATTTCATGTCATTCCCTTCGAACCAAGTTGGACGATACCCGGGCCGTGCGCATAGGGCCACCCCAAACCCAAAACTCCCGGAACGCCTTCGCAAAGCCCTGCACTCCTGCCAGTCTTTTGCGCCGCACCTGCTGGAGAAGGGGAATGACATTCGGACCATCCAGGACCTGCTTGGCCACAAGGACATCTATACCCACATTTTTAACAAAGGAGTCCATGGGGTGTGCAGCCCCGTGGATGGGCTGTAAGTCGTCCTTATACAGTCTGTATAAACCCGACCCAGCAGATCCTACGATGATAGACATGGTGTTGATATTAAAAGATTTTAAAGTGTGAATTCAAAAAAGCTCAGTTGTCTTATACAAAAGGAAACAGTCTGCCTTTACAGTTTTATACGGACTGTATAATTATTGTCCTTAGAGCGATAACCGTGGAATCATGTTCACGTAAGGATTGTACCCCATGATGAAAAAGACTTGGAGACCTCGTCCCCCAAAAAAGCTCAAACACAAGGCACCTGAAAGCGTCAAGGCCCACGTAAAGGAAAAAGTCGATCATTTGATCGAGTCGGCATTAAAACCAGAACATATCAGGACACCGCCAAAAGATACCCATTTCAACTACATTGTCGATATTTATTCGAAGTGGTACCATTCTTATTTCTATTTCTGTGCTACGTACCGGTGCCCTTCACCCGATGCAATATCAGAGTTCTTTGAAAGCAGATTTGCCCGGCTTGAGTATAAGGGTAATGAACGTTTCAACCTCTCATACATGAGGCATACCGGGCAGTGGGTGGAACTCTTCGCCAACCTGACCCTTGACGAGTGTTTGGAGTGTATCAGAAGTGAACCTCATTATTTGCCTTGAGGGAAAAAGGGCCGACAAGTCGCTGAAGCGGGTCGCCGAAAAGCCGGCTCCCGCTGAGTTTTGCGTTAGATGATCATGACACACAAAAGGCGGTGGCAGTAGGGAGAATGGGATACTTGACCTGGAGCATTGATCCTAATTTTATAACTATTGGGAGCATACAAATTCGGTGGTACGGAATAATGTTTGCTGCCGCCTTTATCTTGGGTTATCAAATTATGAAATGGATATATCTTCATGAGGGAAAAAATATCCGGAATATAGATCAACTGTTATTATATTTGATAGGTGGAACGATAATTGGAGCTAGGCTTGGGCACTGTCTTTTATATGATCCAAGTTATTATTTGAGTAATCCTATAAAAATACTTGCGGTCTGGGAGGGTGGGTTAGCAAGTCATGGCGGAGGTGTTGGGGTATTAATAGGTCTCTACCTTTACAAGCGAAAAACACAAGAATCGTATTTATGGCTCTTAGATCGCATTGCAATACCAACTGCCTTGACAGCATTTTTTATCCGCATCGGAAATCTGTTCAACTCTGAAATACTTGGTGTTCCCGCGACAGTTCCGTGGGCGGTAATATTCGAGAGAATCGATTCAATACCAAGACATCCTGCTCAGGTATATGAGGCCTCATCATATGTTTTGATATTCTTTCTACTGGTGTTCATTTATAAAAGGGGAGAGAGAAAGCTTAACAATGGAGCAATATCCGGAATGTTCTTGGTTTCCGTGTTTACATCGAGGTTCTTTATAGAATTTGTAAAAACTAAACAGGATGCCTATTCATTAGGTTTTTGGATGAGTACAGGTCAGGTGTTGAGTATTCCATTTGTAGTGGCCGGCCTATTGTTGATACTCATGGCTTTAAAACAATTCAAGCCGATGTCTCGATAGCCGAAGAGTTAGATAGGGACTAAACTGTTACGTTAAAGAAGGGGCAATGCCGAGATTAGCTCGCCTATCAAAGGTGTCCGGTACCTATTCTCGTACCTATTCTGGAAGAAGGGGAAAAAAGAACGCAACCTTTTCAACACCAAACCCTTGCCTCACCTTTTTCGCAACTATGGGATTAATCAATTACGTATTTGGGCGCATTTTTCAAAATATCTTCTGCCTCCTTTATGATACGATCTACCAGATCCTGAACCTTGGGCAGGTCATCCACCCTCTGGGCACATTCACCCCCGGCCATTAGGGCGTTCTCCCGGTTCCCGTTAAACACGGCTTTGATGCCTTTCCTTTCATAGGCGATCAATTCTTGAGCGGCGGGGGTGCTATAACCATCAGGCGTATCGAGAAATATCGACGGAGACTTAAGCAAGGTATTTTTTTGATGCTCCATACTGGAAGGGTTCTTCAACCACCTGCGGAATATGGGACGTAGTTTAAAAATATAACTTTACAAAGAATGGGTTTTCTGGCAAGAGGGATCTATGCCACGGCAAGCAAGATTGGACACTCCCGGGACTCTCCACCATGTGATGATGCGGGGGATCGAAAGAAAGCGAATCTTTCGCGAGGATGAAGACCGGAAAGACTTTATCTTCCGGTTGAGGAACTTATCCCAAGAAACCGGTACCCGCCTTCTGGCCTGGTCATTGTTAAACACCCATGTTCACCTTTTGCTTTTCAGTGGCCCTTCCGGTTTGTCTCTGTTCATGCGTCGTTTATTGAGCGGATACTCGCAGGCATTTAACCGGAGGCATAAAAGAAACGGGCACTTGTTTCAAAACCGGTATAAATCTATCATATGCGAGGAGAAAACCTATCTTTTGGAGTTGGTGCGATACATCCATTGAAACCCTTTGCGAGCTTCAGCAGTTGCAAGTTTGGCCGAGCTGGATCGATATCCTTGGAGTGGCCACGGTGCCTTAGTAGGGAAGGGGAAAAATGATTGGCAAGAGAGGGATTATGTGCTTCGGCAATTTCATCAGAATGAGAGGGAAGCGATTCGGGTATATCGGAGGTTTATGGGAGAGGGAAAGGATCAGGGGAGGCGGCCGGAGTTGGTTGGCGGGGGGTTAGTTCGGAGTATGGGCGGATGGTCCCAGGTGCTTTCGTTACGGAGTAGAGGCGAGATAGGTGAGCATGATTCCCGGATATTGGGCGGGGGGGATTTTGTAGCAGAGATTTTAAAGGAAGCAGACCAGAAGGTTACGCGGTATCTACCTATAAAGAAGAGAGAGGCTTTGATAAGTGAGGTTATAGAGAAGATCACGGGTGTCCAATTAATAATCGAATAAAGTCAATTGGTTGTCTGGCATGGTGATCAGTTTTGTGCATTTTGGTGGTACGAGTGCCGATAAAATGGGCTTTTTCTCGAAAAGTGAGACACTCAAAAT
>VGSF01000182.1 GCA_016875165.1 Deltaproteobacteria bacterium
GCGTAAGCTTAAAGAGGGTGAGCAGGGAACGCTCGATTTTAAGTTAGCAGAAAAGGGGAATATTGAAGCTGACCTTGCATGGCATGTTCGAGCCTGGGGACAGTGGGTGCTGGATCATGCAAAAAAGGAACTGGCCCAGTACTATCCTGTTTACACTGAGTTTGAACCTCTTAAGTCAACCGGCGGGGACGCCGGTTCCACAAAACCTTATGAGAAACAACCCTTACGGCTTGTGCCGCTCAAAGAAGATGGGAATCCGGACATTGATGCCTTGAACAAGGAGTTTAGCAAGGAGTATCTCGCTGACAAACGAAATCCGAGATGGATTGCCAAACCTACGGTCGCTTACTTGTGGGCGAGAACAGTGAAATGCAAAAATTGCCGGGCGACAATACCACTCCTTAAAACCCGCTGGCTCTGCAAGAAGGATAATAAGCGTGTGCTTCTTAGGATGGAGCCTAATTCAGAAAAAACTGGTGTAGTCTTTGACATTGAAAAGGATGTTCCAGTCAAAGGTACTAACACCGCCCAGCGCCGGGAACATGACAAAAAAATCGGTACCGGGACTATGTCTCGATCAGGAGCCAAGTGCCCCTGCTGTGACACAATCATGACAATGGAAGACATCCGCCTGGAAGGGCAAGCAGCAAGACTGAGTCAAATAATGACTGCTGTCGTGGTAGATGGACAAAGCGGCAAGGAATATCGGTTGCCCATGGATTATGAAATTGATAGGACAATAGAAACAGAAAAGGTAATTCCATATCTTTTTATTCAAATACCTTTTGGATTACCTGAAGAACCACTTCCCAGTAAAGAAGCATTGGGTTTCCGAGTCCCACTTTATGGGTTTGAGCAATGGAGAAAGCTCTTCACACCACGACAACTTCTATCGTTGGGGACATTTGTGAAGTGGACGAGAGAGGCGAAGAATGCCATTGAAACTGGACATTACCTGGAAGATTGGCCTGAAGCCATCTCGGTTTACCTGGCACTTAACACCGATAAACTCGTAGACCGATCTTCCATGCAGTGCATTTGGATCTGCACGAATGCGGAGAAGGCCTCCGGCAGTTTCGGAAGGTTTGCACTGCCTATGACTTGGGATCACGCCGAAATCATGCCTTGGTCTGAATCGGCAGGTGGATTCTCAGGCAACCTTGAGCATGTGGTTGAATATATCAAGCACGGTCTATTGGCGGCAGCTGAGGCGGGCCCTCGCGCTATTCGGTCATCCGCCACGAAGTCGATAAATGACAAAATCGACATTGTGGTGACTGATCCGCCGTACTACGATGCCATTCCGTATTCTGATTTGATGGACTTCTTCTACCTCTGGCTTCGTCGCACGCTGAAAGGGCTGTCGCCCGAACTCGATTCCGCGTTTAGCGAGCCGCTTTCTCCGAAGTGGAACTACGAGCAAAATGACGGTGAACTAATTGATGACGCAAGCCGTCACGAGGGAGATAAAGTCAGGTCAAAAGCTATCTACGAAGAAGGGATGTATCGTGCTTTTTGGGCATGCCACGAAAGCCTTAACGAGAATGGACGGCTTGTTATAGTGTTTGCTCATAAGAACCCAGATGCATGGGAAACCTTGGCGTCAGCTGTTATTCGAGCCGGTTTTGCTGTTGATGGTAGTTGGCCGATTCAAACGGAGCGAACTGGCAGGCTTCGGTCTCAAACATCGGCTGCGCTCGCATCTTCTGTTTGGCTTGTTTGTAAGAAGCGACCTGCCACAGCACGTCTTGGCTGGGACAATCAGGTTTTGGAGGAGATGCGGGAGAATATTCGGGGGAAGCTTCGGGAGTTCTGGGATGCGGGGATTCGGGGGCCGGATTTTGTTTGGGCAGCCACAGGGCCTGCACTTGAAGCTTACAGCAAGCATCCTGTCGTCAAGAAGGCGAATGATCCAGGTCAGGTGATGACCGTCTCGGAGTTTCTCACTCATGTCCGACGAATAGTCGTTGACTTCGTAGTCGGTCGGGTGCTGTCGGGTGATGGAGCTGAAGCCCAGGAGGAGGTGGCTGTTGACAGGCTTGACGAGCCGACCTGTTATTATCTCCTCCATCGCCATGATTTTGGTTTGGATGAAGCGCCTGCGGGCGCGTGTATTCTCTATGCTATTTCATGCGGTATCTCCGACAGAGATCTTGCTGCTACCTGGGACCTCATAAACTTCACAAAAGGTAGAAGCGACGTCTCGTCGCTTGAAGAAGAAGATGTCGATGAAGGAGATGAAAGCGGCGGGGACGCCGCTTCTACTATCGATGAAGAAAGTTCCGGGAGTAAAGTAAAGCTTAAAACCTGGGTTCAGCGAAAGAGCCGGTCTCTGGGTTTTGAGGCTCCCGGAGGCAAACCCATCCCGCTGATTGACCGCGTCCACTGCCTTATGCATCTATGGAAGGGAGGCGACCTCCATAAGGTGGACGAATACCTTGATGAGAATGGATTGAGGCGACAGGAGCTTTTCAGGCGTCTTCTTCAATCCATCATAGAACTATCAGCACACGGCAGTGAAGAACGGTCACTGCTGGAATCCATCAGCAACCACATCCAGACCCGGGGGGCAGTGAAGGATAAGCCAGCCTTGCTACCAGGATTTGAAAGTTAGAAGGTTTCATAAGAAGTCGTCACTCCGGTGAAAACCAGAGTCAAAAAAAGTTAGAAAAGACTGGATTCCTGCTTCCGCAGGAATGACAACAGACGCCAAAAACAGGGGGTGGAAGCCATGAAGAACCGCCGACTTTCCATAAACGACAATCCGTTGTTCGGTAAATTGCCATTAGAATTGGCTGACAACCTTCATTCGCTCAATCCCTGGTGGGTCCAAAAGCCAAGTAAGCAGGTGCCTCCATTCCATCGTTGGGCTTTTCCAAAGCTAAAACGCCTGTTAACACAGGGGATGACGCCGGCCACTGTCCTGCGGGGGCCTCGCCGGGTTGGGAAAACAGTCCTGATGCGGCAATTGATCGAATCTCTCCTGACTGAAGGAATCAATCCTGCGCGAATTTTATACGTTCCCTTCGACGAGCTACCCACCTTGCTGGGATTAAAGGAACCGGTCCTCGATATTTCCCGCTGGTACGAAAAAGAGATCCTCAAGCACACATTTAATGAATTTGCCCAGAAGGAAGGTCCTTCCTATCTGTTTCTCGATGAAGTCCAGAATCTGGCCAACTGGGCGCCACAGATCAAGAACCTTGTTGACAATCATGACCTTCGCGCGGTGGTCACCGGCAGTTCTTCCTTACGAATTGAATCCGGGCGTGACAGTCTGGCCGGACGTATCACCACCCTCGATCTTGGCCCTCTCTTTCTTCGCGAGATTGCGGGGCTGCGTTTCGGGGAAGACATAAAAGCTTTCTGGGCTGAGAATACGTTCGAAAGGCTTTCCACGGAGGATTTCTGGTTCAATGCGATTGAGCACGGGCAAAAGACGAAAGAAATTCGGCTACGCTCATTCAAAGCCTTTTCCGACAGGGGCGCCTATCCCATGGCCCACGAGAGAGCAGACATTCCATGGGAAGAGTTGGCCGATAACCTGAATGAGACGGTCATCAAGAGGGCGATTCAGCACGACCTTAGAATGGGGCCCCGGGGACAGAAACGAGACGAAAAGCTTCTGGAGGAAGTTTTTCGTCTTTGCTGCCGGTATACCGGACAAGCTCCCGGTCCACCGGCCTTCGTTCCGGAGATACAGCAAGCCCTTTCAGCAAATGTCGGATGGAACCGCATTCTAAACTATCTCCGTTTTCTCGACAGAACCATGCTGATCAGGCTTATCCAACCATTAGAATTGCGACTGAAAAAGCGTAAGTCCCCCCCAAAGATCTGTTTGTGCGATCATGCCCTGCGAGCGGGTTGGTTGCAGGAGATTGTGCCGCTTGATATCGAGGGATTGCAGGCCAATCCTCACCTTACCGATCTGGCCGGACATCTGGCAGAGAGCGTATTAGGGTATTTCTTTGCCTCGATCCCAAGTCTGGATATCGCCCACTTTCCGGCGCGAGGCAGCGAACCGGAAGTCGATTTCATTCTCACAGTGGGTACGAGGAGAATCCCTATCGAGGTCAAATACCGGCGGCGCATCGATCCCCACGATGACACCCGTGGGTTGAGGGCATTCCTGGAAAGGACCGTTTATAACGCCCCTTTTGGTCTGTTGGTAACTCTGGAAGATGATGTGCATGTACCTGATCCGCGCATTGTCCCCATATCGTTGTCTGCACTATTGTGGATGAAGTGATTTTTGCAGGATTGAATTGTGATGATCTCGTAAAAAGTCGTCTCACCGGTGAAAACCGGTGTCCAGTGTTTTCATAAGTGCCTGAGATAACTGGATTCCGGCTTTTGCCGGAATGACGATCATTAGGTTTTTTCGACTTTTTACGAGACCATCAATTGTCATAAGCATTAAAAAATCTCCCCTACCCCTCTTTACCAAAGAGTGGTAAATCTCTCTTAGGGATCTTGTCCCCCACAGAAGACGGGGCAAAAAGGAGAATGACTATGGCTAAACTTCCGTGGAAACCATGGCACGAGGTAGTGAAGCTTCGTGACGACCTCAGGTCGGGGGATTTGCCGCTTCATCTGTTTGCCGCCGACCTTTATGAAGTCATGATGCAGAGAGGCAAACGGCCTGTCTATGAAAACCCCGGTGAGTTCTTCGCCCTGACCTTTCCCACTTATAACCTTCGCCAGCTGGTGAGAGATGCAGTGCTTCGGCTTGCAGGAAAAAATGATAAGGCTGTCCGTCAACTCGAGCTCACATACGGAGGCGGCAAGACTCATACGCTGATTACGTTGAGACACCTTGTGCACGAGCCGGATAAATTGCCGGATCTTCCATCGGTGGCTGAATTCATCCAGGAAATTGGCCAGAAGCCTCCTACGTGCAGGATCGCGAGTCTCTGCTTTGATAAGCTCGATGTTGAGAAAGGAATGGAGGTTTTGTCGCCTGAAGGAAAGATTCGATCCCTTAAAAATCCCTGGAGCGTTCTGGCTTACCAGATAGCCGGAGACGAAGGCTTAAAGCTCCTCCATGCAGACAACAAGGCAGAGGAGCGTGATTCAGCGCCCGCTGAAAACCTTCTTTCAGAGCTTTTAGAGATTCCGGGTAAAGAGGGATTAGGAATTCTCGTCCTTAT
>VGSF01000183.1 GCA_016875165.1 Deltaproteobacteria bacterium
TCTGTCCATGCTTCGTCAATCCTCCTGGAGGTAAAACCACCAACTGGAGAGCCGGATGCGGGAGATCCGCCAGTCCGGTTCGGAGGGAGGGGGGACCGAAACCAATCGGCCCTCCCTACCCCTATAGTCTTTTCAAAGCCTTATAAGTACTCTGGACTCCGGTTTTCACCTGTCTGCCAGGCACAGGCAGGCCGGAGTGACGACTTTTTACGAAACCATCACACTTTAGTTCTTTGAAAAAAGGTTTGTTGTAAGGGCCAAGGGATTCCAGGGTTCGGGGGCCAGACCGGCCCGCTTGGAATCATAAGGCGCTTATTTTTCCGTGAATGGGGCGGGGAAAATACTCCCCGCCTCCTTCGAAGGAAACAAGCTTTCATCCTCGGAGACAAGGGGAAGCCCAACCGATGCTTCCGGCGCGTTCCGGCCTGGCCCCCGAACCCAAACAGAGGCGTTGCCGCCATTTTTTCAAAATTCTAAACTGATACGTTTTTTTGAATTTTGATTTTAAGGTTTCTCGGCGACCTCTGCGCTCTCTTTTGTGAAAGATTTAATGACAAATATTTTTTAAATTAGACCAGAGCTGCAAATACGCTTCACGGGCTTTATCCGTCGAGACAGCCGCGAATCTCAGTTTATCTCCCGGAACACACTGGGCAATCAGCGGCATGTCGGCCTGGATCAGGGTGGCCATGATCGGGTAGCCGCCGATGGTCTGCCGGTCGGCCAGGAGGATGATTGGCTGGCCGTCGGGAGGAACTTGAACCGTGCCATTGGCCAGGCCGCAGGTGATCAATTCCTCAGGCTTCTTCCTTTTGATGGGATCTCCTTGCAGGCGGTACCCCATGCGGTCGGATTGCGGGGTAACCGTGTATTCAGCGGAGAAAAAGGCCTTTACTCCTTCTTCCGAGAAGAAGTCTGCAAATGGCCCGGGAACAACGCGGAGCGTAGGGTTCTTTGCATACGGGGGACGGCTTTTTTCCGGGAAAAACCTGCCGGCAAGATTGGGCAACGTCCCGACGAGAAGGGGAATGGGAAGATGGTCCCGGGATTTTAAAACCCGCCCTTCAAGGCCGCCGAAGTTTCCCAGGAGGTAAGTAGAGCGGGACCCCATGACAGGCGGAACGTCAATACCCCCAAAAACGGCCAAATAGGCCCGAGCCCCTTTCTTCTTCCCTCCGAAGCTCAACGTTGATCCGGTGGGAGCGAAATGACAGGTCCAGTTAGGTATTGACTTTCCATCGAGGTAGGGGTCCAGATCCGCGCCGGCAATGGCCAAAAGCGTTTCAGTGTGAAATTTTAACATAGGTCCAAGAACGGTCATTTCCAGGCCGGCCGTTCCCTCCGGGTTCCCAACCAGGAGATTAGCGGCTGACAGGGCAAAATTATCCATGGCCCCGGCAACGCCTACCCCGTACCCCTGGTAGCCCCATCGTCCATTGTCCTGGACCGTAGTGAAAAAGCCGGGTTTGATAACTTCGATCATAAAAGGCTCAGAATCCAGAATCCAGAAGTCAGGAGAAAATCCCTGGCTTCTATTTTTTCCCCTGCTTATTCTGACTTCTGACTTCTGTCTTCTGTCTCCTTCTTTTCCCGAATTCTTCTTGGCTGATCGGGTAGAAGCGGGCATAATCTCCAGCCTGGAAATAAGCAGGAGGATTCCTGTTCAGGTGAAAAAGGGTAAGGGGCGTCCGGCCGATTAACTGCCATCCCCCGGGCGATTCCACGGCGTAGATTCCCGTTTGTATGCCTCCAATTCCCACAGAGCCGGCAGGGACTTTAGTCCTGGGGGTTTGCAGGCGCGGGGTCTTGATCTTTGAAGGAACAGTGCCCATGGCCGCGAATCCCGGAGAAAAACCGACCACGTAAACCAGGTAAGTTTCTCTTGTATGTAGTTGAACTACTTCTTCTGCAGTTATTTGATTATGCCGGGCAACAAACTCGATATCAGGACCGTACAACCCCCCATAAACCACCGGTATTTCTTTGACCTCGGGGCGGGTTTTCGTATCCAGGAGGTCACTGCCAGAAAGGCTGCGAGCCCAGTGTTCCACCTGGGAGAAAGAAAGCAGAAAGGGATCGTAATAGATCAGCAATGTGCAATAGGAGGGGATTAGTTCTCCAATCCCAGTAATCCTGTGCTGGCCTGCATTACGGACGAAAGCCTGGACAAGGCGGTTTACGGCCGGGTTGATCTCCACCCCGAATTCGATGAGGATGGCCTGATCTCCGGCCGGCAGAATTCTGGGAGGTACTTCCATCCTTTTACTGCCCCATAGGTTTGACGGCGATCCCGGCCTTTTTGACCTCTTCCCTTATTTTTTGCAGAATGGCAAGGGCGCTGGGAGTATCCCCATGAACGCAGAGAGTCTCAGGTTTTACCTTTACTTTGGTGCCGTCGTGGGCGATTACGTATCCTTCCTGAACGATCGTCAGAGCCTGCCGGGCTGCTTTTTCCGGATCATGGATGACGGACCCGGCGATCTTACGCGACTGTAAAGTCCCATCGGGATTGTACACCCGGTCCGCATAAACCTCTTCCACATATCGGGCTCCAACTTCCCTAGCTGCCTGGACCATTACCGTGCCAGCCAGGGCTATGAAAATAATCTCTTTGCTGAAACGGGCTGCCGCGCGGGCGATGGCCTTGGAAACTTCCAGATCTACAAAAGCCACATTGCCCAGAGCTCCGTGGGCCTTGACATGCTGCAACGGCAAGCCATGGGCGCGAGCGAAGGCATAGATGGCGCCCATCTGGTATAAGAGATAATTTTCGATCTCGGTTAGATTGAGATCCATGCGCCTCCGCCCGAATCCCATAAGATCCGGGTAACCGGGATGTGCGCCCACAGCCACTTCCTTTTCTTTGGCCAGGCGAACCGTCTGCTCCATAACCATGGGATCTCCGGCATGCCAGCCGCAGGCGATGTTGGCCGAGGAGATGTATTCCATCACTTCTGCATCCCGGCCCAAAGTATAAGCGCCGAAACTTTCCCCCATATCGCAGTTGATATCGATTCGATCAGGCATCCCATCCTCCTAAATTTTTTGCAACACTTTAGCTCTTTGAAGAAAGGTGTGTCCTCAGGGGCCAAGGGATTCCAGGGGCCGGGGGCCAGCGCGGAATGCTTGGAATCATAAGGCGATTATTTCTCCGAATATGGGGCGGGCAACAACCCCCGCCTCCTCCGCAGGAAACAATCATTTGCCTTCGTAGCCAACCGGAATCCCAACCGATGCTTCCGGCGCATTCCGCTCTAACCCCCGGCCCTTAATAAAGGGTTTTATACCATTTATTCAAATCGCTAAACTGATACAAAAATTTTATTTTTTCCCGTGCTTGGCGGGTACATTTTGAATTTTGATTTTAAATTCTTCTCTGCGCTCTCCGCGGTCTCGGCGGTGAATAAGATTTACTTGTTCGGGCCGTACAGGAAGCAGGCTACCCAGTGGTCAGGCTCAATCTCCTTCAATTGAGGCACTGCTGTGGGACACATGTCAAACTTGTTCAAGCAGCGGGTGTGGAAGTTGCATCCCGAAGGGGGATGGATGGGGCTGGGCACTTCCCCCTGGAGAAGGATACGCTTGCGTTCGAGAGTTGGATCGGGTACGGGGTTAGCTGAAAGCAAAGCCTGCGTATAAGGATGTTTGGGCTGGCGGTACAGGTCTTCACTCCGGGCCAGCTCAGCGATCCGCCCGAGGTGCATCACGGCCACCCGGTCGCTGATGTGCTCCACTACGTGGAGATCATGCGCAATAAAAAGATAGGTCAGGTGAAATTCCTCTTGCAAATCTTCCAGGAGGTTCAAAACCTGAGCTTGGATGGAAACATCCAGGGCCGATACAGGCTCATCGGCAATGATCAGCTTGGGGTTTAAGGCCAAGGCCCGGGCAATGCCGATTCGTTGCCGCTGCCCGCCGCTGAACTCGTGGGGATAGCGGTTGATATTTTCCGGTCTCAGGCCGACCACTTCCATCAATCTGAGCACCCGTTCTTCCTGTTCTTTTCTGTTGCCGATTTTGTGAATGATTAAAGGCTCCCCGATGATTGAACCCACGGTCTTGCGCGGATTCAAGGAAGAATAAGGGTCCTGGAAGATGATTTGCATCTGCCGCCGGAGCTGGCGCAGGCGCTCTGAGCTGTAATGGAGAATGTCCTCCCCCTCGAAAAAAATCTGCCCCTCGGTGGCCTCCTCCAGCCGAAGAATCAGCCGGCCCAGGGTTGATTTCCCGCAGCCGGACTCTCCGACCAAACCCAGCGTCTCTCCCCGGCGTATGGTCAGGTTAACTCCCACAACGGCCTGAACAAAGATTTTTTCTCGGGAGAAAAAATGGGTGTGTACCGGAAAGAATTTTTTTAAATTTTTGACTTCAACAAGGTTGCCGTTGTCACTCATGGGAAAAGAATCCACTCATCACATTTTTTGGGACACAGATGAACACAGATTTTTTAAAAAATGTGAAAAAGAGCCTAAGGAATTTACACTATATAGTTATTTTTTATCTGTGAAAATCTGTGTCCTAATTGAATTTTCGTTCATGCAGCCAGCAACGCACCAAATGCCCTGCTTCCGCTTCGACCAGGAGAGGTTCTTCCGTACACCGGTCAAAGGCATGCTTGCAGCGATTGGAGAACTTGCACCCCTGGGGAAGATCCAGGAGCGAAGGAACTAACCCCGGGATTGCTTCCAGCTTTTGTTTCCGGCTGTGGTCTTCATCCAGCCGGGGAATGGATTTCAGCAAGCCCTGGGTGTAAGGATGCTTCGGGCTGGCAAACAGGGGGCGAACCGCTGAGTACTCCACGATTCGCCCGGCATACATCACAGCCACTTTCTGGGCGGTTTCAGCGATCACTCCCAGGTTGTGCGTAATCAGAATGACCGACATTCCTTTCTCTTTTTGCAGGCGGTTGATCAGCTCTAAAATCTGGGCCTGGATGGTCACGTCCAGAGCGGTTGTGGGTTCGTCGGCGATCATCAGCTTGGGGCTGCAGGCCAAGGCCATGGCGATCATGGCCCGCTGGCGCATACCGCCGCTCAATTGATGCGGGTATTCAGAAATGCGCCGCTCCGGCGCGGGAATGCCCACCAGTTTGAGCATCTCGACAGAACGGTTCCAGGCTT
>VGSF01000184.1 GCA_016875165.1 Deltaproteobacteria bacterium
TCCTCACTCCTCTGTCAGTGACCATCCAAACCTCCTTGTCCAAGAGCTTGGATAGCCTAACATTTAGCCTATGCGAACCGGGAATTTTAATTGTCGTCAGACGGGAATTCTAATTGTCGCTGATCAGCATCCCAGTTTGACCAGCTCTCTTTCCTTTTCCCCTATCTGGAACTGGCGGTTGAAGCTTTCGATGGTCATGAGAGGGTTCTCTACCGGGGTCTGCATCGAGATCCTGAACTGGCTCTTTTGCTCTTGACTTTTGGGACAAAAGGACAAGAAGAGGTCTCAGGCAAAGAAGATATCTTCTCCCATCCTCAAACATACATCCATCCCCATTCCGGACTCCAAGCCTTCTTCCTATCTCTCAGAATGGGACTGGCCTCATCCTCAAATGACGTGCACCATTTGTTCTGCTTTTCCCAGGATTTCAGGAATGCAAGCATGGCGTTGTGGGCTATCCAGAAGCCGGCATACTTCTCGCTGTATTTCCCATTGGCCATCTCCTTCGTCCTTCCAGACAGTTCAAACAAACGAGTGACCGCTTCCTGGATCATGTCATCGTAAAGACTCTGGGCGAGCGGGTTGCGTTTGAAATTCTTCCCAAAGACTGTTTTAGCGAGCGGGTAGCAGACTGCTTCATTGAAATTCTCCCTGTCGATGATGATCTGTTTTTTCGAATAATTCTTGACGAAGAACCCCTTTACCTTTGCAGCATAAGCTTGGTCCATGGAGAGACCATAGGTTTTCGCAATCTCAGCGGTGGACATTCCCGGTTGAAGAAACACTTTTTCCCTTCTGACTTCTGGAACTGGATCCATGGGTCCTCCTTTCGTGTTTAAAATGGTCAGGTAAATTCGTTCTAAAAAGTGGTTACCTGGTGGTGATCTGGGAGAGGAGAAACGTCATAAACGTCCCACACTCATTGAGGGAAGGATGTTTATGGATATTTGGAAGTCATATATATGGATGTAGAGGGATATACTGAAAAACGAAGGTACTTTCGTATTTGATCTGGATTGGGATTGGGTCTTGTGGTGGGGAGGGGTTGGAGCAAGGAAATTTTGATGAGGGGATATTCAAGAAGGATCCTATCCTATAACGCAGATCAGAACTGTTTTCCCGGGTCCAGCGGATCGGATCCGAAACAGCTGTCCGCTAAACGAGTCAGGATCTGCAAGATGACAGGTTGAGATCTGAAGCGGCGGAAGGGGTCATGAATTATTATCTTTTTGATGTCGAGGGAGCTGAATTCAGCTGTTGAGCATCGTTTGTCAGCTGCCGCTCACTACCATAATTTCTGGAACTGGTAATCATTGCTATCTTCTGCCTTCAGGAACTTCAAAATGTCTCCATGTGGGACCCTTTTCCTGAGCATGTCAATTGCGTCCTTCAGCTTGCCTTCGAGATCTTCATAAGCTCTGATATCCGTGTTGTGGCTCTCCATTATTTGGTTTAGCATGACATCCAGCGTGGCGATCCGATCGTCTCTTTTTTTTAATTGAGATTTGAGGGATTCGATTTCATATCTCAAGGAGTCTATAGTTTTTTCATTTGCGCTATCCGCATGGGATTGATTTTTGGGTTCGGTCATAAAAAAACCTCCTTCTGGCCAATTTTTAATTTGTTCACGGGAGGGGGGTTCATCCGGCAAATATCCTTTTTAGAGAGAAAAGAATTCAGTTGACCTTGGTGGAGTATTCTGGCATCCTTAGCCCAAAATGACCAAGGACCAGCTCATCTTTTTGCTAAAAGAATCCTTTATCCAGAACCCCGTAAAATTTCGAAAATATCTTAATGATATTAAATGGTTGGATGGATACGAGGCGGGATCTTAAAAAGGAAGGGAAAAAGGGGGATTGGGGCAAGAGTTACTTCCTGAAGTCAAGCTTTTCGTATTCTCTTTAAGAATCCAATACTTCAAATGAAAATCATTAATTTTCACCAAGGGAAATAGAGAATCGGATAAAATCATTTTGCTGATCTTTTGACAAAAAAAATACTTTATGAAATATTATGGGAAAATCATCCTAAGAGTTTTGCGCGCGCTTACCCCTCGCTATGGTTTGAAATTGACCTCCCGAAATACCGACTTCTTTTAGGAAGAACCGGGAAACATGCGATACAAAGCGATTCCAATCCTAATATCCCTGACCGTCATACCCATCTTTTTCTCCTTCTCTTACGCTCAACCCAAGATAGGAGAAGAAACGCCGGCATTTATCACATCCACTATAGACAGCAAGCGAGTGGTGCTTAAAGAATACTGGGAGCAACAGGCCAAAAAAGTTGTGGTTCTTTCCTTCTTTGCCACGTGGTGTCAACCTTGTAGGGACGACCTAAGATACCTCCAGAAGGTTCAGAGTCAATATGAAGCATCTGGGCTCCAGGTGCTTGCAGTTCTCACTCAAGACTCCTCCAAGGAAGGAATTGTGAAGGAATTCATGCAAAAGCTTGGGGTTAATTTACCTGTCCTGACGGATGAATACGGAATAATCGGTAAGCGATATGCGGTGACTGCCCTTCCCTGCAATTATGTGATTGATAAAGGCGGTATTTTGCGAGCGAGATACTTAGGGTATAGCGACGCCGTGAAAAGGGATTTCGAGAAAAGGTTGAAGGAGTTACTTACCGCTCCATAAGGAGGAAGCATGCGATTATCGATCTTTTTATTCCTACTCGCCTTTATCCCTTATTTTAGTCCCCTGACAGTTTTCGGAAAGGAACTCCCTAAAATTGCAGTATGGGACCTAACCTATGGCGATATTAAGCCTGCTTACGCTCAGGATTTAACCTCCATCCTGGTGAGCGAGATCAGCAGATTGGGGAAATATGAAGTCTATAGCCAGGAGAATGTGCGGACTTTAGCTGGTTGGACTGCGGAAAGGATGCAGTTAGGCTGCACAGACACCAAGTGTCTAACCGCTCTCGGTCAAATGGATATTGCTAAGCTGATTTCCGGCCGGGTGGGGAAGATTGGAAATAGGTATTCGGTTTCTTTGAATCTTTTCGATACGCAGAATGCCAGGGCAGAAAAGTCAGTTTCAGAGTTTGGCCGTTCTGAAGACGAATTGATCGATCTGGTGCAGGTGGCATTAGGGAAATTACTTGGAGTAGAGGTTTCGCCACCCAGCGGTGGGCAGCGCCCTTCTACTTCCTCGGGCAGTGAGATTGGAAGGGACGGTCGTTTTATTGCCTATAGTAACGGGACAGTATTGGATACCCGGACAAACCTGATGTGGGCGGCGAAGGACAACGGCAGTAATATTAACTGGGCGAACGCCAAGTCCTACTGCGAGAATTATCGTGCAGGCGGATATACGGATTGGCGGATGCCGACGCAGGATGAGCTGGCAGGGTTGTATGATGCAGGTAAAACAAACAAAAATCCGCCTACAGGAGGTTGTAGCGGTAACTATCATTTAACAGAATTGATTCATCTTACCTGCTGTTGCCCCTGGGCATCAGAAACACGCGGTTCCGGTGCTGCCGTCTTCCTTTTCCACACTGGCAGGCGTTTCTGGACTCACCAGTCCAACGCCTTCATCACCCGGGCACTCCCGGTGCGTTCTGGCAAATAGACTATTTGGTTATTTGATCCTTTGATTATTTATTTTTCGGGTACAGGGCGGAGCCCTGTTCGCCACAAAATTTGAACCTTGCTTTTAACTGGGCAGAGTTTATGGCCCAATATGAACACCTTCCCATCTACCGGGAGGCATTCAAATTCCTGATCTATTGCGAAACCGTCGTTCAGCACTTTTCGCGGTATCATAAATATACCCATGGGTCTGATCTGCGCGACACGGCGCGTGCCGTGGTCAAGCTGATCATCCGGGCGAATAACCTGAGTGATAAAGAGCAAGCCCTTGAAGAACTGCGGGTGACGATCGAGGAGCTCAAAGTGATCATCCGCATCTGCAAGGAAGTCAAGGCATTCAATAACTTCCATTCCTTTGAAACGGCGGTCAATCAAGTGACGGAGATAAGCAAGCAGGCGGAAGGGTGGCTGAAAGGTGCGAGGAATAAGCGTTTGGGACAGAATCCGTGCGCTGATGGCGCTAGCCCAGGCAAACGGAGCGAGCCAAGGTAGTCCATTTGGGTCTCCTTCGCCCATGAGGCATATTGATGCAGGACGTCCTACCCGGAAGGGATGGGCGCCCGGTGGCGGATGCGATTCCGAGGAAGAAAGGAGACAGAGCGGTTCCGATGCTGCCAACTTCAATTTCAACAATGGCAAACGGAACTGGAATCACCAGTCCAACGACAACAACAACCGGGCTCTCCCGGTGCGTTCTGGCAAATGGACAACGCCGACATCTTTTCCCTGAGAAACCTTTATCGGGCGTACTTGAACTGCCGGCAGAGCAAACGCGGCAGCCGCTGCGCCCTGCAGTTTGAGCTCCAAGCTGAGGGAAACCTCATCAGACTGCAAGAGGAACTGTGTCAAAGCGTAAGGGGGACGTTGTCCAAAAATATCAAAAATGTTATTTACTCTCCTTGGAGATTGTGGTAAGGAAAAGTTATGCCTCGGCAAGCAAGGTTAGATACTCCTGGAGCCCTCCATCATGTGATGATTCGGGGGCTCGAAAAGAGGAAGATATTTTGGGATGATGAAGATCGGGGAGATTTTCTCTCGCGGGTTGTCCAACTGGTAAAAAAATCGGGAGATCGAATTGTGGCTTGGACGCTCATGGAGAATCACGTCCATTTCTTATTGTTCAGCGGGCCGTTAGGGCTACCCGCTTTTATGCGTCGGCTGTTGACGGGGTATGCGGGGTGGTTTAATCGGAGGCATCGCAGGAGCGGCCATTTATTCCAAAACCGATACAAATCGATCGTGTGTGAAGAGGAAACTTACCTACTGGAGCTTGTACGGTATATTCATTTGAATCCTTTGCGGGCCTCAGTGGTAAAGACGCTGGGAGAATTGGATGTTTATCCCTGGAGTGGTCATAACGTATTGGTGGGAAAGAATAGGAATGACTGGCAGGAGAGGGATTATGTACTGCGCCAATTTGGTAAGAGAGAAGGGAAAGCTTTTCGAGCCTACCGCAAGTTCGTGGAGGAGGGGATAAGGCTGGGT
>VGSF01000185.1 GCA_016875165.1 Deltaproteobacteria bacterium
ATTTTGAGTGTCTCACTTTTCGAGAAAAAGCCCATTTTATCGGCACTCGTACCACCAAAATGCACAAAACTGATCACCATGCCAGACAACCAATTGACTTTATTCGATTATTAATTGGACACCCGTGAATTGTATAGGAATTTCCTTTTTGGACACGGGTGTACACAGATTATCGGGATAAAATAAAAAGCAATAATTATCTGAAGTTATCCGTGAAAATCTGTGTCCCAATAAATTTAATGATCTGCCCGGGGCAGAGGAAAAAAGGGTTCAATCTTCCGCTTCTTCATCTTCTTCGGGCAGGAACTCTTTAATGAAATGGGTGCTGAAATTCCCCTGCTGGAAATTAGGATCATCCATGATCTTTAAATAAAGAGGGATGGTCGTTTTAATAGGTTTTATCTGAATTTCCTGCAACGCTCTTCTCATAATCCGGATGGCCCCTGCCCGGGTGAGATCGTAAGAGATCAATTTGCATATCAGAGAGTCATAATACATGGGCAGTTCATAGCCTGGAAAGAGATGGGTATCTACCCTGACCCCGAAACCTCCCGGGGCATGAAATTCTTCGATGACTCCTGGAGATGGCCGGAAGTTCATCGCTGGATCTTCCGCATTGATCCGGCATTCAATGGCCCACCCTTTCGGTTTTAAATCCTCAAACGAATATTCCAGCTTTCCGCCGGAGGAAAGCCTGATCTGCTCTTTGACGAGGTCGATTCCCGTCACCAGTTCGGTAACCGGATGTTCCACCTGGATCCGGGCGTTAATCTCCATAAAATAAAAATGGTCATCCTGATCCATGAGGAATTCCACCGTGCCGGCGTTAAAATATTTCACTGCCCCGGCCGCGGCCACGGCTGCTTTTCCCATGGCCTGGCGCAATTGCGGAGTAAGTTTAGGCGAAGGAGATTCCTCAATCAGTTTCTGGTAACGCCTCTGAATCGTGCACTCCCGCTCGCCTAAATGAACCACGTTTGCAAACTGGTCAGCCAGCACCTGAAATTCGATATGCCGTGGTTCCGGAAGACACTTTTCAATATACACCTCATCATTGCCAAAAGCCGCCCGGGCTTCCATCCTGGCCACAGGGAATTCCATCCGCAGGGCTTCTTCATCGGCGCAAACCCTGATCCCCCGTCCTCCTCCTCCTGCGGAGGCTTTGATCATCACCGGATAGCCAATCTCCTGGCTGAATCTGAGAGCTTCCGCGAGTGTCCCGATTCCCTCTTTGCTGCAAGGGATTATGGGAATCCCGGCATCTTCCATAATTTTCTTGGCGGTAATTTTATCCCCGGCCAGGGCCAGATTTTCGGGGGTGGGGCCGATGAAATTAAGACCTTCCCGTCCACAGGCTTTGGCAAACTCCCCATTTTCCGATAGGTATCCGTAACCCGGGTGAATGGCTTCGGCTCCGGCCGCTTTGGCCGCTGCGATAATATTTTCGATATTCAAGTAACTTTTGCTGCTCATAGCCGGGCCGATACATCTTTTTTCGTCAGCCAGCCGAACATGTAAACTTATTTGATCCGCTTCGGAATAAACCGCCACAGTTTGGATTCCTAATTCCTTACAAGCCCTGATTATCCTGACGGCGATCTCTCCCCTGTTGGCGATAAGGATTTTGGAAAACATGAAAATTTCCTCTCAGGACTGAACTTCAATTATAAACAATAAATCATTATCCTTCACCGGCGCCTCATTTTCCCGGAAAATCTCCACCACTCTCCCGGCAACCGGAGACTTAATTTTTTGAAAAACCTTCATGGTCTCCAGGAGAGCCAGCAACTGTTTTTTTTCTACCGCTACCCCTATTTCCACGTAAGGGGGCTGATCGGGCGCCGGCCTTCTGTAAAAAATTCCGGACATGGGCGCTTTTACTTCAATTTTTCTGTTGCCATTCGATTCATTCTCCATTTCTCGCTCTACCTCCTTGTGCACAATTAGGTCCGAATAACCAATCAAGACTATAACCAATATTACTTAAGAGGACACAGCCCAGCAGAGCCGCAACCAAAAAAAAGGGCTAAGAGTGGCTAAATTGATCCGCCTGAGGCGGACTAAAGTTGTAAAAAGGGAATTATTATACAATGGACATACACGGGTTCCATTGAAAACGATTTTAAGAAAAATTACAACATAAAAATGCTTTCCCGTTCAACTCCCCGACCACCCAGGGGACGAATAAGGATTCTGTAAAAGTAAATGAGTGGATGGTATTTCCCGCAAGTTGAATATTTATCGCGGGTGGTGTAAATTGAGTGAAATATATTTGGGAACCAGGAGCCATGAATAACCTTACTCCCATGATCAAGCAATACCTATCGGTCAAAGAAAAATACCCGGACGCTATTCTCTTCTATCGCATGGGAGATTTTTATGAAATGTTTTTTGAAGATGCCAAATTAGCTTCTGAAATTTTAGATATTACCTTAACTTCGCGGGACAAAAACAAAGAAGATTCCATCCCCTTATGCGGCATTCCCTACCATGCGGCCTCCAGTTATATCCAGAAATTAGTTGACCAGGGGTACAAAGTCGCCATATGCGAGCAAATGGAAGAGGCTTCTAAGGCCAAAGGCATTGTGCGACGAGAAGTCATCCGGGTTATCACGCCCGGAATGATCCTGGAAGACGATTATCTCCAGCCTAAGGCCAATAATTTTCTGATGGCCATATCTTTAGGGGAAGAGCGTTTTGGGTTGGCCATCCTGGATGCCTCCACCGGAGACTTTTTAGCCACCGAAGTGAATACAGCCCAATCCTTACTGGATGAGGTAATGAGGACGGCGCCGAAAGAGATCATTTTCCCCTCAAACGTTAAAGAGCAGGCTCCGGCCAAGCAACTTATGAAAGCCTTTCCCCAGGCGCTTTATAGCCCTTTACCCCCGGAAGTATTCGATGGCGAAAGGTCCAAAGAGCGTATAAAAACATTAGGCCTCCTGTTCCCGGAAGGAAAAAAGCAAGCCCTGCAAGCAGTGGGGGCAATCCTTTTTTACGTGGAAGAGACGCAGAAGGTTCAACCTAGGCACCTCTCCCTGCTCCATTTTTATCAAGTTCAAGATTACATGGTTTTGGATGAAACCACCCGCAAAAACCTGGAACTTTTTGAAAACCTGGCCACCCGAAGAAGGAAAGGATCATTACTGGAAATTCTGGATCAAACCGTGAGCTCCATGGGGGGCCGGATGCTCAAGCGCTGGATAGGCTCTCCGTTGATGGATTTGGACAAGACCAATGAGCGCCTGGACAAAGTTTCCGAGCTGAAAGAAAAAGACCTTTCGCGGCAACGGTTGCGGGAAACCATGAGCCAGGTCAAAGATATGGAGAGATTGTCAGCCCGGATCTCCTTGGGCCTAGCCAATGCCAGGGATTTGGTAGCGTTGAAATCTTCCTTAAATCTTCTGCCCGAAATCAAAAGCATTATATCGCTGCTCGAACAAGAAAACTTCAAGCGATACTTGATAGAATTGGATGAACTTCCAGAAATGAAAAATCTTTTAGAAAAAGCAATTGAGGACAATCCACCCATCGCCTTAAAAGAAGGAGGTTTAATCAAGAAAGGATTTGATGCGGCCCTGGATCGGCTCCGGGAAATCAGCAGGGAAGGAAAAAGGTGGATTGCTGATTTAGAGACCAAGGAGCGCCTGCGCACCGGGATTTCTTCCCTGAAGGTACGCTACAACAAAGTCTTTGGGTATTACATCGAGGTGACCAAAGCCAACCTTCCCGCGGTTCCTTCCCATTATATGAGAAAGCAGACTTTGTCCAATGCCGAACGCTTTATCACTCAAGAATTGCAGGAATATGAAACCCAGGTGCTTAATGCTGAAGCAGAGAAAGATACTTTAGAATACCAAATTTTCCTCCAGGTCCTGGGAAAAGTTTCTGCCGAAGTCCCAAGAATTCAGAGGATCGCTCAAGCCCTGGCAGAGATCGATGTTCTTTTGGCTTTGGCAGAGGTAGCAGAGCGTTACGGGTATAATCGTCCCCAATTCAATGAAGGAGACAGCCTGGCGATTTCCGAAGGACGACATCCCGTATTGGAAAGGATGGGCTTGGAAGAGCGTTTCATCCCCAATGACCTCGCTTTAAATTCCGAGGATCGGCAAATTTTGATCATTACCGGGCCGAATATGGCCGGAAAATCAACCATTATGCGGCAAGCAGCCTTGATCAGCATCATGGCCCAGATAGGCAGCTTCGTTCCGGCCAAAGAGGCCAATCTCTGCTTGCTCGACCGCATCTTCACCCGGGTAGGAGCCACGGACGATTTAGTCCGCGGCCGGAGCACCTTCATGGTGGAGATGGAAGAGGTAGCCCATATCTTAAGAAACATCACCCCGCGCAGCCTGATTCTGTTAGATGAAATCGGGCGAGGGACAAGTACTTTTGACGGTCTTTCCATCGCCTGGGCGGTAACGGAATATCTGCATGAAGAAAGCCCGTCAAGGGCGAAGACCCTCTTTGCCACCCATTACCATGAGTTGACCGAGTTGGCTCTGACCCGGCCGCGAATAAAAAATTACCATGTGGCTGTAAAGGAATGGAATGATCGGGTGATTTTTTTGAGGAAGTTAGTGGAAGGAGGAACGAGCCGGAGCTACGGCATCCAGGTTGCCAGGCTGGCCGGGCTTCCTCCGGAAGTCATCGACCGGGCCAAAGAAGTTTTGCATAACCTGGAACAAGGAGAATTTACCGAAGGCGGAGTCCCCAAGCTGGCCGTTTCCCGCAGGAAAAAACCAACGTGGGAATCCCATCAGCCAACTCTTTTTCAGCCTCCCGCCGACCCACTGCGCGAGACTCTTAAAAAAATTGACCCCAACCAGCTTACTCCCCTGGAAGCTCTAACCATTTTGAGTGAAATGAAATCCCGTTTTTCTTCGGAGACCGACTAATCCGCATTTAATACCGACGCATTAAATAACTTGATTGTATAGGAATTTCCTTTTTTATCCCCCTCCCCCCAACCCCCTCCCGCCAGGGGAGGGGGGATACTTGGGGGATCCCTAATTCCCTCCCCCTGGATGGGGGAGGGTTAGGGTGGGGGTGTTAATA
>VGSF01000186.1 GCA_016875165.1 Deltaproteobacteria bacterium
GAAAAACACAGAACTCTTCACCAGAATTATTGAACGCTATGTGGGCCAATATCCCGATCACTGGTTCTGGTTACACCAGAGATGGAAAACCCGGCTCTGGCAGGTGAAGAGAATGAAAAACGGAATAAATGGAATACCGGAATGATGGAAGAATAGAAGAGTAGGAAAATAGATCAATCATTGTTTGAGGCGCATTTAACCCATTATTCCAATGCTACTAAGCGGCAAAATAATATTTCCAGATATAAAGAAGGTCCTGATCCGTTCAGCCAATTGGGTGGGTGATACCATAATGAGCCTGCCGGCCATTGCCTCTATTCGGTTGAGTTTCCCCCAGGCCGAAATTTCCATCTTAGCCAAACCCTGGGTTGCCGGCTTATTCCGGGATTCTGCTGACATCCAGAAAGTGATTCTCTACCAGAGCCCAGGAATTCACGGAGGTATAAAGGGGAAATGGAAATTGGCCCGGGAATTGATGAAGGAACAGTTTGACCTGGCTTTGCACCTGCCCAACTCTTTTGAATCCGCTCTCCTATCTTTTCTGGCGGGGATTCGCCTGCGTGCAGGGTACAATACGGACGGAAGGGGAGTACTCCTGACCCATCGAGTTCCGGTCAAAGGAAAGATCAAGAAAGTCCATCAGGTGGATTACTATCTCCACCTTGTAAGATCGCTTGGGCTGCAAGCGGTGGAGGGTTATCCCTCTCTTCGGGCGTCTGAGGAGAGAATAGTGGAGGCTGAGGGAACTTTGATTTCTTTAGGATTGGGGAAACAACCGATCGTGGGCCTCAGCCCGGGAGCGAAGTATGGATCAGCTAAGGAATGGTTCCCGGAACGGTTCGGAGAATTGGCCCGGCGCCTCTCCAAGGAAATGGGGGCCAGGGTTTTAATCCTGGGAAGCGAGGCAGACCGGGCAACAGCCTCGCGAATAGGCGAAATCACGGGTGGGGAAACCATCGACCTCACCGGAAAGACGAACTTGGGGCAGGCCATGGCCCTTATTTCGCACTGCCGAATTTTCGTCACCAACGATTCAGGCCTCATGCACGTAGCTTCAGCCCTGGGAGTCCCTCTCGTAGCCATTTTCGGATCAACCGATCCCTCTAGGACCGGTCCGCTTGGAGGAAAGAGCCGGGTCCTCTGCAAATCTTTACCCTGTGCTCCATGCCTCAAAACGGAGTGCCCGGAGGAAAGACGTTGTATGGAACTTATCTCCGTAGATGAGGTTTATGAAGAAGTAAAAGCAATTTGGGGTTAGAATTAAAATTCGATAAAAGATTTAGCCTTTTCCCCCTTTGAAAAAGGGAAGCTTTGAAAAAATTGGATTTAAGCCGTCACCCCGGTGAAAACCGAGGTCCAGTCAGTTCGTAATGCCTGGAAAACACTGGATTCCGGATTTCGCCGGAATGACGCGAAAAAGAACCGAAGTAATTTTTTTACAGCTTCAGGGAAATGAAGGGGGATTTGACAGCTTTTCAAATGGCTAAACTGTTACCAAATTTCAAAACTATTTTGTTTGATAATCTCGTAAAAAGTCAGAATTCCCTTCATTAGGTCATTCCGGCGAAATCCGGAATCCAGTAAATTCAAGCAGTTCTGGACTCCTGCTTTCGCAGGAGTGACAGTTTTACGACTTTTTACGAGACCATCTTGTTTGGATAATTTCTATTTTGCATCCGCCTTAGTTTTTTTAGGATTTCGGATTTCGAAATTCGGGCTTAAAATTTACGTAAGTGATTTTGTTAATCTTATTCCAGGTTTAAGGGTGTTAATCTCACTGAAACAACATAGAGCGGTCTTTTTAGATCGGGACGGGACCATTTGCGAGGATGTGGGATACCTGAATTCCGTCGAACAGATACAACTAATTCCGCGGGCAGCGGAGGCCATTCGCCGGCTTAATGAGAAGGGTTTTAAAACCGTGATGGTGACCAACCAATCGGGTGTGGCCCGGGGGTTTTTTCCCGAATCGCGCCTTAAGGAAATTCATTTTGAACTGACCCGCTTATTGCGGGAAGAAGAGGCCTTTTTGGACGGAGTTTATTATTGCCCTCATTATCCCGATGAAGGGGAGGAACCCTACCGGCGAATCTGCGAATGCCGCAAGCCGGCTCCGGGCCTTCTCCTGCAAGCGGCAGAAGATTTGGATTTGGATTTGCCCGCTTCTTTCATGATAGGCGATCATTATTCGGACGTGGAATGCGCCCAGCGCGTAGGCGCCCAGGGCATCCTGGTCTTAACGGGCCATGGCCAAGAAGCCTTATTAAAAAAAGAAAATTGGCCGAGCCTGCCTTCCATCATCGTCCCCGACCTGTATGAAGCAGTCCGTTGGATTATTTTCAATGGAGAGAAGGGATAAATTTGCCAGATCCCCCGCAAAATATTTTAATAGTTAAGCTCAGCGCCATCGGCGATGTGGTTCAAACGCTTCCCATGGTTGAAGCTTTGAAGCATCAATACCCGCAGGCCAAGATTGACTGGGTCGTGGAAGAAGATGCTTACGACCTCCTTACCGGGCATCCAGCGTTAAACCGGGTGATTGTCAGTCGTCGAAAATTCTGGCAGAAGAGCCTTTTTCGCAAAGGAGAAATAAGGACTACCCTCAAAGAAATAGGGAAATTAATCAGCGCCCTTCGAAAGGTAAAATATGACTGGGTAATTGACAACCACGGCCTTTTCAAAAGCGGCTTTTTTGTCTTTTTAAGCCGGGGGGTGCGCAAGATCGGTTTCAAACCTTCCCCAGGCATTGCCGATGAAGGCAATTACTTTTTCACCAACGAACGTTATAGATCGCTTCCCATTGAAAGACATGCGCTGGAACGATACCTGGACCTGATCGCCCAGATGGGGGTTCGGGTAGGTCAACCAACACTGAAATATTCCGTTCCGCCGGATTCCCTGGAAAAAGCCCAAAATGTCCTTATCGAAAAGGGCTTTTCCTTGCATCCCATAGTGGTCATCCATCCCATGGCCAAATGGCCAACCAAGCAGTGGCCTCTGGAGAACTTTGCCTGGCTGGCCAGCGCCCTGATGCAAAAAGGGTTTTCCGTAATATTCACAGGAAGCCAGCAGGACGAGGATGCGCTGAACGAAATCCAAAGAAGAACCTCATACCCTCAAAAATTTTTGAATCTCGCCGGACAAACCGGCTTAAAAGAGCTGGCCGGGATTTTTTCCTTAGCGAACCTTGTCCTGACGACAGACACCGGTCCTATGCATCTGGCCGCAGCCGTGGAAGCCCCGCTTATCGGCCTCTTCGGGCCGACCGCACCCTGGAGGACCGGGCCTTATGGAAACAGCCATGTGGTTCTACGTAAATCTTTAACCTGCAGCCCCTGTTTTAAAAAGAAATGCGCCACGATGGAGTGTATGAAATCCCTGTCGGTGGAAGAAGTTCTAGCGGCGGCGGTAAATATGTTAAAAAAATTCAGGATTCAAGATTGATGATCTCGTAAAAAGTCGTAATTTGAGCTCTTTCGTCATTCCGGCGAAAGCCGGAATCCAGTCTTTTCAACATGTTCCGGCATCTCTGGACACCGGTTTTCACCGGTGTGACGACTTTTTACGAACCATCAAAATTAGGCTGAAAACCTTTGAATTATCTTCAAGAAAGGAATCATGCTTATGGCTTTGAGCAAAGATCTACTGGACATTTTAGCTTGTCCCAAATGCGTTCGTGATCCCGGATGTACCGGGGAACTGGAATACCGGCAAGCGGATAATCAGCTTGTATGCTTTCATTGCAAGTTGATCTACCGCATCGAAGATGACATTCCTATCATGTTGATCGATGAAGCAATCCCGCTTGGCCAAGAGATAACTAAAAATGATGTTTAACCGCAGAGTACGCAGGAAGCGCAGAGCAGGAATCGTTCTTCGCGACCTCTGCGGTGAAAGATTAGAAATATGCCAAAAGTTTCCGTGGCCATTATAATTAAAGATGAAGAAGCGAACATCCGCGATTGCTTGGAAAGTGTAAAATGGGCGGATGAAATCGTGGTGGTGGATAACGGCAGCACGGATCACACCTTGAATATCTGCCGGGAATACCAAGCCCAAATATACCAGGAAGAGTGGAAGGGCTATGCAGGCCAGAAAAACAGCGCAATTGCCAAAACCCGCAACGAATGGGTTTTAAGCCTGGATGCCGATGAACGAGTCAGCCCGGAACTTAGCCGGGAAATCCAGCAGACTTTGAACAATAACCCGAAATTCGACGGCTATTTTATCGCCCGAAAAAATTATTTCCTCGGACGCTGGATCCGTCGCTGCGGCTGGTACCCGGACTTTAACCTGAGGTTGTTTCGGAAGAGCTTGGGTTGTTTCCAGCAGAGAGAGGTTCATGAAAAAATAGAAGTCCAGGGAAAAGTGGGTTACTTTGAGCATGCGATGGAACACAACACCTACCGCTCGTTGGATGATTATTTCAAGCGAATGAACCGTTATTCCACATTGGCGGCTCGGGAAATGGCGCGGGAAGGTAAGAGATTCCGCTTGCGGGACGCTTTTTTTCATCCCCCGTTTACTTTTTTCCAGATGTACTTTCTACGAATCGGGTTTTTGGAAGGGTACATAGGATTCCTTCTTTCCGGCCTTTATTCTTTTTATACATTTGCCAAATACATCAAGTTGAAAGAGTTACAGGAAAAGGGAAATAATGATTAGCATTATAACTCCGGTTCATAATTGCCTGTCCCATAATGAAATTTATTTGGAGTCTTTAAAAAAACATACTTATTCCCCTTTTGAATTAATCGTTATCGATAACTGCTCGACGGATGGCTCGTACGAACTGGGACATTTACTTGCGCATCAAAAAAAGAGAGGAAGAAATAGGCGATGTTCATCGTGTAATGACTGTTTGTTGGTCCTATATGCATCATTTTATCAGGGCGACCAAAGTGGGTCTTCTCCAAATCGTGTGGGTAAAAATAAGCCTAAAAATATCAAATAGCCCTTTATTTATGCGGTTTTTATGACTTGTAAAGGGTGTAAAAATAATGCTATGAATTTCTCATGCGAAAACATAAACGACTCTGGGACCTTTT
>VGSF01000187.1 GCA_016875165.1 Deltaproteobacteria bacterium
GTCGGTAAAGGAATTAGGACAAATTTAGAACAGTCAAAAGAAAAAGGGGCTACAGCATCACTGTAACCCCTTGAATTTGCTGGCGCGCCCGGCCCGGCTCGAACGGGCGACCTGCGGATTCGAAGTCCGACGCTCTATCCAACTGAGCTACGGGCGCCTGGGGTGAGTGATGGGATTCGAACCCACGACCGCTGGGGCCACAACCCAGTGCTCTAACCAGCTGAGCTACACTCACCGCAAAAATGGAAAATGCATTGTAATGCCTGCCCTCGGCGTCCACTGGCGCGCCTGGAGGGACTCGAACCCCCGGCCTACAGCTTAGAAGGCTGTTGCTCTATCCGGTTGAGCTACAGGCGCCAGATTTTCTTTTAGCACTTTTCCAGGGCTTTGTCAACATTGCTTTCCTTTGTCGAATCACAACGGAAAGGAGATTTGATTTTTGGAAATTGTTGTGGTAAAAGGAAAGCCTGAAATCGATTATGATTCTGGAGGGAACGGATGACCTGCATTTTTTGCCACATTATTGCCCATGGATTGCCGGCTGAGATTCTTTACGAAGATGAGGATTTGGCCGTTTTTAAGGATATTAATCCGGCAGCGCCGATTCACCTTTTGATCGTTCCCAAAAAACATATCGACTCAGTCAATGCTCTGGATGAGAAGACCGCCGGGATATTTGCCAAAATGGTTCTTGCGGCCAAACGCATGGCAGAACGCCACGGAATCCAATCCGGGTATCGCCTGATGATTAATAATGGGCGGGAGGCCGGCCAGGTGGTCTATCACCTGCACATGCACTTCATGGGCGGATGGGGGCGGAAGCCAGCAAAAGGATGAGAAAAATTATAGGTTTTTTGGGGGGATGTTGCGTCACTCTGTTTTTCGTGGTGACTTACATGATCATGCGCGGAATTAATTATTTCAAAGAACGGAAAGGTGATGATCTCGTAAAAATTCGGCAGAAGAGTCATTGCGAGCGAAAGTGAAGCAAAATTGGCATCAAATTGAAATAATTTTACCGCAGAGAGCGCCGAGTTGAAAAAAATTAAAAAATTAATATGCTTTGCGTATAACTCGGAGTGGTTAACGGTTTCTATTTATTAACGATCTCTGCGCTCTCCGCGATCTCAGCGGTGAACCAAGGAATAATATGGTCGGGGCGAGAGGATTTGAACCTCCGACCCCCTGCGCCCAAGGCAGGTGCGCTACCAGGCTGCGCTACGCCCCGAATGTAAAAAACATAAGGCGTGAGAGCGAAAAGCCCAAGTAGCAAAATAACGTTAAACGCTTCTCTTACGCCTTGCGCCCTCGCGCCTTACGGTTTTTTATACCATGATATGCGACATGGCGCAAGGTTAAGGTGGGAAAAATTTCGACAAGATAAGTTTGATTTTTTCAAGAGCCCTGGCCCGGTGGCTTATCCGGTCCTTTACCTCTGGCTCAAGCTCAGCCATGGTTTTGCCAAACTCGGGGACGAAGAAAATGGGGTCGTATCCAAACCCGTATTCCCCCTGGGGCGCAAAAGTGATCCATCCCCGGATTTCCCTTTCTACGACTTGCGTTTCCCCGCAGGGGGAAGAAATGGCTATAGCACAAACAAAAGCGGCCTGCCTTTGCCCATCCGGAATTCCCAACATTTCATCCAGCAGTTTTTGATATCTTTCCTGATCTGTGGCTTCATTCCCGGCAAACCGCGCCGAAAAAATTCCCGGGCGTCCTTTTAGAGCTTCCACGGTTAACCCGGAGTCATCAGCGATGGCTAGGCGGCGAGTAAGACAAGCAATGGCGCTGGCCTTTTTCCCGGCGTTTGCGGCAAAAGTGGTTCCATCTTCGACAATGTCCGGGATATCGGGAAAATTTTTCAGGGAGAGAAGCTTTAGAGGCAAATGAGCCAAAATAGCCTCGATCTCGCGAAGTTTTCCCGGATTGCGGGTGGCGATGACTAATTCAATGGTGGCGCCCTTTTTCCTGTCCTTCAATGTTTCCATAGCCCCCGTGGGCTTCCCAGCGATTTTTTCTGGAGCTTGGTGAGTTGAGCCATAGCTTTTTTGGCAACGGCCGTCATCTGCCTCAGGTCATTTTCAGTAAAAGGAATGCGCTCGGCCGTCCCCTGGACTTCCACCAGGCCTCCAGCACCGGTCATAACGAAGTTCATGTCCACGTCTGCCCTGGAATCTTCTTCGTAGTTCAAGTCCAGGAAGATTTTTCCGTCGATCACCCCGACAGAAATGGCGGCAACTGTGTCTTTCAGCGGCGGGGCGGTCAGCTGATCTTTTTTCTGCAACACGCCAAAAGCATCGGTCAGGGCGACGAAAGCGCCTGTTATCGCAGCCGTGCGGGTTCCTCCATCCGCCTGGATGACGTCGCAATCAACCCAGATGGTTCGTTTGCCAAAAGCATAGAGGTCCACGACAGACCGAAGCGAGCGGCCGATCAAACGCTGGATCTCATGGGTTCTTCCACCAATCCTTCCAGCAGCGGATTCTCGGGTTGTTCGGGTTTGGGTGGAACAGGGAATCATCGAGTATTCGGAGGTAACCCATCCCTGGGTTGAATTTTTTAGAAACCTGGGAACATCTTCTTCCACGCTGGCTGTGCAGATCACTTTGGTCTCGCCCAATTCGAACAGAACTGATCCTTCCGCGTGTTTGAGAAAATGACGGGTTATTTTGACCGGGCGAATCTGGAGAAGTTTTCTTCCGTCGGAGCGCATAGGATTTCCTTTCCGATCAGATCATTGCGATTACGCCTGACGCCTTGCGACTTACGACTAACGGCATTTAAGATAATCGATTGTTTAAAGGAAGTCAAATGGGCAGCGGGACACTGGGAGGCGATAGAAAGCTTTGTTGAAATAAACCTATCCCCGTGTTGAATTAATTAACCCTTTTGGAAAAAGTTTTTTCCACGGGGGGATTCCATGAACAAGGTGTTGGTAATTCTCATTCCGTTTGTAATGATGGGAGTCTTGTTCATTGGAGGGTTAGGCATTTATAACGGCCTGGTGAGCGCTCAGGAAGAGGCCAAGACAGCCTGGGTTCTGGTAGAAAACCAGTATCAGCGGAGGGCAGACGTTATCCCCAATCTGGTAGAGGCGTTTAATCGTGAATTCCATTTCTTGCTTATTTATTTTCGGGATTGCTTTACCCCGCATTAGCGGGATTCGCAAAAAAGATTTATACGGGCGACCAGTCGGCCTCCCCTATTTCTTCTTTTTCTCTTTGAGATTTAAGGTTCGCTTGACCAATTCTTTTTCATGGTCGTAGTTGACGATCCGCTGGAGCATGATCTTCTGGGCCATGACCGGTCCGGCGCCATGCCAGGTGCCCACGCCATGCAGACCCGCCGTCCAATGCTGCAACGCCTTATGGACCTTCAGGATATTTTCGGTAGGCTCATCAGAACCAAAGCTGTAAAACTCCTCGATGTAACCTTTTACTTCGGGGTTTTTCAGCTCTTTCAAAGAAGGCATGGTGACCACCAGCCCTCCCCCGATATCCCCCGCTAAAGCCATGACCCGCCAGAAGGCGTTACAAATGTTGAGCTTAGCCACGTTGCCCATCAATTCGTCCGGCAGAAATACGCCGGATCCTGGGGGTTCTTCCACTCCCTTCTGGGCTGCCGCCAAGCCGCAGGCCCGCCCTGTCTCTCTCAAGACCACCATCTCGGCCAGTTGCTCATTGATATGGGGGGTCTTCTCCAGTCCTTTGTACTCCTGGATCAACCTGGCCGCTCCGATAATCTGGTTCATGAAGCCAACTTTACAGGTTCCCCCGCAGGTCATGCGATGGGTCCGGGCAAAACGGGTAACCAGCTTGGCCGAGTAAGGGGTTTCGCCGCAGTGAAACACCTTTTCCCAGGGGACAAAGACATCTTCGAAAATCACCATGGAAGTTTCCCGCTGGCCGAAGAGAGGGTTGCCCAGTTCCTCGATGTCCTCGGAAAGCTCCCGCTCTGCGGAAAACGGCGTGTACTGGCAAACGAAGGTAATTCCCTTGGTGTCCGGAGGGATGGCAAAGGCAATGGCGTAATCCCCTTCTTCTTTTGAATGCGCGGATTGGGGCAGGACCACAAGCTCATGGCAGGCGTAGGCTCCGCTGATATTGATCTTGGCTCCCCGCACCACGATCCCTTCTTTTTTCTTATCCACCACCTTTAGGGAAAAATAGGGATCCGGCCATTCCAGAGTCTTTTGATTTCGCCTGCCCCGCGGTTCCGTGAGAGCCCCGGCAATGGACAGGTCCTTTTTCTGGACTGTTTTTAGGAATTCGATGAAGCGAGGGTAATACTCTGTTCCCAGATCCCGGTCCATTTCCCAGGTGGTGCTGGCGAGGGAATGTAAGGCGTCGTAGCCGACGCAACGATAGATGCAAGTGCCGAGCATTTCGGAGGTGAAGGTCCCCGCCTGGGCCTTTTTAACCAGATCATCGATGCTGGCGCTCAAGTAAGTGTAGCGGTTGACCACTTCTCCCACCAAGGGGGAAAAGACGGTCATGATGTCTTTGTACTTCGGGTCCAGAGCCCAGGCATAACTGGCCTTGTTGGCCTCCACTACGGTTCGAGTGTTCTTGTTCTCCAGAATACTTTCTACCTTATTTCCGTTCATGAAAACCCGGGGGTTCCTCTTTTTAAGACTATCCTCATATTGGTCCGGGGTCATGAGGGCCATTTTTTCCTCCTTTAATCAAAAAGTAGAAATATCGAAATCCGAAACAATGGCAAAAGGGCCTAACGTGCCTGAAATTGGGAATCCGAATCTCAAAATTCGCGCTTGTAATTTAGAAATTCTGGAGTTCCCATACCACGGACAAGATTGAACTGTCAACTTCGGATATCGATCGTGTTTTAAAAAATCCTTGGGGAAACCCGCAAAATAAGATATTCTATGCTTTTTCCTCGACTGCGCACGGAAAAAATGGCCCGCCTCAAGCGGGCAGCCAAAATGCTTCAAATCCCCCCTAACCCCCCTTTTTTAAAGGGGGGGATGGGGGGATTTTCTGGTGCCAAGA
>VGSF01000188.1 GCA_016875165.1 Deltaproteobacteria bacterium
CAATAGAATTGACCCACCCTAAAAGTGTATTATTGCGCGCGCAATATGAGAATATTTTCACTCAACTATCTGATTTTTAAGCATTGTGGCTATACCTATGCTTATATAACCTGAAGTACTCCTGCCTGGGTTATTTTTCCTTAGCATAAGTGGGTCAATTCCTATGAGTGTCAAAGCCTTCAGCACAGTATTCAATTTGGGGCATTAATTCCGCAAAAAAATCAATAAGCTCCTTATCGTTTACTTTATGTCGAAATAATGCTTTCGTAAGCTCACAAAGGGCAGAAAAAGTCATCTTGGTTGTGACGATTTCACCTATGTTCCTATCTTGAGATAGAAGGACCGAGATCAGATCCTTCAGCCGGTCCTCAAGCATAGAGAATGCTACAGAGAGTCGTCCAATTGCTATATACAGTGGTTCTTCCATAATTCAAAGCTAGTAAAAGTGTATAATCTGCTGCATAATCCGGTAAAAAGCAGACTGCTCTTTTCTACATAAATCTTTTAAGTCTTTCAGTAATTTAATTCTTTTTTATTCTATTAAAATATCTCCTGTTGCCAAATCAAAAGCCTTGGGGTTTTTTGAGGCTGCATTAAGACAGCTTATACTCCGTCGAAAACCTTCCCCCATGACCTTTTTTGTTCAGGGCTTAGGTGTTAATTTTGTGTTCTATTTTAGAAAGCGATGTTTCTAAAATGGTTACCAATTAATCCCCTGTGAATGTAATAACTCTTGCGCATTTTTATTGCCTAATCTGGCTGCGCTTCTAAGATCAGCGATTGCCTTCTTTTCGTCCCCCAGTTCGCCATAGGAAAGTCCACGGTTATAATAGCTCTGAGAAAATTTCGGGTCCAACTCGATAACTCTGTCAAAATCCCTGATTGCTTGCCGGTAATCCCCAAGGTGATGGTAGGCAGTTCCACGTTCAAAATAGGCCGATGCATACTTCTTGTCCAGTTCGATAGCCCGGTCATAGTCCCTGATCGCCTGATTGATTTGAATCTTATCCTGTCTCTTTTCCCCCAAGCGATGAAATGAAACCCCACGTCCAAAGTATGCTTGGCCATAATTTGGGTTTATAGAAATAGCTCGATTAAAGTCTTGAATTGCTTTATCGTATTCTTTCATTTTTAAATAAATTTCAGCACGATCCATGTAGGCAAATAAAAGGGAGGTTTTATAAAAAAGGACGGGATGTGAAGATGATTTCATTTTTATTAAACTATTATTGATAACCTGATCATAATTCTCCCTTGCCTTATCAAGTAGCCCATTCCGCCAATATGCTTCTCCCCGTTTTTTATAAGCTTTTATGCCTTTCGGGTCCATCACAATAGCCTTCTCAAAATCACTCAATGCTTTGTCTAAATCTCCCTTCAAGGCATAGGCCTCTCCCCTGCTTACAAAGCACGGATCGTAATCGGAAGCAATGCGGATGCACATATTACAAGTTTCAATCGCTCTTTCATACTGGCCAGTTCTTATATATTCATCTGCCAAGGTCTCGATAAGTTCTACATCCGTTGGTTTTAATTCAATTGCCTTTTGAAAATCTTGAATTGCTTTTTGGGAGAAATTTTTCATTGAATATTTTAACCCACGCAGTACATATGCATACGGGTTAAGCGGGTCTATGGAAACCATTCGATCAAAATCCCTAAATCCCATCTCATTGTTGCCTAAATCGAAATAGGCCTCTCCCCGTCTTTTAAAAGCATCATAATCATTTGGATCCCATGCAATAATCTTTGTGAGATCTTCTATCTCCTTATCTATCTTACCCAGGTGACTGAATTCATATGCTCGATAGGAATAAGCTTGTATTAGCTTAGGATTTAGGGCGATCGCTTGGTTATAGGCTTCGATTTTGTCATGATAATTTTTTTCTTTATTCCCTCTCTCAAGCCATTCATTCGCCTTGAATATTTTTTCCTGTTCTATGATTTTCGCTTCGATCTGCGTTTTACTTTCCGCAGACAATGCTTCCTTTAATTGGTTTTTAAGAATTACAATTTGTTTCGATAAATTATCGTAATTTTTCTGAAGCCGTTTATAATCCTCCACAATGGATTTTTCTTTGACCTTCTTGGCCATTTCTTCTATTCTATCCTGCTGCACCCTGGCCTTTATTTTTCCCAGAAATTTATCCCATCACCTAATACGGTCCTTTTTTTATCCAGAATTGTGACTTCTATAACGCCGGAGGCAAGAACTTGTATTTCATCATGAGTCAACTGAAAGTTTTTCACTTTTGAATAACTCTCTATATAAGTTCCAGCTTATTCGACTGCGGCTCGTTTAGCCTGAAGGAGGGCTCTACTTTCGGCAACGGTCGGTGTTTCACCATCGCCCATGTTGTAAGTACCTTCGGATATGATCTCTTTGAATTCAGCAAAAGCGGGGATTAAAAACAGAAAAAGGAGTAGGGCAAATAATCTGCCTAATAGTTTCATAAGCCCTCCCTTCTTTTAGCACCCTTTTTTGACCAAAATAAATTTGATTTTCAATCAAAGTAATTTAGGAAAGAATGTCCAGTCTTCTCGTTTCGTCTTCTTACGCATAGCCCCAAAATTGAAGGGCGGGTAAACCGTTTACTCTTCTGAAGACGTCCAACCCGAAACCGCTATATTTAGATCAAGAGCATCAAATCCAGGGCGGATAAAAGATCGCGCTCTGGGAAATATTTCCTCGACGACCTCTCGCAAAAGGCCGCGAAAAGAGATAATTTTGAAAACCCTCTCAGCATAGAGATGGTTATTAAGCCTTAGATTGGCGATACCTTGCCCTTTTCTCGTGTACGCCGTTGATTTTCGGGGTCTTTAAGAATCCTTCCATGGAGACCGCAATGTTCGGAAACTTTCCCTGTAATTCGCAGTCCTCGGTCACACACTGGATTCCCATTTCCATGGCCAGGGCTATAAACTGCCCGTCATAGGCCGTAATTCCATGCTGAGTGACCAGAGCGATTACTTTGGCCGGCGACGGCTCGGCCTCATTTTCGCTTATGATGCTAAAAACCTTTTCCCAGACTTCTAACGCCTGTTCCGGCCTGATTTGCTTAGATTTAATCGCCGTGGCCAGGATGTTCTGGAACTCATAACGCCAAAGAATAGGCACAATCCACCCTGGATCCTTTTGCTCAACCTGCTCGGCTTTCGCTGACAAAACGCTGGTCAGGTTTCTGGCCGCAATGATGTTTGAATCTACGACAATCATACCCGGCCTTCGCGCTTGGCTTGGTCAATAAACTCTGCCGTCAAGAGTGTCCTGGTTCGCGTCGGCGGCGGGAACTTCACCGGCCGAAAATGACGCATCCTTTCTTCCAGCACCACAATGGCCTGTTGCGTCATGGACCGACGGTTTCTTTCCGCCTCCCGCTTCAACCAATCATGCACCTCGCGGGGCAGGTCTTTTATCAACAAAGCTGCCATACCACACCTCCGCTACCATTATGCTATTATTATACTATCATTGGGCTGGGGGGTCAATTTGGCGATTGGAGATATCTGAAAAATTCCCGCTTCAGTTCATAACCTTGTTCACTGCTTGGGAAGCTTGTTATTAGAAGGTATTAGCTTTAGTTATCACGATAGTAAATTTCTTTTCTAACCAGGATCCCCTTTTGCATCGAAAAGGCTGCCGTTGACGGTTTGCAAGAACTTATCCAGTGGAATCTCCTCCTGTTTCAGGAAACCCTTGCCGGGCAGGGAGCCGTTGCTCACCATTTCCACCACCGCGCACACCGAGGCGGCGGTGGTCCAGGAGATGGCCCGCCATCTGCGGCCGGCGATCTTAAGCGGGTAGTATGCTCTGACGAATTCATCGCGGAAGAGCGTGTCCCGTTTCCATCCCTCGGCCGAGGCATGAATATAAACCACATCTTCAGCCACCGGTGGTTTGGCGTAAATGAGGATCTCCCCGGCCCTCTGGCGATCTTTACGCATGAGGAGCTCGTGGAAGAAAAAATTCATCAGCTTCGCATGACCAGGGTAACGGATGGTCTTGTAGTCCAGGTTTTCCACCCTTCCCTTGTAGGTTTCGCCCATGGTGCCCAAGCCGCCAGAAGTAGTGAAGGCTTCGAGTTGCACGCCTTGGATCACGATGGTTTCCAGCCACTCCAGGGGCGAGACCCATTTGTGTTCTCCGTCTTCGATCACTTCGCAGTCGTTCAAATATTCGTTTACCACCCCCTCGGGAGACCAGTTGAAGGCATATCCTAAAAGGCCGGTGGGATTCTGGGGTAGAGCCCCCACCCGCAACTTGATACTGCGGATTTTGTCGAAATTTTCCGATAGCGCCGCCCCTACGATGGCAATGAATCCAGGAGCCAGGCCGCATTGAGGGGCCAGGACAGCTTTCGCCGTGTCGCCCATCCGGATGATCGCTTGGGTGGTGCGTACGTCTTCGGTCAGGTCGAAATAATGGATACCCGCTTCGTGGGCAGTCGTGGCCACTCCGAGGTTTAAGCTGTAAGGCAGTGCGGAGACCACCGCGTCAAACCCTGGCAACTTCTCCTTAATCCCTACTGGCCGGCTTAAATCCAGCTTTTCGGTGGGAAAAGGCAGGCCCGCCTGCTCGTGCAGGTCAGCCCCGGTCACCTTGAATCCGGTTTCATGAAGAAGAGTGGCAATAAGCGAACCGACCTTGCCCAGGCCCAGAACTAATACCGACTTGATTTTCCCGCTCATGAACTTATCCCGACTTTTTAATTCTGGCATGCAATTTTTTCCAGCTTTTGGTAATCAGGAAACTCTCGTCTTGATTGGCCAGAAAGGTAAGGAATAATTTGGTAGCGTTCAAAACAAGAGACCTAAACAAAAACCCAATTTACGATACGATAGAAAATTCATCTCATATTCCGAATTCCGTTGGATCGTACTAAATTTTATAGGAGGATATCAAGCTTCTTTTTCAAAAAATCA
>VGSF01000189.1 GCA_016875165.1 Deltaproteobacteria bacterium
TATGGGGCGGGCAAGAACCCCCGCCTCCTCCGGAGGAAACGATCTTTTGTCCTCGTGGCCAAGCGGAAACCCAACCGATGCTTCCGGCGCGTTCCGCTCTAACCCCCGGCCCTCAACAAAGGCTTTTATAACATTTTTCAAATCGCTAAACTGTTACAAGATTCCCTTCTTTTTGTCATTCCCGCGAAAGCGGGAATCCAGTAAATTTAAGCAGTTCTGTCCGCCTGAGGCGGACTGCTTTCGCAGGAGTGACGGCTTTCCCGACTTTTTACGAGAGCTTCAATCTATGAATATCTTGATCGTATTAGCTACTATCGTCTTTTTTTTATTGAGCTGCTACTTTTCTTCCCCATTGAATGCCTTTCCCCCTGTTTCTGCCGGCCTCTCTCCCGGGCAAGAATTTGAAAATGCCTTGACCCTTTTTAAGAAAAAAGAATACTTGCCGGCCCTGCAAGCCCTGCGGAGGCTTGAAGAAAATCATCCGGAGAGCCGTTTTCAGCCGGATGCGCTCTTTGTGCAGGGAAAGACCCTGCGCGCCCTGCAGAGATGGCCTGAGGCCGCCCAGGTCTTTTCGCGGGCGGCTGAGGTCCATACCCTTCTGGCAGATTATGCTCTCTATTATCAGGGAGAGTCTCTGCAAATGGCCAAAGAGGGAAGAAAGAGTTTAGAAGTTTGGCAACGCCTTATAAATCTGTATCCGAAAAGTCTCAGGGCGCCGCAGGCAGAGCTGAAGATGGCCGAAATTTATTTTCAGCTCGGCGAATATTCGCGGAGCGCTGAAGTCTGCGAAGCCCTCCTGAAAAAAAGCCCGCGCAAAGATTATTCCGCCCAGGCGCTCTTTTTTTTAGGGCAGGCCCAGGAAGGGCTGAGACAATGGGCGAAAGCCCTCCAAAGCTACCAGGAGGTCTGGTTGAGCCATCCTCTTCATCCTGCGGCCAAAATAGCAAAGGATAGGTTGGAGACATTGATTAAGGAAAAAAAACTTCCGGCGCCAAAAATCCCTCCGGCAGCGCTCCTTAGCAGAGCGTTACACTTCTACCAGGCTCGCCTGTTTGAAAGGACCTTGAATGAGATGGAAAGACTCGAAGGGTTTCCGGCCAATGTCTATCCGCAAAACTACGCCGGTGAACCCTGGGTCGATGAGCTCTACTTTCACCGGGGGATGTGTTTTTTTTACCTGAAGCAATATTCGAAAGCTGTGGAAACCTTCAATCTGGTGGTTCACCGTTCCCGGAATGAGGATATGGCCGATAAATCCCTTTTCTGGATGACCCGGGCGCTTTTCCGCGCGGGCCGAAAAGAGAATGCCTTGAATACCTTTTCCCTTTTTCAAAATACCTATCCCCAAAGCCCTTTTATGGACCGGGCCCTTTACCTGAAAGCCCAAATTTTTGATGAGCGGGAGGATATAACCCAGGCCGTTGCCCTTTACCGGGAACTGGCTGAAAAGTTTCCGCAGAGCTCCCTGCGCTTCCAGGCCCTGTGGCAGTCCGGCTGGCTCTTGTTCAATCATAAAGACCTGCAAGGGGCCATCCAGGCCTGGGACCGCCTACAGGCCCTTAACCCCAATTCCCCCTGGGTCGAAAAAGTTTTGTATTGGAAAGGCCGGGCCTTACAAATTTCGGGGATCTCTCAGGAAGCCGAAGAAAATTTTCAGCTTCTCCTTAAAAATTATCCGGCCTCTTATTACAGCCTGTTGGCCGCAAACCGGGAAGGTTCTTTCAGGGCCAGCAGGGGATTTTCCACTTTTCTGCATGACCAGGTCCTGGGGTCTTTTTTAGAAATAAAAGGCCCCTCTTCCAGGCCTGGAAGCGTCTACCTGGAAAAGGGCAGTATCCTTACTAAGTTGGGAATCCTTTTGGCAGCCGTGGAAGAGCTTGAAGCTGCCGAAGAAGAAGGGAGAGCTTCTTCAGAAATGCAGAAGGAAGTTTCCCGCCTCTACCGGGAAGCGGGAGAATATCACCGGTCTGCTCTCTTGATCCGCAAGAACTTTAGCCTCAAACCCCTGGCCGGCCGCCTGCCGGAAAATGAAAGGACTCTTTACCTCCTGGCTTATCCTCTGGGAAGCTCCTCCTGGGTCAACCATTACGCCCGCAGCAGAAACCTGGATGCGGCGCTCCTCAGCGCGGTCATCCTGGAAGAAAGCCGGTTTAACCCGCAGGCCCTCTCCGTGGCCGGGGCGCGCGGGTTGATGCAGATCATGCCCCGCACCGGCCAGCAGATTGCCAAGCGGTTGAAAATGCCCTCTTTCTCCGAAGGGCTCCTTTTCGATCCGGAGGCGAACTTGTCTCTTGGAAGCTGGTACCTGGCCAGTTTACTGGAAGAGTTCGGGGGGAGAGAAGCATTAGCTCTGGCGGCTTACAATGCTGGGCCGCACATCGTCCGGGAATGGCTGGCCAAAAAGAATTGGCAGCGGGAAGATGAGTTCGTGGAGAACATCCCCTACAGTGAGACAAAAAATTACGTTATCCAAGTACTCAGAAGTGCGCGGATTTACCAGGCGCTTTACGCTTTCCCCCAAAGTCACAGCGGGTCTTAAAAAGTTTTTAAAAAACCACCTTCCGCTCATGGCCGGCCAGGTAGTTCCGCGGCTCAACCGAAGCCCAGGCAGCCCGCTTCATGGAAATGAGATGAGAGATGGAGAAGGCATTGCGAAAAATGGCTGCGGCCCCCTCCCACCCGATTTGCGACCAGGCATAGCCTGTCTTGTATAACTCGGTAAACTCCCGGTAAAAATCAGGCAGCTTAAGTTTCGTGGGAAGCACGGCGTGCACGTAATCGAAAAGCTCATAATTGGTGGTGATCAATTTTCCCTTGAGCTTGGCAAAGAGTTCCGTCCCCGGAAGCGGCGTAAGGATGGTCAGGGAAGGGGAATAAAGCTTGCGATCGAGGATATACTGGCGCAGACGACGGAAGTCATTCTCCTGGAAAGAAGGGTCGATGATGAAGGAAGCAATGACGTCCATTCCATGGGCCCTGAGTATCTTCAGGGCCTCCTCGTTGTTCTGGATGGAGTTGTGCTTGTTCAGCCGGTCAAGATCCTCTTCATCGATTTTCTCAAATCCTATGTAAACCTTCCAGAATCCGGCCTTTCTCAGCAGAGGAATAACCTCCGGGTGCTGGACGATCGCATCGCTGCGCGCCTGGAACATGAAGCGCTTCTTTACCTTGTTCTCGATGATAAGTTCGGCTATGCGCTTGGCCCGGGGCACGCTAAGGAGAAAGTTGTCATCCGCGATGAAGATAAACTTTTCCCTAATGATTTTGATCTCGTCCAGGACGCGCGACGGACTCTTCATCCGGCATTTGCCCTGGAAAAATTTCCAGACGCTGCAGAAATCGCAGCGGTAGGGACAGCCGCGGGCCGTCTCCATGATAGAGAAGGGTTTTTGGAAACCCAGGTGATAATGGAAGCGGTAGCCCTGGGTGAGGTGACGCGCTGCTAAGGGGAGTTCGTCAAGGTTGTTGATCAAAGGACGCTCGGGTGTATAGTAAGGGCCGGATGCCTCGTTCAGGGCCAGCCCCGGAATAGTCCGCAGGTCTTCTCCTTTCTCCAATGCCCGGACCAGCTCAGGGGTAGTAGCTTCTCCCTCGCCGATCGCCACCCCATCGATGGATGGATAGTAGAAATCTTCGGGAGAAAGAGAAGCGTGATGCCCTCCGACAAAGACAGGGACATCACGACGCCAGGCTTTAATAGCTGCAGTGATCTCCCGGGTCTGATAGACGTCGATGGTGAAGGAACAATTGATCCCGCAGAAATCCGGCTGGAAATCCTTAAGAACTCGGGGGAGGCGGTTTTCCAGGCGCAAGTCCAGAATTTTGACCTTTTGCTCAGGCAAGCTTCCGGCGATCGTCTCCAGACCTAGGGGCTCCACGACGCCCAGACTCCGGAAGCCGAGTCCTCGATCCTGCGAGGGCTGGATGAGTAAAATCTTCATTTTTCCTTTTCCTCGACCAGGGGCTGCTAAAAAAAGTCCCTTGTAACGAACCTCCTTTACAAGGGACCTTTCAGGTGCTGGCGGGGTCGACGGGATTCGAACCCGCGGCCTCCGGCGTGACAGGCCGGCGTTATAGACCAGCTTAACTACGACCCCGGTAGGCGGAACAGGGATTGAACCTGTGACCTCCCGCGTGTAAGGCGGGCGCTCTTCCAGCTGAGCTATCCGCCCTGAAAAAAGAATATTTCCTCACCCAAAAATTATAACATACTTCTCTGGGGAAATGGGAGGATTTTACGCGAGGAAGCCCTTGTGCGGAGGCGGCAAGGCCTCATTTAACTGCCGATTTCAAGGCGGCGCCCGCCCGGAACTTGGGAACGTTGGCAGCCTTGATATTAATCTCTTGGCCCGTCTGGGGGTTTCTGCCTTTGCGGGCAGCCCGGCGGGAGACAGCAAAGGATCCGAATCCCACCAGGGAGACCCTATCCTTTTTCTTCAGGGCGGCTGTAACACCTGTCAGGAATGCATTCAGGGCTTTTTCGGCGGCAACTTTGGTGATGTCGGCCTTTTTAGCCATCGCCTCGATTAAATCGGCTTTGTTCATGCTCGCACCCTCCTTTTTTTCAAAATGACTCACAAAACGTTTTATTCTCTACCATGTTGGTTTTTCTTGTCAAGGGAAATTCTTGAAATCGTGGTAACCTTTCATTCACGGGTGCGTGGCCAAGGTCGAAGGAGGAAAGGTTCGGCGTAAAGGCCAAGGGCGCCCATGGCCGGGGGGCCAGCCCAGTCCGCTTGGAACCATGAGGCGCTGATTTCTCCGCGGATGGGGCGGGGCTGACGCCTTCCGCCTCCTCCGGCGGAGGTTCAGTGAGTACACCATGAACAGGGATATCCCAGCCGATGCTTCCGGCGCGTACCGGCCTGGCCCCCCGGCCAAAACAGAATCTT
>VGSF01000190.1 GCA_016875165.1 Deltaproteobacteria bacterium
AAAAGCCTTTGTTGAGGGCCGGGGGTTAGAGCGGAACGCGCCGGAAGCATCGGTTGGGTTTCCGCTTGGCCACGAGGACAAAAGATCGTTTCCTCCGGAGGAGGCGGGGGTTCTTGCCCGCCCCATATGCGGAGAAATAAGCGCCTTATGATTCCCAGCGTTACGCTCTGGCCCCCGGCCCCTGGAATCCCTTGGCCCTTACAACACACCTTTTTTCAAAGAGCTAAAGTGTTACTAAGATTGCAGATTGTTGATTTATGATTGAAAAATCAAGATAGGAGTCAAACTGCAGAATCCAGAATTCCATCTCTTTACTTGTTTTTATGGTTATGGATTTCAATCTGCAATCTGAAATCTACAATTAAATGATGGAGGGAAAAATTTGGGTAAGCTTTCCTTAAAGGAAAAATTTATTGCAGTTCAAAAAGAAGTTCCCCTGGAGGAATACCAGGGGAAGAAAGGAAATATTTTGGTCATTGCTCCCCATCCGGATGATGATATCTTGGGAGCGGGTGGGACCATGGCCGAAGCGGCGGATCAAGGGAGGGGCGTTTTTTCGGTTTACGTAACCGATGGCCGGGGTAGCCCAAGAAAAAATAAAAACATTTCAGACGATGAGATGGCTGCCTTAAGACAAAAAGAGGCCCTATCTGCCCTGCAAGTTATAGGAGCCGTGGGCGGGTTTTTTCTGAATAGGCGAAGTAATGAGTTAGCCGGAGAGAAAGGACGGGAGGCAGAGGAAATTTTAGCTGAGATCATCAAGTATATTTTCCCTGAAGAAGTATATCTCCCGGCTCCCTACGAACGCCACCGAACGCACCAGCATTGCACGCGCTTGAGTATTGAGTCTCTTCGGGCCGTTCCTGGTCTGAAGCCCATCCTCCTTGGATATAGCCTCTGGGGTTCTTTTTGGGGGGGGCGCCAGAGGGTTGTGCGGGATGTCGGTCCTTTCATCAGGAAGAAAGTGGAAGCTGTCCTGGCCCATTCCAGCCAGATCGACTACAAAAATTATCACCAGGGTATTCTGGGCAAGAATAATTGCGAAGCCATATTCTGGGAAAGCCATGAAATGCAAAAGAACGAATTCGTGGAAATTTATTTGGACATGACCGAACTGCTGGAGTATAAAGAAATGACCCTGGAAACCTTCATTTGCCAGGATGTGAAAGCCTTTATGGCCGCCTTTTTGTAGATTCACCCTAAAGACTTAAAAAAGTTGGAATGCGGAAAAATTTTCCTGTGAATCATTGATGAATTCGAAAAAAGTCAGAAAAGCCGTCACTCCTGCGAAAGCAGGAGTCCAGAACTGCTTGAATTAACTGGATTCCCGCTTTCGCGGGAATGACGAAAAATGGGACAAAATGGACTTTTTACGCGATCATCAATCGTTGATTCCACAGGGGGAGGGAAGGTAAAAACCATGGAAAAACCGTGGCTTAAATTTTACGAATAAGGGGTTCCGCACCATATAGATTACCCGGACATTCCTCTTTACCGGATTCTGGAAGAAGTCGCTGAAAAATACCCGAATCATTTGGCTGTTGTGTTTCAAGGCCAGGAAATTACCTATCGGGAATTGGAAAAATGGGTCGGGAACATGGCAGCGGCCTTAGCCCAAATAGGGCTGAAGAAAGGGGATCGGGTGGCCATCATGCTGCCCAACTGCCCTCAGTACATTGTCGGCTATTATGCGATCCTGAAGATCGGGGGGATCGTGGTCAATGTCAACCCCATGTATGTCGAAAGAGAATTGGAATTTCAGCTAAGGGATGCCGGGGTTGAAAACATACTGGCCTTCCGGGATTTTTATCCGCGTTTGCAGGCGATAAAGGAAACAATTCACCTGAAAAGAATTATCCTAACGGACCTGGATGATCTTACTCAGCCATTATCACCCGGGATCCAAAGAAGTGGAAAGACGGCGGGTGTTTTTGAATACGCGGACTTACTATCCAAAGGAGATGGCCTAAATGTCCCCTCCATTAAGGTTAAGAGCGATGATGTGGCCCTCCTGCAATATACAGGTGGAACCACTGGTTTTAGCAAAGGGGCGATCTTGACCCACCGCAACCTGGTCTCCAATGTTGTCCAATGTGTAAGCTGGAACCAGGGGGCTGAAAGAGGGCAAGAGCGAATGCTGGCCGTGCTTCCTCTTTTCCATGTTTATGGAATGACCGTGTCCATGAATGAGGCTATCTACCTGGCGGCTACGATCATTCTATTGCCCAGATTCAATGTGGATGATACGTTGGAGGTAATTAACAAATATCAGCCCACGCGCTTCCCCGGGGTTCCCACCATGTATATTGCCCTGATGAATCATCCCCGTCTTAAAGAATACAACATCTCTTCCATAAAAGTTTGCAGTTCAGGTTCTGCCCCGATGCCGGTCGAAGCTTTGAGGCAGTTCGAGGAGCTGACCGGCGGAAAAATAAGCGAAGGATACGGCCTTACCGAAGCTTCTCCGGTAACCCATTCCAATCCCTTTTCGGGGAAACGAAAAGTTGGAAGTATCGGACTGCCCAGGCCCGATACAGAAGCCAAGATTATGGACCTGGAAACAGGAGAAAAAGAACTTTCCCCGGGAGAAATAGGGGAGCTATGCATTCGCGGACCTCAGGTGATGAAGGGATACTGGAATCGACCTGAAGAAACAAGAAAAACTCTGCGCGATGGATGGTTATATACCGGAGACATCGGCCGGATGGATGAAGAGGGTTATTTCTACATCGTGGATCGAAAAAAAGATATGATCATTTGCGGAGGATATAATGTCTACCCGCGGGACGTAGAAGAAATCCTGTACTTAAATCCGAAAATCCAGGAAGCCTGCATCGTGGGGATTCCGGATCCATACCGGGGAGAAACAGTTAAGGCCTTTATAGTGCTGAAAGAGGGAGAAAAAAGCAGCGAAGAAGAGATCATCGAATTTTGCCGGAAGAATTTAGCTAAGTTTAAGAGTCCCACTGTCGTGGAATTTCGCAAGGAACTTCCCAAATCCCATGTAGGGAAGGTTCTGAGAAAAATCCTGAGGGAAGAAGAGGAGGCGAAGAAAAGCTCCATTCGCCCAAGCTGATCCCCCCATCCGCCATCCCTGGCGTCAGGAAAGCTACCCCTTCGCAGAAAATAGACCCGTATTTAGCCTCCCATTCACCATTTTCCCAAAGGCAACTTGATGTCTACGGCTTAATATCGCTGCCGGCTTTGCGCCGGATCATCCGCTTCACCTTATATTCCAAGACCCCTTCGCCATTTTGATTAATCACCCGATGACGAAATGTGACAATTCCCCTGTCCAGTTTTTGCGTTTCTCTCTTTTCGATCACTTCGACTTCAACTCCGATGGTATCTCCGACAAACACGGGCTTTAGAACTTGCAGATCCATTCCTAAAAAGGCCATGCCCGTATGATGGAGGATTCCGGAAAGTATGGTTAGACCTTCCGCATAAGCAAGTGACAAAGCTCCCGGGACAATTCGCCTTCCAAAGGCTGTCTTTGTTTCGACATACCCTTGATCCAGAAAGAGAGGCTCAAAAAAGCCGCATAGCGTCGTAAAATTTACCAGATCAGTTTCTGTTATCGTTCTTTTGTTGGTCTTAAATATTTTTTCCGGGGCAAAATCCTCAAAGTACACGCCTTCCAACGACATAAGTCCTCCTTTTTTATTGATTGGCGAATCTCGAATTGCATTGTTTGAAACTCGCCTTGGGGTGAGTTGAGTATATGAAAAAGAGTATTGCGGGTCAAGAAGAAACCCTGGATCCGTTCATCTTAGTCCCGCCTGCGGCGGGATCACTTTAGGAACTTAATTTGACCTACCACCCACGTCCCCTTGAAGAAAGGCCTGACAACAAGGGAATCCCTTCTCATTTCAGCTCTGGCGAGGCAGGACAAGAAGATATTCAGCATAGAGGATGCAAGGAGCGTCAGTAGGAAAGGTGCATGCAAGATCATGTCTTCCCTGATGCAGAAGAAATGGGTCCTTCCCTTGAAAAGGGGGCTCTATGCAATCGTCCCTTTGGACGTGGGAGTCAAAGGCGCGGACAGCTTCATACTCCCCAACTTTGTTATTGCCTCCCATCTGGTTGAGCCTTATTACATAGGCTACTGGTCTGGTCTCAACCACTACGGCTTTTCAGAGCAGATACCAAGGACCACCTTTATCGCAACCACCTGAGCCAGGATGCCCCTTAACATCCTGGCCGCAGATTATTACTCTGTGAAGATGGAGAAAAGAAAATTCTTAGCGGATACTGGGACAGAGAACTGGGGAGGCTTATTTATCCTTTGCCGGAAATGGAAACCGTGATCCATGAGTTGGAAAGCCACTTAAGATCTCTGGTGAAACCGACGTTTGCGGGAGGGAGGAACACGTGAGGGGGCAATTGGCCTGAAACCTTTATCTGCGAGTATCGGCCAAAATCTGAGTCCCAATTAATTTAATTGTATAGGAATTTGCTTTTTTAACTTTAGGCACTTTAGGCGCTTAGCGCCTCATTAAAACAAACATGTTTGTAAGAAGGAAATGCCTGCCGATAAATCCCCCCTTCCCCCCTTTGCCAAAGGGGGGGTAGGGGGGATTTCAGGACTTTTCGCTGCCCGTCTAAGGCGGGCCATTTTTTCCGTGGGCAGTCGCGGAAAAAGCATACTCACTTAAATTGATTGTATAGGAATTTCCTTTTCTATCCCCCTCCCCCCAACCCCCTCCCGCCAGGGGCATAAGCGCTAACTTAACGCTTGACTTATTTAGGGGAGTTTTGATATATTTGTCACCCAAGGGGGTGACAATGGAAAACCTAAAATGGTTGGACGAAGAAGATGACTGGCAAGTAGTAAAGAGCT
>VGSF01000191.1 GCA_016875165.1 Deltaproteobacteria bacterium
TAGGAATTTCCTTTTTTATCCCCCTCCCCCCAACCCCCTCCCGCCAGGGGAGGGGAGATACTGGGGGATCCAAAATTCCCTCCCCCTGGATGGGGGAGGGTTAGGGTGGGGGTGTTAATAACTTGATAATTTCTTTTTAAGAAGCTCGTTGACCATTTGCGGGTTGGCTTTTCCCTGGCTGGCTTTCATCACCTGGCCGACGAAAAAGCCGAAGAGTTTTTCTTTACCCTTTCGGTAGGCCTCGACCTTATCAGGGTGCGCGGAAAGAACCTCTCCAACAATTCTTTCAATTTCCGCCGAATCGGACACCTGAACCAGGCCTTTTTCGCGAACGATCTCCAGGGCTCGTTTTCCGCTTTGGTACATTTCTTCAAAAACGCTTTTGGCGATCTTGCCGCTGATGATCCCTTCGTCGATGAGTTTGAGCATTTCGGACAGGTGGAGGGCCGGAACCGGGCATTCTTCGATTTCCCGCTCATCCTTCTTAAGCTCCCGCAGAAGCTCGGACATGATCCAGTTGCTTACGATTTTGGGCTTGGGGTAATGGCCCAAGCAGGATTCGTAGTAATTGGATAGAGACTTGGAGGTTGTTAAAATTTCGGCGTCGTACTCCGGAATTCCGTATTCGCGGATGAAACGTTCTTTTTTGGCATCCGGAAGTTCGGGGAGGTTGGTCCGGATCTCCTCGATCCATGGGGGATCAATGAGGAGAGAAACTAGGTCCGGGTCGGGAAAATACCGGTAGTCGTGGGCTTCTTCCTTGCCGCGCATGGAAATAGTAACTCCTTTGCCAGCATCCCAGAGGCGTGTTTCCTGAAGGACTTCTTCCCCCTGATCGAGGAGGGCGGTTTGCCTAAGAATCTCGAAGTCCAGAGCCCGCTGGACATTCCGAAAAGAGTTTATGTTTTTGATTTCGGTTTTAACACCGAAGGTCTTTTGCCCTGTTGGACGAAGGGAAATATTGGCATCGCAACGAAAACTCCCTTCTTCCATGTTTCCATCGCAGATGTCCAGGAACATCAGAATGGCCCGAAGCTTTCGGAGGTAAGCGCTTGCTTCCTCCGGCGAGCGGATATCCGGAGCGCTCACGATCTCGATCAAAGGAACTCCGGTGCGGTTAAAATCCACGTAACTATGTGAGCCCTGTTCCGAAGAAAGGTCGTGGATAAGCTTTCCGGCGTCTTCTTCCATGTGAATGCGGATGAGGCCGATGCGCTTCTTTTGACTATCAATTTGGATATCTATATAGCCATCCACAGTCAAAGGAAGTTCATACTGGGAAATCTGATACCCTTTGGGAAGGTCGGGATAGAAGTAGTTTTTCCTGGCAAATAAACTATAAGGGGCGATCCGGCAATGCGTAGCCAGAGCCGCCCGCAATGTGTACTCCACGACTTTTTTGTTCAGAACCGGCAGACTTCCCGGGGAACCCGTACAAACAGGGCAGGTTAAGGTATTGGGCTCTTCACCGAAACGGGTAGAGCAATTGCAGAAAATTTTGCTTTGGGTCAGAAGCTGGGCATGTACCTCTAAGCCGATGACCGGTTCATATTCCATGTTTCACTCCGTTTATAACGCCGGTTTGCGCAGATGGTGTTCGGTATTCTGTTCGTAGGCATAAGCCGCGTCCAGCATCTTTTCTTCCTGGAAATGATTGGCCAGGATTTGCAGGCCGATGGGCAGCCCTTGCTTGCTGAATCCGCAGGGGATAGAAAGTCCCGGCAATCCGGCCAGATTGCAGGGGATAGTGAAGATGTCAGAAAGATACATCTGCAAGGGGTCATCCACCTTTTCCCCCAACTTGAAAGCCGGCGTTGGGGCGGTGGGGGTTAAAAGCACATCACACTTGGCAAAGGCTTTTTCAAAGTCCTGCCGGACCAACGTCCGGACCTCTGCAGCTTTGCGATAATACGCCTCGTAATATCCGGCGGAAAGGGCATAGGTGCCGAGCATAATACGCCGCTTGACTTCCGCTCCGAATCCCTGTGAGCGGGTTTCTTTGTACATCTCCATAAGATCGAAGCTTCCCTTGGCCCGAAATCCGTATTTAACCCCGTCGTACCGGGCCAGGTTGGAGCTGGCTTCAGCCGGGGCAATTATGTAATAAACGGCCAGGGCATATTCACTGTGGGGAAGAGATGTTTCCACAGTTTTGGCCCCCAATTTTTCCAGGGTGCGGATGGCTTCTCGAAAAGCCGATTCCACTTCCGGGTCAAGGCCTTCCCGAAAACATTCTTTGGGTATGCCCAGAACCATCCCCCGGATATTATCGGCCAAAGCTTTGGTGAAGTCAGGAACGGGCACATTTGCAGATGTCGAATCACGGAAATCATGACCGCAAATAGCCTGAAGTAAAAGGGCAGCATCCTTAACATCTTTGCTGAACGGGCCAATCTGATCCAGAGAAGAAGAGAAAGCCACCAGGCCATAACGGGAGACCCGGCCATAGGTCGGTTTGACACCTACGACTCCGCAGCAGGAAGCCGGCTGGCGGATGGAGCCGCCGGTGTCCGATCCCAGGGAGACAATGCATTCGTCCGCCGCTACGGCCGCGGCCGATCCCCCGCTGGAACCGCCGGGAATTCTTTCCATATCCCAGGGATTACGGGTGGGACCGAAAAAGGAGTTTTCCGTGGAAGAACCCATGGCAAACTCGTCCATATTTGCCTTGCCTACAATGACAGCCCCGGCCTCTTTCAATTTTTCAATGACCGTGGCATCGTAGGCAGGGATAAAATTTTCCAATATATGGGAGCCGCAGGTGGTGCGCACCCCACGCGTACAGATCAAGTCTTTGATGGCCAGGGGAATCCCGGTAAGCGGGCCGGCATTTCCCTTTTGGATGTGGGCATCGGCAAGAGCTGCTTGCTGCATGGCCAATTCCGGCGTCAAAGTGATGAAAGCATGGATGCGATCTTCCACCTGTTCGATGCGCTTCAGGACTGATTCCGTGACCTCGCGGGAATTAATCTCCTTATTCACGAGCATTTCATGAAGCTTATGGGCGGATAACTGGTAAAGTTCCATTTGAGCACCTGAAGAAAAAACTAATCGTAGAACCTTGATTGTATAGGAATTTCCTTTTTTCAACTTTAGTCCGCCTGCGGCGGAGTCACTTTAGACGCTTGACACTTATCCTTTACTTTTTCTTAATCATGGTTTTAAAAACTCTGTGATCTCTATGCCCTCTGTGGCTAATTTAATAATCCCCTAAAAGTCTCGAGAGGGATATGGGCAGGGCACACTGTACCCCTACCCCTCAGGACCGGTTATTCGATAATCTTGGGGACTTGAAAAAGGCCGCGATGGCCATCCGGAGCGTTATTCAGGGTAAGATCCCGGGGGAGCGATGGTTTAACAACATCCTCCCGGAAAACGTTGGTTTTCGTTACGGCATGGAAGGTAGGCTCCACCTGGGCCGTATCCAGCTCCCCGAGTTTTTCCATATACTGAAGGATACTGTTCAATTGCAGGGTAAAACGTTCCTTCTCTTTTTCGCTGAATTTGAGCCGCGCCAGCAGAGCTACATGTTCCACTTCCTCCCTGGTAATCTTCATCTTTTCTCCTAAATTTTTACAGCGCTTAGCTGAAAGTAGCACTTTATTTAGTGTCCATCCGGAAACTAAACTTTTCCCCTCCCCCTTCGACGGGGGAGGGGAGGGTGGGGATGATAAAGGGTTAAAATTATTTTAATGCCCCTCACCCCAACCCTCTCCCGCAAGGGGAGAGGGGGTTTCCGGATGAGAACTATTTACTCTTGGTTTAGGCCATCCCGCATTGAGCAATATTAGCATACGAGGGTGTCTTTTAAAAGATCAATTTCGGTGATTATCGTTAAACCTTCGAGGTTTACGGCGCGGCCTTAAGAGATAAAAAAGCCAGGCACTAAGATTTTTGGCTCTTCTCCCAAAAGGGAGCGCTTCAATAAGCCAAATAATGACGGCGTGTTTAATGAAAAAAGGCTTCACCGTAATTATTCCCTCCCTTGGCGGGAGGGGATAAAGAGGAGGGGGAATCTGGATTCATTATTCACCCCCACCCTCCCCCATCAAGGGGGAGGAATATCTGCTATGGCTTTGGTCTTCATTGACCTTTTTGATGAAATCTAACGTATTGATATTTTGACCATTTAATCCAGTACACTTTTGGGAGAAGAACCGATTTTTTTTACTACCCGAGGAATATCCTTATTGACACAGGAAATGTTTAAAACCAAGACCAACATTTTTTTAAAAACCCAAGAGAAACAAATTTTGGCCTTGACAGGTGGGAAATGGCTTCATTATATTCATATTCAATAGAGGCTCTTGCAAATGTCAAAATCTGGTGCTCAATCGTCATTCCGGGCAAGCGAAGCGAGACCCGGAATCCAGATTTTTCAGGCTGCCCTGGATTCCCGCTTTCGCAGAGATTTTAAAAAGGCATATGATTTTACATTGAGAGATAATATTATCAAATACATGAACAAAAGTATTGGGCAACTTCGAGATATTGGAGTGACCTGCCCAGTGATTAGTAAAATTAAATATGGCGGTAATTTCTGGAGCCCAGTTTTTTGGTAAAATATGGAATGCCCTAAAAATGGGCCTTTGGAAAACATGTTTTTAATAGAACCGCCATAATTAGAGTCTGTTTATAAACTGCAACTTGACTTATTACAACAGGTTACGCCAGAATAGGGCAAAAATCAAGTTGCAGGAGGAGGGGATGAAGATACTCAACGATCTGAAGTTGAAGTTAGAGAA
>VGSF01000192.1 GCA_016875165.1 Deltaproteobacteria bacterium
ACGAACCCTGTGGCCGGGTGAACCTTGACTCCCTTGGGGATTTGATTGAATTCCAAAGTGATGCCGTCTGGCCCTTTCAGGTAACAAGAGCCTCGCCCTTTAAGCACACCCTTCTTGCCCCAAACTGGAGGACTAACGAACTTGACTCCCTTAGCGATAAGGTCCTTGTACATTTCTTCAATATCATCTACCTCAAAAGAAATGTGCGCCACACCAACGTTACATGTATTCAGGTCAATCCTCTCACCCTTCGGTGTCACATACTGGATTAGTTCAATTGTTCCATTGCCTGGGGTAAGCATAAACGAACCTCTCAGCCAGACACCTGGCATACCTACGACCTTTGCGGTCAGCTCATCTCGTACCTCGATTATAGGGGTTGCTTCTAATCCTAATATGTCGCTGAAGAAATGAATAGCCTCTTCTAGATTGCTCACTGTGAAACTGAAATGCTGAATACATCTTATCATACTCCCTCCTAATCGTCTGATAGTAGCTTGCCAGCCGGGTGAGCATAAACCCAAAAGCACCATTCACCTTCCCCTCGAAAATGATTCCAGCATTAATGTTGACTGGTGATTAAGAAAGGGGGGCAGGGTCACTCTTTATATATTAGTTTGATGGTTATTTTACAAGTTTAAACCAGTAAGCACCCTGGTCGTCTTTCCTTAGGTAAGATACACTATCGCCTATTTCAATATTCCGCCCATTCAAATCAGCAAGCCGTCCGGTGAGGTTGATTCCTTCTTTTAATCGTATCACGGCTATCTCATAAGGAGCCTGGTCTATGAAGCCCAACGGTGGGACTCTAATTGTTGTGTATGATAGCATTTTCCCCTCTCCACTCGCAGTCATTTCCAGTGGTTCTTTGTTTCCACACACAGTGCACATGTATATCGGTGGTACATAAATTTGCCCACAGTTTTGGCACTTTGCCAGTATTAAGCGTTCATAATTTTTTGGCATATTAAACTCTCCTTAATATGTGTACTGTGCAGACTGACCCTGTACCTCCAGCATTATGGGTTAATCCGATTTCGGCATTCCGAATTTGGTTTTCATGTTCTCCACGGAGTTGTTTTACTACTTCGTAGATCTGGCCTACGCCCGTTGCACCAGTAGGGTGACCCTTTGCCAGCAATCCACCGCTTGGATTAATCGGAAGCTTGCCACCGACCTGTGTTATCCCCTCTTCAACTGCCCTTCCTCCCTTGCCTTTCTCAAAAAAACCCAAGTCTTCGCTGTCGACGACCTCGGCAGGGCTAAAACAGTCGTGTAGTTCGACCACATCGACATCACCAGGCTTGACCTTGGCCATATCGAAAGCCTGCTTAGCAGCCAAAACCGTTGATGGCAACGTAGTAATATCTTTGTGTGCATAGAGCGTTGAATACCCTGTAGTCTGAGCCGACCCAATTATGTCAACGCGCTTTGGATTGTATTCTTTAGCCATATCTGATGCACACAAGACTACCGCAGCAGCACCATCTGCAACAGGGCAACAGTCGAAGACCTTGAGAGGATCACAGATCAGCTTTGAATTCATGACATCCCCGAGTGAAACTGCATTGCGATACCTAGCTCTCGGGTTAGCCATGCTATTGAGGTGATTTTTCACTGACACCATTCCTAACTGCTCAACGGTAGTACCATACTCGTGCATATGAGCTCGGGCTATGAGCGCCCAAAAACCAGGAAACGTCAAACCCGATAGGCCTTCTGTCTCCTGATCAATAGAGGCACTGAGGGATGCGGTAGTCTTTTCTCTTAAAGCAGAAGTCATCTTCTCCACACCTGCAATCAAAACAACGTTGTATACGCCAGAGGCAATCAGCAAGTATCCTTGCCTCAAGGCGATTGCCGCAGAAGAACACGCCCCTTCAACTTTAGTGGCACCAATATCTTTTCTGAGTCCCAATGCATCGGCTATCAACGGAGCTATCGTCTCCTGTCCCACCATCATGCCGGATATGTAGTTGCCCAAATAGAAAGCCTGAATTTGTTTTCTATCAATTCCAGCATCTTCAATTGCATCATTGCAAGCCGCCACTGCCATCGATTTTATGGTTTGCCCTTCCAAGACCCCGAAGCGAGTGGTGCCAATGCCTATAATAGAAACACTTCTAAGCGCCATTTGTTTGTTTCCTCCTTCCCCGATTTCAGTTATATTTCTATATCCTCCCTAGGTTAGAAGACAGCCAAGATCTTCTTAAAACAGGCATTTCTATACTTATTTAGATTTTGATTCAACCGACTGCTTCGATGTCTTGTGCTGGTAAGGAAAGCTTTCAAAGGCGATTTCCATCAGCAGGTCATTGGTGATATCGTTTATGCGACGCATACTCAGCCTAAGAAGCAGATCATCGCAACTGAGCAATTCTTGAGACAATTCGAGGATTTGACGTGCCTTTTTCACCTTCTCAATGTCTTTCACTGATTATCCCTCCTCTCCCCGTTTTTTCAAGACATCAATCGATTTATATGCTCTTATGTCGATCATCTGTCCACCTTCTTGGTTTGTATTCAAAATGAGGCAGGCTGCCATAAGCAACCTCTTTCAATAGCATGCTTACACCAATATTGTCCCTAATTTCACCAGAAATCTTTTCTAAGAGAGCGGTGCGCTCGACGAGCGATAGGCTACATTTCGTTTTAAATTCAACCATCACGCTCACCTGCTCACGCCCTTTTTCATCTATCCACACCTTGCCATTGTACTCCTCAATATCACTGATACTAAATATTATGGCATCAACCGCCTCTGGCCAAACATTCACCGCCTTCATTTTTATCATATCATCATAGCGAGCAATAGTTCCCGCCTCAATGCCAGCAAATGGTCGGCCACAGTCGCACTCGTTGTAGTCCATGAACTTTGCTCTGTCTTCGGTCTTGAAGCGAATCGATGGAAAGGCTTGCCGGAACAAGACGGTAACATAAATCTCGCCTTCCTCACCACTTCTCACTGGATCTCCTGTATTTCGGTCAAGGACCTCTACAAGAACACGGTGTTCCAGATTATGAAGTATGCACCTGTGATCATTGTGGTCATATACCCCGTTCTCACAAGAAAACATATGGCTTCCTGCAGCCTGTGTGCTTCCGTACCACTCGAAAATCCTTGTCCCCCAGAATGCCTCCATCTTGTGTAACCAAGACAAGGTATAGGCCTCAGTAGCTGTCAAAATGACTTTGAGATCAGGGAAATCGCGTTTAGAGTCGTAGCCATTCTCTTCAGCAAGGAAACTAAGCCGGTTAAGGTAGGCGGGAACAGCTATAAAGCAATGAGGCGAAAAGCGCTTCATAAGCTTTAACCTCTTAAGGCTATCGTCGGGACCAACTTGAAAATGCTGAAGCAAATATTTCTCCGCGCCACGTAAAATCCAAAGGCCCCCTAGCGGTAAGCCTATCAAATTCATGATAAACAACCTATCAAAAGGATCCAGCCCGGCCCATCGACATTGCCAAATGAAGCCGGTAGAAGAAGCCTCAACATCGAAACTCGATGCTGGATGGACTTCTTGGCCAATGCCAGACGTACCACTGGTTAGGCTGGATAGTGCCACTTCATTCTTAGGGATACCTAATCGAGAACCATAGGGTGGAAACTGATCCTGATCTTTTAATAAGTCCTTCTTGGTGATATAGGGAATCTTGCGTCGGAAATCTCCTAATGAGTTGATATCATCAGGAGTAACATTATGTTTTCTGTAAAGATCTCTGTAAAAGCTGTTGGTATGATAAGCTCTTTCTAACAACTCCTTTAGTCGCCTGAACTGGAGATTAAGAATTTCTTCTCGTGTGGCTTTCTCCAGCTTTATGTTCACATAACGTCGTTCCATTGGTTCCTCCCTTCTGCTTCGCCTCCAACCGAATTCCTCTCGACGACCCTGAAACCCCCACGCCATGTTTTTTTTTAAGGCTTGATTTTCCATGGACAAAAATGCCAAGGCCTTCTCTACCTCTTCTTTCTCTTAAAAGAGCCTCATAGGCTTTTTTCTGAATCAATCTTACGGGCTTCGCAAGCTCTTGCATATTGCCTTGAGTATCCCCTTCCTGACATAACCATTAAAGAGGACTCCAGATATTACCTCATTTTTTTAACACTTCAGTTGACATGATTAGAATCTGCTTCTTCTTGTCACTCTTACGCCCTTCGAGTTCAGAGAATAAAAGTGATATAAATGGTCTACAAATGTAGGCCATCCATTGGATCAAAGAACTCAGTGTCGCGATGGACAACAAAAACAAAACGCCCTTATTCACAATACAGCATGTTGGACTGAGAATCCGTTAGATTGTTTACCTCCCATCGGAATCCAGGCTTTCACGAGTCTTTATCCTTCGTCATTCCGCGTAAACCGCATAAGCTCGTCCCCCGATTTATGCTTAACTACTAGCCTGTTGCGGCTTATAACTCCTTCAGGTACCTCAAGAACGTCCACTATTGAATTAAAGATGTCGGGTAATGGATCTCTTTTCATCATCAACGTTAGAGCCTTTTCAACATCATAAGGAACAAGTTGTCGTTTCTTGGCATGCTCCTTAAAAACAACAGAAGGTTTCGTGCTTTTGCTAGAAGGCATGTCCTCCAGGTCCCTTATGTCTCCATACCTGATCACAAGATTTCTCAAGTGCCCAAAGTCAAGCGCTCTGTTAGGACAAGCCAACACACATATTGGTTTTAAATCCAATTGGAGGC
>VGSF01000193.1 GCA_016875165.1 Deltaproteobacteria bacterium
CACTACTTTTGTTCAACCCCATAATGTCCGGGGTTACGATCTCATAGAGACTCGGATTCTCATTCAAGATCGTATCAATTAATGCCAATTCCGGATCCAAGGCCCAGTTCGGATTCTCTAACTTCAATTTCAGATCGTTGAGTATCTTCATCCCCTCCTCCTGCAACTTGATTTTTGCCCTATTCTGGCGTAACCTGTTATAATAAGTCAAGTTGCAGTTTATAAACAGACTCTAAATAGATGAAGCCACGTTTTCTAATCGATGAAAATATAAACCGAGCAATTCAGCGTCAATTACGTAGGCAGGTTCCTGAACTTGAGATATTGGCCGTGGGCGATGCGGGGGCCCCTCCACCTGGAATGGCAGATGAAGATATTTTGAATTGGATAGAGGAAAATCAATATATTTTAGTGACTGAAAATCGAAGTACAATGCCGAAACATTTATCAAATCATTTTTCCTCTGGCAAACATATACCCGGAGTATTATGGGTTCGTCCTGGTGTTGGGATAGGTCGAATCATAGAGGAGCTGTATCTAATCTGGTTTTCTTCATCGGCGGATGAATATAGGGATTCCGCTTTTTTTATTCCCGTAGACTGAAAAAATCTCAGCGAAGCAAGGCAGCATTTTCTCTTCTTTTTTCGAATTTTTAGATGGTTTTGTACTTTCCCTTTTCTATCATCCAGTATCCAGTATCAGTATTTTTAGCAACCAGTTACATGCAACCAGCAACGAGCAACCCATAACTCATTATCTATTATCGAAATATTGTTTACATTAACAGCGTTTCCCTCTCACTTAGTCAATAGTTTACCTGAATTTTCCATGAGTTTTATACACTACGTGCTTTGACACTCATAGGAATTGACCCACTTATGCTAAGGAAAAATAACCCAGGCAGGAGTACTTCAGGTTATATAAGCATAGGTATAGCCACAATGCTTAAAAATCAGATAGTTGAGTGAAAATATTCTCATATTGCGCGCGCAATAATACACTTTTAGGGTGGGTCAATTCTATTGAGCATAAGTGGGTCAATTTAAGTGAGCGTTGAGGACTCTACGTGTTGTCAATGAGTAAATATTAGCTTTTTTATATGGACTCCAAAAGATGTAGTGTATATTATATACACTACACCAAAATTTGCATGAGAATCCCCATTGTGAATTGTCTTGATTAATCTTATGCATCTCGTATTCATGGGCTGTAGTGTACATAATTTGAGGTAAAGTCAGGTTGTTTAGGTTTGACCCCGGCGTTACTTTGACTTGGAACTTGTAAATGAATTCCTAAATTCACGGACTGACCCCTTTTCCGGACTGACCCCTTTTCCACGTTTGGTCTTTTATTCTTCCATCGTCCCAGTCACGCCAGAGGCGTGACGGTCGTCCCAGCGAAGCGGTCGTCCCTCTGTCTTTACATCGTCCATCGTCCAAGTCACGCCAGAGGCGTGACGGTCGTCTTTCGTTCAGTCCGGTGTCTGATGTCTGGAGTCCGCCATTCATGACTTATGATCTCTGCCCAATTTTTTATCCTGCCCTTAGGGACAATAAAAATGAGTTAAGAGCAGACCCCTTTATAAAGTTTTTGAGGAGAAACCCATGGCCGAAATGGTGCGAAAACAGATTTACATTGAAGAGCGCCACGAGCGGTTACTAAAACGAATTTCCAAAGCCCGTGGCGTCAGTGAAGCCGAACTTATTCGCCAGGCGATTGAGCGGGAGACAATTGGGGGAAAGCCCTTTCTTCTGGCACCCGATCAAGCGGCCTGGGACGAGATCCTCCGCTTTGTGAAGAACCGGAAATCTCTTCGTCCCAGTGGCCGGCCCTACCGGTGGAACCGTCTGGACGCGTACGAGGAGCGCGAAAAACGTATCCTGAGACGGACAAAAGGATGAGGGGACGATGCCGCCAATCTTAATTGACACCAACCTCCTGGTCTACCTCTATGACCAAAACCAACCCGGCAAGCAGGCTCAGTCCCACCGTGTGCTTGAGCAGTTAGAGCTGACCCACAGCGGACGGTTGAGTGTTCAGGCGCTCGCCGAATTCTTCAGCGTGGCCACCCGTAAACTATCTCCGAGCCTCACTGCGGCAGAGGCGTTGGAACAGATGAATTTATTCACCCGTCTCTGGCCGGTCTTTGAACTAACCCCTATGATTGTGATGGAGGCAGGACGAGGCGTCCGCGATCACAGAATCTCCTACTACGACGCCCAGGTCTGGGCGATCGCCCGCCTGAACCAGGTGCCGGTTGTGTTCAGTGAAGACTTCGGGGATGGGTCGATCCTGGAAGGAGTGCGCTTCGTGAATCCTTTCTCGCCTGAATTCTTGCTCGAAAAATGGCTTTAATATCTTTCTGCAGCATACCTGAGGATCCCGGGACCTGTTTAGCCGTTTCTTCCCTCTTTCCAGTCCAGAAGGGACGATCTTCCGTCTTCCATCTGTTCGTTCATCGTCCGAGCCGGAGGCGGTCTTCCCTCTTCCATCTGTCTTTACCGCATGTACGCATCGACGCATTATTGGCTTGGATATTGAATAATTTAATTGTATAGGAATTTCCTTTTTTCAACTTTAGTGTAGCCTGCAACTGGATCACTTTAGACGTTTGGCATATTCTTTGTTACCACCGATTTCATAATCCCCCTTTATCAGCGATTTGGGGTTCCCCCCTGTTGACCATATGATTCGATTATTTGGAAGGGTAAGATTATCAATTCATTCATCTTGATGCTCTAATTCCTCTGGTTCGAGGGAAGAATTTTTATAGGTGAAAAAGGTCCCTAATTTGACCGGTGGTAACATATTCTTTACTTTTTCTTAATCATGGTTTTAAAACTCTGTGATCTCTGTGCCCTTTGTGGCCAATTTTAATTTAAGGGGGTCCCCAACCCACGAATTCAAAAGTGAAAACTTTAAACTACGTCCCCTATACACAGTCCCGCAGGGACGATCTTCCCTCTGTCTTTACATCGTCCATCGTCCAAGCCGAAGGCGATCTTCCTTCGGTTTTTCAGAGACAAGAGGCAGTCGTCTCACTGCGGGAAGGAAATAATGCAACGTAAGAAACAACGTCCCCAAAGTTTGAGGCAATTTAAAAATCCCCAAGATTGCGAATTATGAAATGCCTTTAAAATCAACTAATTATTCATTTTGGATTTCGTGATCAACCCAAAATCATTGGGTTGATCGAACTGAAAAGGATTTTTAGAAAGGCTGTATTTGTGTATAATTACAAGGAGTTAGGGGGCATTCCATAATTCTCAAATTGCCTCATCTAGATGAAATTCAATGAGTTGGCCGGGTTCGACCCGGAAGGGAAGGTGATTGGTGGCTTATTATTTGTGACCAATTGTATTCCTTGCGCGAAATATCAAAAAGCAAGACCTGACCCGGAAAATACAAAAATACTTAATTACTTATGCCTGACCCCATTTTTGATGACACCATTTCCATGACCATTTTCCTGACCCCATTTTCCTTCCCGCCTCCCCTACAAACCCGAATTTTTTCACAGCTTCGGGAGAGTGAGGGTGGGGGTGAATAGAAAAATGATTCCCCTCCCGTCGTCCTTATGGCGGAATTTCAAGCCAGAAGACTTCAGACTTGACTTTATATAATTATCGGCTTAAAGTTATCATTAAAGAATTTAATAGGGACGGGTTAAAAAACTATGTTATTTAAGGTTATCATAAAACCCGATATAGAAGATGGAGGGTTCAATGTAAGCTGCCCTGCCTTACAGGGATGCCATTCTCAAGGCGATACAGAGGAAGAAGCCATCGAAAACATTAAAGATGCTATTATTGGATGTCTTGAGGCCCTAAATCAGCGAGCTCAGATACATGGTAAGTCAGAAAAGGTAATTGAGGTAGCCTTAGGTTGAGTCGGCTCGGATCCTATAAGGGTGAGGAGGTAGTCAAAGCCTTTCAACGAGCCGGCTGGAAAATTACCCGTCAAAGAAGCAGCCATGTCATCCTTGAAAAAGAAGGGCATGAGGCTACACTTTCAATACCGGTGCATAAAGGCAAAAATGTGAAACGGGGAACATTAAGGGACCTTATCAAAGACGCAAGAATGAGTGTGGATGAATATTTTGAATATATTTAATATTTTATGAAGAATCCTCCTAACAGAATAAAAGGCTTCGGCCTCTTTCCTTAGCCCCCATTACCCATAGCCTATTACCCATCGCCTTATTGACCAGAGCAACCAGACAAACCAGACAAACCAAATAGACGAGATCAACTTTTGCACGAACGTATTCATGACTTATAACCTTATGTCCCCATTTCCCCTTTGAACGCTCTAACGCTCGGCTATCAGCTCACCCATGAAAGGGATAAAGGGGTCAGTCCAGGAATTTAGGAAATTTTCTCCAGTTGCATCTTGCATCTTCTGATCTCGCTTTCCTTCCCAGAATTCACCTTCCTCACCGCACTGTTGAGAAGAGGAAGAGGAAGAGGGTCAGGAAGAGGGTCAGGCATAACTAATTAGAGTCTGTTTATAAACTGCCGATTTTTTGAAAGAGCCAGCGTGTCGAATTGGTCGGCTCAGATAAGTTAACAATATTTTATATCCAAGAACGGCTTCAATGAGTCCCGAGGCGAAAAATGCTCGGATCTGGACGCACCTCTACTTTCGGCTTCTCTATTCGTCACATTCTGAGTAAAATTATTGAGGCTGAGGCATT
>VGSF01000194.1 GCA_016875165.1 Deltaproteobacteria bacterium
CCCCGGCCTTCTTTCAATTTAATCTGAAATCCCCATCAATAGCTCAAATTAATCAGAAAATTTAAGTCGAAATAATGTGCAACCCAACATTTGTAAGTTGCATTTGAACCAACGTCCCCCTCTTTTTCGCGTCCCCCTCTTTTTCGAAATTGAATAATTTAAGGGCGTCCCCCTTTCCTTCGTCCCCCTTTCCCCTTGAAAGCCTGAGGAAACCGAAGATTGCCCCGGAAAAGCCAAAAATAGCTTCCCACGAAAACTGATATTAGGCCGATGCCTTCGTACCCAGCGCATGCGTGGTAGATGGCGATACTGAATTGCGAGGTGCCAATCACCAGGTCTGCTGGTTGGGAGACCACTTCCTGCCCAAGAGCCAAGAGCAGCCACTTCACTACCAGGAACGTCGGCCCAAGGAGTGGCTCCCAAGCCCTGTTCGTGAGGAACCCCAAAACCCAGGATGCCGCTATTATTGTGATCCCGGCCAATACAAGGGATGAGTTTTGCCGAACCAGGCGAATCCAAACCCGCGCTGGCATTGCAGCCATCATCCAGAAAACGCCGGCGCCGAAGCCTGTCGCGGCCCAGGCGAGTACCCAAAAAATAGCTAAGTGTGAGGAGACTGCATCCCCCTCGGTTACGAAAATTGTAAGTAAAAAAAAGGCGGCAAATGCACCCAAATGGGCCAGGACCATCCCCCAAGGGTTATGGGAAAAATCCTGAAAGATCGGAAGTTCGAGAAGTTTGCCGCGGGAACGCGCCCAACCCAAAATAGTGACGACCGCCAGGGAAGTAACGAAAATGGAAGGAAATCCTTTAAAGTAGGATAGAAAACCTGTCGGAGGCACCTCGACCCGTATGGCAAGCCATGTCAATTCAGCCAATGCAATTAAAACCAGCCAAACCCAGCGGGGAGAATTTTTTTTCATCGGTGACGAACCTTTTGCCCTGTGCCTTGCGCCTTTAACCTTGAGCCTTCTTTCGCTATGATTTAATTGCCATGATAATTGAAGATTTTGATCAACGTCCCTCTCGACATCATGAGCTATGACCTACGATCTCTGACTATTGAAATATTAAAAAGCAAAGCCTGACCCCAAAGTTCCCCCCTGTTATGTCTGATTTGAACTAAAAAGTAATCTCGTTCTTGAATTTGACTTGGTTATATAGTAATATAATTGTATCATGAAAATATATTTGGATACGTGCAGTTTACAACGACCTCTGGATAGTAGAAATCAAGTCCGAATTATTGTTGAAGCGGAGGCCATATTGGGTATTCTATCTTTGTTTGAATCGGGAAGAATTGATTTGGTTTCATCTGAGATCTTATTATTTGAGATAGGCCAAAACCCGAATCCAACGCGGCAAGAATATGCTCTAAATGTAATAGCAAAAGCGAAGACGTTTGTCATGTTGGATGAGCGTGTGGAAAAACGGGCACGAGAATTCGATGCCCTCGGCATCAAACCACTAGATGCATTGCATCTGGCCTCAGCGGAAGAAGCATGCGCAGATTACTTTTGTACTTGGGATGTTAGTTTTTTTAGGAAAGCAAAAAGTATTCCTGGTCTTAAGACGAAGGTAGTTTCACCCATTGAGTTAATAGAGGAGGTTGAGTCATGGCAATAGAAGCCCGGCCATTAGTGGAAATAACAAAAGAGGCCCTCAAAGTATTGAACAAAGAGATGGGTATAGTAGATACGGTGCGATTTATAAATCAATTTACCACAGGCTATGGTGACTATACCCAGGACCGAGAGCAACTATTTAAGGACATGACACTGGATGATATCATTTCCGCGGTAAAGAAAAAACAAAAACCACACCGCAATTAACTTAAACCACTATTTTAAGGGTCAAAAATGCCGTTCTACTAAAACCACCCTGCTTTTTATAGCTTTATTCTATATTTTCAATTGCTTAGCTTGGTCCGATCCCGCTCCGCTCTTTTCCCTTACTCCGTAAAGGACTTTCACCTCCTACACCATGCCAGTTTTGACCGGCGCTTTCACAATGCCCCCCACGTACTTTATCCCGCTTTATCAAAATCGCTTGACCGCCCCCTTTAAATAGTCTACTCTAAAGTAGACTACTTTTGAGAAGACAAAGGAGGAACCGTGGCTTTTGTCAACAGAGAGGCAGAGATCCGATTCCTACGGGATCGCACGGAGTCCGACCGGGGTGAGTTGATTGTGGTCTATGGCCGACGCCGCATCGGAAAGACAGAGCTGTTAAAAGAGGCTTTCAAGAAAAAAAAGACGATTTTTTTCGTGGCGGATCTTGGGGCAGATCAAGACCAGCGCCGGAGACTCTCAGAGGCCGTAGGGAGATTGTACCCAAACCCGCTCCTGCAGACAGACCCCCCACCAGAATGGGATCCTCTCTTGAGATACATAACCGACCTGGCCAAGAAAGACAGAATCATTCTTGTTATGGACGAGTTTCCCTATCTTTGTTCCAGTCAGCCGGCTCTTCCGTCAATCCTCCAGCGAATATGGGATGAGAGGGGCAAAGATTCAAAATGGTTTTTGATCCTTTGCGGGTCCTTTGTGAGTTTCATGGAGCGAGAGATTTTGGGTCATAAGAGCCCTCTGTATGGGCGTCGGACCGGCCAGCTTCTGATCCAGCCCTTGTCGCTTATGGGCCTGAAGGGATTTTTCCCGGGCTATTCCCCGGAAGATAGAATTTCAGCTTATGCCATCCTGGGGGGAGTCCCGGCCTATCTTCTTCAATTCTCCGATAGACTTTCTTTGACCCAAAACATCGAAAGACAGATTCTGAATCCGAATGCCTTTTTATATGACGAGGTTCGCTTCATTCTAATGGAGGAACTGCGGGACCCTAAGCTCTACCTTTCCATCCTCCAGTCGATTGCTTTTGGGAACACTCGCATGAATGATATTGTTCAACGGACTGGGATCGAACGAGGACCCGTAAGCAAGTATCTCTCCGTCCTTCAGGATTTGCGATTGATCGAAAGAGAGACTCCGGTCACTGAAAAGCACCCGGATAAGAGCCGCAGGGGGATTTATCTGCTTTCAGATAACTTCTTCCGCTTCTGGTTCCGTTTTGTTCTTCCCCATAGGAGCCGTTTGGTGGAAAATGGAGGGCGGAGAATCCTGGAGCGAGAGATTATTCCTAACTTAGATCATTTCATCGGTCAAGGATTTGATAAAATTTGTGCTGAAATGTGCCGATATTTGGCGGGCGAGGGCAGAATCGAAATGGATTATGATCGAGCAGGCCGTTGGTGGAATGGGAATGAAGAAATCGATCTGCTGATCTTAACGGGGGATGTGCCTGTCTTTGCAGCTGAATGTAAATGGTCCAAGAAAGCAATCGGGATGGACATCCTCAAATCTCTCCAGAGGAAGGTTTCCCTTTTGGCTCTGGAGGGCAGAACGGAAAATATTCGTCTTGGGCTCTTCTCTCGATCGGGATTCACCCGAGAGGTCGAAGAACTGCGCAAGAAAGGAGAAGTTGAACTGTTCGATATTCGGAAGATTGGATTATGAAGCGTTCTTCTTCCTCTTCTGCCGGTTTGGGCCCAGGCAACTTTTTGATTTTCATTATGAGCCGTTTTTCCTATGACCTATGAGCCGAATTGCCAAGCTGCTAAGTTACTATATTGCTACGTTGCAAAATTCCTAAATGGCTCCGCCATTTCTGTTCAAATTTGTAACCCCAAAAGCCCTGGCCTTCTCCTCCCTCGGCACCAAAATTTTTTCTCGGGGTCGGACCAAGCCATCATAACCCGGCCCTCGCCATCTCACACCCATTTTCTTGAAAAGTCAACCTTTTGGCCTCTCCGGCCTTTAGGCCGGAGCTTGCTCAAGGTTGACCCTGAGCGCGCCTTTTATCCCTGCTTTGAAAAGCAGGGCTTGGGCGCGATCGAAGGGTCAATTTCCATGGCAAAAATGGCCTTTTAAGGCCCCAAAACGACCACTTTTCTACACTTTCTTATTCCATCTCCAATGCTTAGCTTGGTCCGACCCCGCTCCCCCGCTCCACTATGAGCTATTTAGCTTGTTACCTGTAACTTGTGACGGTAATCGCAATGGAATGGTCGTCCTTCTTTATTTAGAGTCTGTTTATAAACTGCCGATTTTTTGAAAGAGCCAGCGTGTCGAATTGGTCGGCTCAGATAAGTTAACAATATTTTATATCCAAGAACGGCTTCAATGAGTCCCGAGGCGAAAAATGCTCGGATCTGGACGCACCTCTACTTTCGGCTTCTCTATTCGTCACATTCTGAGTAAAATTATTGAGGCTGAGGCATT
>VGSF01000195.1 GCA_016875165.1 Deltaproteobacteria bacterium
TGTGACGCTTGGTTATTTTTCCAAGGTCAATTTCTTACCTCGCTATTTCACCCACCTTTATACCATCGGTCCATTTATCTTGCCAACCCCTCTCCTCATACTTCCACGATATCGTGGGAAATAACAGCAAGGCCTCATAGCGTCGTTGCCAATCGGGAATGGGGTGGGTAAAAAAGGTGGCATCTTTCATGATACCCATTATGTTATATGACGCTTATATTGAGAGGTGAGAACGATAAAATACTGCTTCTAAAAAATATATAGGAAATAAACGATTTTTAGGGCTTTTTTGTCTGGGGGGATAAATTAAAGGATCGTATTCGGAAGAGGAGGTATTGTTTTAAGATTAATTTATGGATCGTTTATACGCCAAATCATATAACAAAATACTTACCCTTGAGTGCGTAGGGGCCTTTATTTACTGGTATCCGGCTTACTGATTCAGAGAAAAATGTTATATCGTATGCGCTCTGCGAAAATCGGTGCTTAGTGATTTAATTCAGACTATTTATAGAAAGGAAAACACTCAAAAGGAGATTATTTTTTGATCAATATTTTTAGAGATTTATCAAGGCGCCTCTCTGAACATCACGAGGATTTTCTAACGAACTCTTTCGGTAACCTCTCAGAAGGTGTGGAAAAATTCAATTTTCGGAAATTGGGGGGTTGAAATTATTGATATTTTTATCGACATAACCACGTTTTTCTCGATTTTTTCACAGCTTCTCCCATCCAGGGGGAGGGAATTTTGGATCCCCTCATTATCCACCCTCCCCTGGCGGGAGGGGATTAAGGGTAGGGGGATAGAAAAGGAAATTCCTATCCTATACAATCAAGCTAGTGGGTCGTAAGAGATAGCGGCTTAAGGGCAGGGTGAATAAAACCATCAGGGCCGTACTTATGATCGTAAAGGATAGGCCCAGGGAGTCGGTGGTCAATCCGAAAATCATCGGGGAGATGGCCCCGCAGCCTAAAGTGACGGCGTAGTAAAGACCATATCCCCGTGAGCGCCCGGCGGGAGAGATAATTTCCGCGACCGTGGCATAAAGCACGGAAGAAGTGCCGTTTAAAACAATGCCCACAAAAGGGAGAAGAATCCAAGTGGCATTAGAGGGCGCCCAGAACAGGGATAAAATTCCAGCCGTGGTTAAGACCTCGGTGGCCACCACCATGGGAATAATCCCGAACCATTCCGCCAGAACCCCGCAAAAAAATTTTCCCACCGCCCCCCCAGCGAAGAGAAGGGTAAGGGCGAACCCAACCTGCGAAGCTGGAATCCCTTTATGGAGAAGAAGAAAGGGGAGGAAAGTGAGCAAAGCCATGCGCGCTGAGATGTCAATCACCCCGATGGTCAGAAGGGCCACAAAACTTCTTCGGTCGCGAATGCCCCAGCCGGGCGCTTTCAGCGGCGGCTTTCCCTGGGGCAAGGTTAAGGGAGATGGAGGCTTTTGCTTTCGGGTCAGGATCCAGAGAACGGCGCCAGCTACAAAACCCCCAAGGGATAAAGTGAAAACCGCCTCCCTCCATCCCCAGAGGTTGATCATCAAGGCCACCAGGAAAGGCAAGCATACTTTTCCCATGTCCCCGGAAAAATTATAAGTCCCCATCGCGGCCCGCCGCCCGGATTCCTCAAAGACACGGGAAAGGGCGGATGAGCCGAGTCCGTGCTGGCCGGCGTTTGTCCCCTTGGCCAAAATCAGGGAGAACAATATTGCCGGAAAGGTGAAAGCCATGCTCAGCAACAAAAATCCCCCGGCCAGCCCAAAAGTGCCGCCGGCGATCACGGTCATCTCTCCGGCCTTCTCTCCCAGGAGGCTTAAGGGAAACTGCAGGAGGCTCATGGACGCGGAGAAGACCCCCTTGAGCAATCCCACCTGGCTGAAGGAAAGATGCAACTCGACGGCGATAAAAGGAAGGAGAAGGTAGATAGAATCGGCAAAACCATCGTCTAAGAAATGGAAGGCGCAAAAAGAAAAGAGATAGCGGGCCCGATTGCCCTTTTCCGTTATATTCACATTTCTTCCTTCTCCGGTTTTGCCTCTCACCCGGCCGCTTCAAAGAAAGGCTTTTTCCAGAAGGGTGATATCCCGGCGGCGGTAGGCCGAAACCACCTCGGCGCAGAATAAAAGGATAATTGACGAATAAAAGGCCCACATCACCAGGATAACGATGGCCTCCAGGGAACCGTAGATCACGTTATACTGAGATGAGCGCCCTATATACCAGGTGAAAAAATGTTTGGCTACCTCGAAAAGAAAAGCACAGCTCATGCCTCCGGCCAGGGCATGGCGGAAGGCAATCGAAGTATTAGGGATAATCTTGTAAACGGAGGTGAAGGCAATTGTCAGAACCAGGTACGGAAATAGGTAGCCAACCAGGAATTCGAATAGGTCAGAATCAGTCAAGTTCAGGCCAAAATATTTGATTTCAAATCTGTCCATAACCCCGGCAAAAGCCGTTACAAACAGAGTTAGGAAAAAGATCAGGGCCGAAGCCGGGATAATGGTGAGGGCCAAGATTTTGGACTTCAAAAAAGGCCTCCTCCGTTCTACCCGGAAGACGACTCCCATGGCAAACTCCAGGGAGGATAAAATAATGCTGGCGGTCCAGATCATGGATAAAAACCCCACCCATCCCAGGACTCCGGCGCGCTGGGAAATGGCCTTCACCTCCCTGTGCATCACTGCGCCGGCCTGAGGAAACAGGCGGTCTAAAAAAGACCAGGTCAACTGATGGGCTTGCTCGGAAGAACCAAGGAGGTAACTCGCTGCCGAAACCAACAGGAATAGAAAAGGGATCAGGGAGAGGATCGAATAAAAAGCCAGGGCTGCGGACAGGTTAATGCATCCATCCTGTGAAAAAGCCCGGCGGGCCTCCCAGAAAATGTCCCAGGCTGCCCTCAACTGAAAACGAAGCCGTTCGTCCCAGAAAACGGATATTTTCTCTTTCAAACGCTTCATTAAAAATCTTTCTGCAAAACGCCGCCAGGGATCGATTTCAGATGGCAGGTGTCGTTTATCAGAGAGACAATGAAACCTCCCGGCCTGTGCTCGAAACAGTTGATCGCCGTGGTATCCTGCTGGATCTGCCAGAAATGAGAATCTTCCAGGCCCAGGGCCGCACAGATCAGCACCTTGGCGACAACTCGATGGGAGACAATCAGGACCGTCTTTTCCTGGTTCTGGCGCGCCACTCTCTCAAAACCTTCCCAGGCCCGGGCGCGCACCTGAGCCAAATTCTCCCCCCCTAAAAAAGTGACGGCCTGCGGCTTCTCCCGCCAGGTTCGGTAGAGCTCGGCATATTTTTCTCTCACTTCTTTTAAGGGGAGGCCGTGCCACTCACCGAAGTCTATATCAATAAACGCCGGGTCAGGGACTACGCGCAGCTGCCGCCCCTCGGCGATAGCCCCAGCCGTTTCTGTAGCCCGGGAGAGCGGGCTGCTGTAAATCATTTCAATGTTAACCTTCCGGAAATAAGCAGCCAAGGCCCTCGCTTCTGCCTGGCCCGTCTCATTCAGTTGACAGTCCATCCTGCCACGGAAAATTTCCTCTTTATTCCAATCCGTCGTCCCGTGACGAACGAGATAAATCCGGGTCATCGCCCCTCATTTGGCCTTGAGGTTCAGCCAATTTATCAACAGGCTAAATTGGCACAACGAATGCATTATTGCCCAAGGCCAAAGGTAAGTCAACCCCAATGGTTTCCTTGCCTTTTAATGAGCGCCCTCCTTGATGGATTCGTAAAGAGTCCTGTTCCTGTCATTGCGAGGAGTTCCGCATTGGCGGGGCGACGAAGCAATCTTGTATTTTCGGGCACTTATAAAAACGAGATTGCTTCACTTTCGCTCGCAATGACCCTTTCGCGACTTTTTACGAGTTCATCACTCTTTACTTTTCAATAAATTGATGAATCAAAGTGATAGAAGAACTCCATAGGGGCGAGGTTGGAAATCCACTTGAAAATAAATAAGAACTATGGCAAGGTCTTAAGGAAAGTTAGGAGTGCAGATTTAACAGGAAAGGAGGGCGCAAGGATGGTAACGGCAAAGGGAGTAAAAAGAGCTGCAGAGAAAATGGAAAAGAAGGTGAAGACGGCCGCTAAAAAGGCCGCCCCGAAGGCCTCCAGCCTGAAAAAGGGAATTGCCCAAAAAGGGAAAAGCCTCCTGGCAAAAACCAAAACAATGGCCGGAGAAAAAGTGGAAAAACTAACGGCCAGGAAAGATGCTCTGATCAAAAAACTCAAGGAAGAACTGGCCCAAAAAGAA
>VGSF01000196.1 GCA_016875165.1 Deltaproteobacteria bacterium
CTACGTTCTGCTGCGAGATTTTGCCCCGCAAGGCGGGGCTGCCGACCTCATTTTGGGGTCGGCTAAAATCTCTCCGCTTCTCTACCTCCCTATGGATAACTCCTATTTTTCATTAAAATTTACCCACACGATTTGGAGAAGACCCTGTATTAAAAAAGAAGGGTAAAAAGTGCCTTAAAGTAATCTTTTTACCCCTAAAAAGAAGCTTTTAAGCAGACAATCAATGCCGCAAGCTAATCGATATTTCGTTCCAAATCAAGTTTGGCCTGGCTTTTGTTTCGGGATTCCTTTAGCGATTAAGATAGACACGATAGAGAAGCCAGATAATCTTCACATTCTTGCTGTATTGGAGCAGGCCAAGGAGAATGTGAGAGAGATCAGTGTGATTCGTTCACTGGTGGTGGATCGAGCCTTTTTGGACGGGAAGAGTTTATATGCCATCGATCAGCAAGGGATTGAATTTGTCATTCCTTTAAAGAGCAACATGGAGGCGACCCGGGATGCCCGGTCGCTTGCCCTGGAGGCCCCTTGCTCGATGGAGAGCACGCGGGAAGTGACGGTGACTCATGGTTATGGGAAGAACAAATTTAGCGAAAAGGTGGTTACCACTTTAGTGGGGGTGCCGGGGCTTTTGAGCTGTGATTGGTTTAACCCCGAGGGTTCTGAGGCCAATACGACGTTCCTGTCCATAAGACGGCCAAAGAACCTGGAGTCACCCGCACCTCGATCTATACCGAGTATACCGGACTCTCGCCCCCCTAATTCACTCCACATAACTTCAGCGGATCTATTTGTGCCGCCATTAGTATCTTTGGTCCTTATATCGGAATTCCAGAGTAAATGACTTTTCCTTGACAAGTATTGAGAATTGTGCGCAAATTAATTTATCTTTACGATTTAAGAACGTGAAAGAGCAGAACTGGCATAAGTGGTAGCCGTCAATTCTAATAAAGGAACACTATTCACTCCCGGTCTTATCAAAGGACACCGTTGCCGTTGTCATCTATGAATAAACAGACCAGTGCCGAGCAAAGAAATCGTCGAAGTCCTTATTAAGGAATTGACCACGAAACTCCTCCGAGGTTGGCTTGTTGAAGTAATTTAAGCCTTACTCATCGTCAAAACAACCTGGGGTTGCTTATCTATTGAGTCCTTTTGAGTGATTTCTTTAAGTCTCAAAGATCAGCCTTTATGGGTGATGGCCATAAGACTATCGATCAAGGAGAGGGAAAAGAAAATGAAAACTTGTAGAAGCAGAAGTTTTTATCTTTCCTGTGTTTCAAGACTATAAGAGATTAACAACAGGAGGGTAATGTTCATGACTGCTGAGCTTTCTTGGCAATTGAAGATGACCGTGCCGTTGGAATTTGGAATATCGACAGTAGACATCGACCGAATGATCAATTTTTATACGGAGATCTTGGGGCTGAAGTTGGTGGCCGACAACTATGTTCCAACAGAAATAAGCCGGAGAATAGGTGCTACTCCTCATGGGTATCGAATTGTACGTTTGCAGACTCCCTATGGGGAAAGAATCAAATTGGTCCAAGCCGGGTTGCCCCCGCACCAGAAAGAACCCCCCTCCTGCGTATGTGAGCGACAAGGGTTCGCCTACCTTACATTCGTCATCGCAGATTTGGATGGGATGATTAAGCGACTGAGAGAACATGGAGTGAAACTTCTTAGTGAGGGTGAAAAAGTCGAGGTGCGCCCGGGAGTGTATACCATCTATTCAATCGATCCAGAAGGTAACTTTATTGAGTTTGTCGAATATCCTGATGTTGTTTCCTATCGTCCCGACCTTTACAGGTGACGTCAATTCTTTTAGACGTCGGTCTTCAATGGCGCGGCCATATCCGGAGCTGGCAACGGGCGCGAGGAATTATTGCTTCAAAACTAAAAATTTTTGAAGGTTAAAAGGATTTGGTTTCTCAATGTAAAATTCATTCGAGAGGGGGGAAAAAGCTATGCCAAAAATGAGGGGAGCAGATATTATCGCAGAATATTTGATCAAAGAGAAAGTTCCTTACTTATTCGGCCTATGCGGTCATGGAATCATTGGACTTCTAGACGCCTTTTACGACCGGCAGGACAAGATTAAAGTGATGACGGTGAGACACGAACAAGCAGCAGGCCATATGGCAGATGCTTATTTTCGAGTCGCCCACAGACCCGCAGCCACATTTTCATCTTGCGGTCCTGGTTCCACAAATCTGACCACGGCGTTGGCCTCGGCGATGATGGATTCTTCCGCCTTCTTAGCCATCACGGGAAATGTTCCTACGTCGCAATTCGGGAGGTCTCCTTTTCAGGAGACAGGCCGTCACTATCAGGCAGAATTCCCAAATGTGTTCCGTCCTTACGTGAAAAAGAGCTTTCAGCCAACCCGAGTGGAGATGATCCCGGTGATGATCCGCCAGGCCTTTAAAACGATGTTGACAGGCAGGACCGGTCCGGCGCATATCGATATTCCTTTAAACTGCTTTGGCGAAGAGGCGGACGTAGAAATTCCTGATCCTGAACTGTGGCGGGCGGGAACCAGTTCCAGAGGTTCGGGTAATCCTGAACTTATGGAAAAGGCCTTGAACCTTCTCTTGAGCACGGATAAACCTTGTATTATCGCAGGGCATGGAGCTTTGCTCTCTGAGGCGGCTCCTGAATTAAGGAAGCTTGTTGATCTACTGAATATTCCCGTGGGCACGACCGCAAATGGGAAAGGGGTAATCCCGGCAGATCATCCGTTGAGTCTTGGAGCCGTAGGAAGAAATGGAAGCTATACGGCCAATGAGGCCTGTCGCTCCTGTGACGTTCTCTTAGCGGTAGGGGTGAAATTTGATGATCGTCAGAGCAGTGCATGGATACCCGGTTATACCTTCAATATTCCACCTACCAAATTGATCCACGTGGAGATTGATCCTGATGAGCTTGCCCGCAACTATCCACCAACCATTGGTATTTTGGGAGATGCCAAGGCCTGTCTAAAAGAGGTATTAAAGCTGACCGAAACCAAGGTGACCAAAGAACTGCAACGGAACAAAGCTTGGCTGAACATGATTCAGAATTGGAGGAAGGGATGGGAGGAGTTTAATCGACCCAATTTCAACTCGGACGCCACCCCCATCCGTCCTGAACGATTGGTTAAGGACATACGGGAAGTGATGCCCAGGGATGGCATCCTCCTTTCAGACGCGGGAGAGCATCATAACTGGCTTCTTCAGTTCTATGATGTTTACGAGCCGGGAACGTTTCTTCAATCGTGGGGTTTCTCGGCCATGGGATTTGGGGTGTGCGGAGTTTTGGGAGCGAAACTGGCGGCCCCTGATAAGGTGTGTGTTTCTGTCTGTGGAGATGGGGGATTCATGATGACGCCTCATGTTCTCTGCACCGCAGTCGAATATGGTATCCCCGCTGTTTGGATCATCTGGAATAATTACGGCTGGAACGTGATCCGGCATCAGGCTCAAGGTGTGTGGCCAGGCCGTGAAATCGTAACGAGCTTCAAAAGAGAGGAAACCGGCGAGTTGTACAATCCCGATTTTGCCGCTTTAGCAAAGGCCTGTGGAGCAGAGGGAGTTAAGGTGGAAAAGGCTGGCGATTTCAAAGAAGTTTTGCAAGCGGCTATCAAATCGAACAAACCCTTCGTCATCGATGCCGTGGTCGAAAGGAATGTCAGAGCTCCTTCCACAGGAACATGGGTGCTGCCGCCATTTCCACATGGCGAGCCCAGTTACGGCAAGAGGAATTTAAGGCAGTGAATGGAAAAAAAATAACTGATTCCTTGAGTTACGTCTTTTAAATTATCTTAATCTTAATAAATGAGTGGCCATATGAATGTCATAATATAGCGGCACTCTTACAGAATTTAAATCCGAACGAGAAAAAATAAACTGAATTTATTAAAAGCAAACGCGGAAAACAGAAAAGGGGGACGTTCATAAGATTATAAGGAAAAGGGGGACGATCATAAGATTATAAGTGGGCATTGAAAGGAAGATTTGTTAGGCTTATTCAAATTTTGCTTATGGCCACGGCCGATCCCAGAAATCCCCCCCTAACCCCCTTTTTTCAAACTGATCTTTACCCATAACCTGGGTTGCTGAACACAGGGGGTTTTTGGAGATGTAGCCCATGCATGGCAGTCAGCAGTTTCCACGTGGCTGTGAGATCGTCGATTCGTTGCAAGCCCAACAAGAGA
>VGSF01000197.1 GCA_016875165.1 Deltaproteobacteria bacterium
ATCCCAACGGAACTGGTGGAAGAGCGATGGAAGAGCTTATCGATGAGGGCCTGGTGAATGCGGTTTTGGATATGACGCCTCATGAGATCGTGGATGAGCTGTTCCACGGCGTTCATCCCGGCGGGCCGCACCGGCTGGAAGCCGCAGGAAAGAAGGGGATTCCACAGGTGGTCGTTACCGGATGCCTGGATTTTATACTGATGGGGCCCATGGCCAGCCTGCCGGAGGAATACAAAAATCGAAAAATGTATTTTTTCAATCCTGCGGTGACCATGGTCCGGATGAACCACGAGGAGATGGTGACCGTCGGCCGGGTAATGGCCGCCAAATTAAACAAAGCCACCGGGTCCACCCATGTGCTGATCCCGCTCAACGGGTTCTGCATGTACTGCCATCCGGGAGAGCCGCTCTATGACCCGGAAGGCGACCGGATGTTGATCGAATCCCTCAAAAAGCACCTAGATCCGCAGATTCCGGTGCAGGAAGTGGATGCCCACATCAATGACCCTGAATTTGCGGACACCGCGGCTCACTGTTTGATGCAACTGATCGAGAAAGCCCCAGTAAACTGAAAAATTTCGAGGATTCAGTAAAGGAGGTCTGAAATGGAGTGGGAAGAAAAGAAAGAAGTCAAGGAAGAAAAGATCTATAACTTATCCCGATGTGGCTACCTGGAGGTTCGGGAATGGCTCAAAGAGACGGATGTTGTTCTGATTCCGCTGGGAAGCATGGAGCAGCATGGACGTCACCTTCCGGTTTGTACCGACGCTCTGGCCACCGAGATTCCCTGCCAGATTGCTGCAGAGAGAGCCAACGTTCCCTACATGCCTCTCCTTCCCATCGGATATTCCCCCCAACATCTCCACCCGCCAGGAACGGGTTCAGGGACTGTCTCTTTCAGCGCCACCACTTACCAAAACATTCTCTACGATATCGGACGATGCCTCATCCATAATGGGTTCAACAAATTGATCTTTGCTACCGGGCACACCTCTAACATGAAAGCCGTGGACCCGGCCCTCCGGGCTCTCCGCTACGAGACCCATGCCTTCGTCTGCTGCTACCGAAACGATGCGGAGGCCATGCCGAATATCCTGCAGGGTGAAGGGATTATTGAAAACCCGCCGGAAGAGGCTCCTGGATGGCATGGCAGCGAGGTGGAAACCTCGGAATGCATGTATTTCGAGAAATTGTACGGGAAAAAGATCGTCCATCTGGACCGGACCCAAAAGGAATACACCCACCCACCCAAATGGATCACCGAGGTGAGCGAGAAATTTACCAAGGTGAATGGGTCTCCCTACCTGACCATGAAGGGGAAGGATGTGGCCTGGGTTCCCATGGAACACCAGGAATACAGCGATACAGGGCTTATTGGCTACCCGGGCAACCCCTTCCGGGCTACAGCCGAAAAGGGAAAAAGGATCTTTTATAAGAAGGCCGAAATCATGGCCGAGTTTTTAAACGAAGTGAAGAAGATCAAAGTGGAAGTCAAAAATCGCGAGTATTGGAACCGGAGCTTCCGGCCGTTCTAAATAGACAGACCCGGGAGGCTGTCCTGCGGTTGCCGAATGAGGCAGCCTCCCGCAGGGAAAAGGAATCTTCCGCCAAGGAGGAGGAAAGGGCCATGAAGGGAGCCATGCGAGGGGCCTTTGTGCTGACCCCGTCGGAATCCAAGCGCTTCATCGCCAAAGCAGAGGTCCAGCTGCCCAAGGTGAAAAAAGCCTTTGCCGAAGGAGAGATCGTCATTGATCCCCATCGCTTGCCCGCTGCGGGGCGACGTCGCTCCGGGGCTATGGATAACTTCCTGAATTCATAATAATAATTGCTTTTTACCAACATGTTGGTATTTTGGTATTAATGAGGCGCTAAGCGCCTAAAGAGCATCTGCTGAACACTTAGAAAGATTGAGCCGGTAGGCTCGATAACCGGCCCTTTGGCAAAAAGACAAAACTTTCGTCCGATTAGGAATCGAGGTCCCAGTGCACCTCGTCGCCTTCATGGGAGATGGCGACCGCCCTTAAAGGGGAACCCGTTCCCTTACGGATTCGTAGCGGCAGGGCGATAAACTTGAACCGCTTGCCGACTAACTTATCCAAGTTGCAGAGATTCCCAATGTGCGTGATCCCTCGCTCCCTGCAGACCATGTGGCATGGGTATGTCTTATCCAGCCACATATCGGGGCTCTTGTTGTCCACGCCGAAATTAACAGCCCCCTTGTCGATGATGTATTCAGTTGCCTCCCTGGTCAAGCCCGGTTGGTGGGTGGAGCATTCAGGTTTACCGTAATATCGGTCAAAGTGGCCGGTGAAAAATAACACGGTGTCGCCAGGGCGTATATCCAGTTTCCAGCGTTTGAGCTCCTCTTTGATCTTTTCTGGCCCGAATTGGGTCTGTGGGGGTACGTCGCTTACATCAATGCAGATAGCCGATGTGATGCAGTACTTTAAAGGGATCTGGTCAACTGACGGGGCCTCGGGGTCAGTAGACAAATGGCTGGCGGAGTCGATATGCGTTGGCCCATGGTCACACATCATGATTCCGCTCGAACGGCACGAAAAGCCTGTTCCGATCGTTCGCCCAGATTCCTCATGTGACATGTGTTCCCAAATCACCGTCTTGGCGTGACCTGGATAGACTGGCATACAGGTATAGATTTCCTGGCTCAAGTCGATAATTTTCCCTTTCATCTTCATAGTCAAAACCCTCCAGCCTTTTAAAAAATTTGATCTGTCCCTCCCCTTTGGCCCAGGTGTTGGAGATGGAAAAAGGGGAAACCGTTGAGTGGGTCGTCGAGGACAAATGGACCCTAAGGATAAGACGGGTGGAGGCCAAGCTGGCTCAGCGGAGGTCCCATGGGAAAGGATAAATCTTGGCCTGCCCCTTCGCCAAGGGAAGCGCAGCGTGCCGCGCGGTGCCGGCCGATTGAGCGGCGGCAGTTGCTTTTGCGTTCGGTGGATGTGGAGAAGTTGGTCGAGGAAGATCATCCGGTGCGGGCCATCTGGGAGTTGGTGGGGCGGTTGGACCTGGAGCCTTTCTACGCGGAAATCGAGGCGGTTGAGGGGGTGGCAGGCCGACCGGTATGGGACCCGCAGTTGTTGATCAATTTGGGGATCTACGCGTATAAGGAAGGGGTCAGCTCGGCCTTTGAAGTATCCATAAACACCATATTGTACAACTGATTCAAAAAAATAGATTCGCTAACCCCAAAAACCACTGTGCTTGAATTTCTTCACAGCTTCAGGGGAATTAAGGGGGATTTCATGCCGATTCTTTATATTTTTTGGATTTTTGAACTCTGTTTTTCATAAGGCTAAACAGTTACAAATCTTGTTTTTTTATTTTCAATCAAAGGAGAAGGAGGATCATGATATGGAATATTATCATCAATGGGAAGATTTTCCTGAGAGAGAAATCAGTTATTTAAAAGGGCGGCCAGAATCCTCCAAGTTGCTTGTGCGCATCCTGAGCAGTGAGAGGATGATGGTGACGAACATCAACGCCAAGAAAGGGGCCTTTGTGCCTCTTCATCACCATGAAGCCGAACAGATCATCCTCGTTTTAAAAGGAAAGATGAAAGCGACTACGGGAAAAGAGTCATCCAAGATACTGGGGCCAGGAAGTATCTGGGTTGTTCCATCCAATCATCCCCATAGTGTCACGTATATCGAGGATACGAAGGGGATTGAAGTGGTGAGCCCTCCTCGTCTGGACAATTTTGTTGGATATACGATTTCACATACCTTCTTCGATGAATAAGAAAGATGAATAAGAAATAAGATAGGGCGTATCAACGGATTCCATCATCCCCAGTTTCAAGGATTCACCTAAGGCCATTACCTCCGTGGTTGCTAAAAGGGGATACAGGATATTATGCTGGATGCTCCAGTCGGCGGAAGTGGGGGAGTGACTGCGAGGGCAGCCCTGACCATTCAAGTGGGAGGGGAGAAGCTTGTACATGGGGTCAGTACATGGGGTAAGGCATAAGTAATTAGAGTCTGTTTATAAACTGCCGATTTTTTGAAAGAGCCAGCGTGTCGAATTGGTCGGCTCAGATAAGTTAACAATATTTTATATCCAAGAACGGCTTCAATGAGTCCCGAGGCGAAAAATGCTCGGATCTGGACGCACCTCTACTTTCGGCTTCTCTATTCGTCACATTCTGAGTAAAATTATTGAGGCTGAGGCATT
>VGSF01000198.1 GCA_016875165.1 Deltaproteobacteria bacterium
CTTTTTGAAGTTAATAGGTTAAGGGGGTGTTGATGATTTTTTGAAAAAGAAGCTTGATATCCTCCTATAAAATTTAGTACGATCCAACGGAATTCGGAATATGAGATGAATTTTCTATCTTATCGTAAATTGGGTTTTTGTTTAGGTCTCTTGTTTTGAACGCTACCTATTCTCTAATAAGCCGTTTTACAAACTATCAGTTCTATTCCCTGGCAACACCAGAGGATCATATACTAATGATGTGTTACAACCCGTTGCATAGATTTCACGCAGGTTTCAGGATTATGGATAAAAAAACATGTGTTGGAAAGGAGGACAAAATGATTTTCCAAAAACGGAAAAGCGGGAAATTTTTTCTGGTGGCCATTATATTCCTGGGCATAATAACTTGCCTATCTCCTCTGGCTCTTGCTCAATCCGAAAAGATCCCGCGGGGCGGGACCTTGAAGATTATTTATAGTGAGCCCACCCATTTGAATCCGGCCATCGTATCGGGAACCCCCACCGGGCTTCCTGGCACGCAACTGTTTGCCGGATTAGTCCAGTTTGATGACAAATTTCAGCCCCGGCCATATTTAGCCCAGAAATGGGAAGTATCACCCGACGGACGCACTTACACTTTTCACTTGCTGAAAGGTGCTACTTTCCATGATGGCAAGCCCATTACTTCTACCGATGTGGCCTTCTCTCTGGAAACAGTAAGTAAAAACCATCCTTTCGGCGTGGCTATGTTCCGGGCGGTTGAGAAAATAGATACTTCCAATCCCCACGTGGTGGTCTTCAATTTGAAGCACCCTTACCCGGCCTTCTTGGCGGCCACCCACCCTTTGCTTCTTCCCATCATTCCCAAACATGTATACGGGGAAGGAGAGATTCGCAAGAACCCCGCCAACATAAAACCCGTTGGCTCTGGGCCGTTTAAATTCGTCGAATGGAAGAAAGGCCAGTATATCATTCTGGAACGCTATGAAAATTTTTTCCGCAAGGGAAGGCCTTATCTTGATCGCATCATTATTGAATTTGTAACCGACCCTGCGGCGCGTACCGTAACCCTGGAAACGGGGGCTACCCATTTTATTCCCTACTCTTATATCGGATCTCCTGAAGATGCCTTCCGGCTGGAAAAGATGCCTCACCTTACCATGACCAAAAAAGGATTTGAAGCTATCGGCGCGCGGGCCTGGCTGGCCATCAATCTTCGGAAACCGCCTCTCGATAACATTAAAGTTAGGAAGGCTATCGCCCACGCCATTGATAAGGAGTTCATTGCCAAAGAAATCGTGATGGGCTTTGGCACGCCGGCCGTCGGGCCTTTTCGCTATACGAATCCCTTTTTCAACTCTACCCTCCCGAAGTATGATTATAACTTGAACAAGGCTAATCAACTCTTGGATGAAGCTGGCTATAAACAGAAGGCGGATGGAACACGATTCAATCTCAATATCGACTGGATTCCTGGTACTCCTAATCAGAGTACCTGTGAATATTTGAAGGAACAACTCAAAAAAATAGGAATCAACGCCACTCTCCGGCCCAGCCCCGATTTTCCGAGTTGGGCAGGGAAAATATCCAAATGGGATTTCGATATCAACCTCGATGTCGTCTTCGATTATCCTGACCCGGTTATCGGGATTGAGAGAATGTATATTTCCAAGAACATCAAAAACCTGATCTGGACGAATACGATGGGGTATAACAATCCTGAAGTAGACCATCTCTTTGCCGAAGCCCAGAACGAACAGAACTTCGAGAAACGCAAAAAGATCTATCACCGAGTGCAGGAAATTCTGGTAGATGAGCTACCCATAATCTGGCACATGGAGGTCGAATACTTCCTCTTCTATAATAAGGAGTTTGATGGCATTCCGCTGGATGTCTGGGGTCCAATGAACCCGTACGACACGATCTATTGGCGGAAAGGAAAAGTTGGCCCGTGACAAACTCCAATGCGAAAGGGAAAATGTAATTTTTAAAATAAATTCCTTAAAATTTTATAATTTACAATTTACAATTTTTTTAACATTTCATTGGAGGGGTCCATTTGAGCGCTGACTCCCTTGGATGGTACATCCTTCGTAGAGTCCTCCAGGCGGGTCCTGTTGTGATTGGGATTGTGGTTCTGAATTTTACTCTCCTCCACCTGGCCCCCGGAGATCCGGCCATGGTTTATATCGGAGAATCCGGGGGTGCAACCGAAGAAATTCTGAACGCCGTCCGCAAGGAATTTGGACTCGACAAGAGCCTTCTGGAGCAACTCTTCATATATGGGAAAAGGGTTCTTTCCGGGGATCTTGGATTCTCCTATTTTCAAGGCAAACCGGTTCTGGAATTGATCCTGGAAAAGATTCCCCCCACGGCGCTCCTGATCCTCACGGCAATGCTCATGGCCATCATTACTGGCGTTCTCGCCGGGGTGATCGTTGCCCAGCACCCCACATCTTTAGGCAGTGGTCTAGTTACCATCCTTTCCCTTTTCGGTTTTGCCATGCCGGTTTTCTGGCTTGGAATTATGCTAATTCTGGCCTTCTCTCTTTACCTCCCTCTCTTCCCCACCCACGGAATGATCACGGTGGGCGATGAGGGGAATTTATTCCAAACTTTGAAGGACATCCTCCACCATCTGGTATTGCCAGCCTCAACTCTGGGAATTATTTATGTGGCCCAATACAGCAGATTGAGCCGGGCCAGCATGCTTGAAGTCATCGGCTCGGATTATGTGCGGACGGCGCGGGCTAAAGGGCTCTCGGAACGCATGGTCATTTACAAACACGCCCTGCGCAATGCCATCCTTCCTGTCATGACCGTGGCCGGGATTCAGCTTGGCCACATTTTAGCCGGTGCTGTCCTTGTGGAGACTGTGTTTAGCTGGCCGGGAATGGGGCGGCTGATGTTCGATGGCATTTTACGCCGGGATTACCCTCTTATCATGGGAATTTTGATTTTCTCTTCTGTTATGGTCATTGTCGCCAATCTAATAACGGATATTCTCTATGGGGTCCTCGATCCCCGCATCCGGCGCCGGTAGATTCCGATGAGTCTTTTATGACTTCAAATATCTTTTCATCGGAAATAAAACCAGGCAGACCCCATCCGCTTGCCCTTTTCTGGAAAAGGTACGGGAGGAATAAAGCGGGTTTAATGGGCCTGGTAATGATGGCCGTTGTTTTATTTACGGCCTTCATCGGGCCGGTCCTCTACCCGGTGAACCCCTTCGAAATACAGGGAAAAAAATTCCTTTCTCCTGGAAGCTCTTTTCCCCTGGGGACTGATTATCTGGGAAGGGACGTCCTCGCGGGAATTATTCAAGGCTCCCGGACTTCCCTCATGGTGGGCATCACCGCGGCCGTCATGATGATGACCATCGGTATTTTTTTTGGAGCCCTGGCGGGCTTCCATGGGGGGCTGATTGATGACGCCCTGATGCGAATGACTGAGTTTTTTCAGGTGATTCCATCCTTTATTTTAGCCATGGTGGTGGTAACCCTTTTCCAACCTTCTCTCTGGACGATCATCGTTGCCATCAGCGTATCCACCTGGACGGGAACAGCCCGCATCCTGAGGGCTGAATTTCTATCCTTGCGCGAACGGGATTTTGTCACTGCCTCTAGGGCCCTCGGGTGCAGAAATACAAGGATCATTCTCCTGGGAATTCTCCCGAACGCCCTGCCGCTCATGATTGTCAATGGCTCTCTTGGGGTTGGGGTGGCCATCCTTTTTGAAGCTGGGCTTAGTTTTCTTGGTCTGGGGGACCCTAACGTGATGAGCTGGGGTTATATGATCGGATCTTCTCGAATCTATCTCCGGCAAGCCTGGTGGACTGTCACTTTCCCTGGGCTGGCTATTTTTCTGACCGTATTGAGCCTGAGTTTGATGGGCGATTGGCTCAATGATTTATTAAACCCCAAAATCAAGGGCAGGCGGCAAGGCTGATCCGTCTGTCGTAGAGGTAAAAAATTCTGCAATCCTTATTTGACAAAATCAAAAAGGTAAGTATTTTTTATACTCTTTTACCCTTGGGTTCAAAGGTTGAGCGAGCGGAATCGTTATGGCTGGCGAGAATCAATTTCTATTGAAAATTCGCAACCTGCATACCTACTTCTTTACCGATGATGGCGTT
>VGSF01000199.1 GCA_016875165.1 Deltaproteobacteria bacterium
CCCCATCGATCTTTGGAGCTTCCGTGCCCTGGATGACCCCGCAGAAGTTTCTGATCTGCCGGGTGTAGGGATCCTCGCGGTCAATCTTGATTCCCTCTTCCGAAAGCGGGAACTGCCACCCTGCCTTGGCCGCATCCCGATAGAAAAATCTCTTCATCCGGGGGAAGGTGATCACGCCCTCTGTTCCGTAGTAGATATAGCAGTTCTCCGGGCTGTGATAGAAGAAGAGGTTCTCACCGGTGTTCGCTTCATACCCGATATTTCCGGGGGCGGTGTCGGTGAGAAAAATATTTGCCACTGCGCCATTTGCCAGCCGGAGATTGATGCTCACGGTGTCCTCCACAGCGAACTTTCGCGCCTCATTGCTCACCTCCGCGTACAAACGAGTAACGTCACCGCAGATGTAACGGATATTATCAATCTCATGGATCAGGTTGATACGGATCGGCCCGCCTCCGGGTTGTGCCCTCCAGGTAAAGGGGCCCTGAAAATAGTCTCTGGGTTTGTATAATGACCAGAGAACCGTCACACCGACAAGTTTCCCTATTTTCCCTCCCCGTACGATATTCCGGAGCTCTTCAATGAGCGGGTTGTGCCTCCGGTGGTGTCCGACCATCAGATGAACCTTGTTCTCCTTGGCTGCCTGAATCAGGCGGTCTGCGGATTCAAGGTCGCCTGCAATGGGTTTTTCCATCAGGAGATGCAATCCTTTCTTCGCGCAGGTCGCTCCTACCGGAAGATGCAACTCGTTGGGCACGGCGATCACGACGCCATCCAGTTTCTCCTTGAAAATCATTTCCTCATAGGATTGGTAAAATTTTGTTCCTAATTCTTCCGCTGTCTTTTGATGTTTTGCCTCGACGTCAGAGGCAGCCACAAATTCCAGATCCTTCATTCTGCTCATGGTCTCGGCATGAAGCTTCCCGATCATTCCCATTCCAATTAAACCTAACCGCACTCGTCCCATAGTTCCTCCTTTTACCCTGTTAGAAAGCCCCGTTGCTTGCCCCGTGCGAAGCTTAGCTTCTATCGGGGTGTGAGCCTTCCCGTTAGATGGACGAAGCTCTTCTAACGGGGTTTATAAAACAAACCTCAAACCGTTTAGGCCAAAGCGCATGGCACCTCGTTCTCACCCAAGAACCGCACCTCGATTCCCGTATAAAGGAATTAATATAACTTAAAAAACCGAGGAAGGGTGAGAGTAAACCAAGGCATATAAGTAACCACAAATAAAGTTTAATTATTTTTTAGGTGCCAACTCAATTAATAACTTGTTAGCTAACCATTCGGAGCTCGCCGCTTCAATATCAGTGCCTACTCGGCCGTGAACCCCTACCGTATAGCCATAAAAGGAGGCAACCCCCCCTTTTTCTAAATACTTGTTAAATAGCGTAGTGCTATGAATGATTGGAGTTACAGTGTCTTTACCACCACAAGTAATCAATACGGGAGGACCATCTTTTGATACATAGTTCATTGGATTAACCAGATTGGCTTTTTGAACATATTTCCAATAGGGACTGGAAGTATCATTCTTTTTGTAAGCTTCCACGATCCCGGGTGTTTCTGGGTCTTTCGCACCAAAAAATAACTTTAAAAAACGAGGGGCATCATCGGGTTGAAGGAACACATCAGTAAAAGGGTAGTAAATGACTGCAGCCTGAACGCGGCTGGATTGATCCAGTCTGCCGCCTACATCCCCTTCCAGTTCTTTGATGTCTCCAGTAGTTGCCAGCATGGCGGCCAGATGTCCTCCCCTTGAAGTTCCCCAGATGCCGATTCTATTTGGATCAATATTAAATTCCTTGGCATGGGCTCTAAAATAACGGACGTAGGCTTTAACATCGTAAACATTCTCTGGCAAACCGGTCTCGGGACGATAGCTTATTGTTGCTACGGCAATACCTCTATCGGCCAAGGCGATTGAAAACTCATAGGCACGGGAACCATTAGCAAAATTGTAGGCGCCACCGTGGCCATGAATGAAAAGTAAAAGCGGTATAGGTCCTGTTGCAGGCGTTTTCGGCAAATAGATGTTCGTCCTGAGATTAAACGGTTTTCCTGCATCCTGGACTGTTGCCACCAAGACGTCTTTATAGGTTGGACCTGACGGTAAACGATTTGCAGCAAAAGCCGATAATGGGTCAAGATGGCCAAATTTGATCTCGGCTGAAGCGGCTTGACCTAAAGCATGAACAAAAATTAAACAGATTAACCCAACCACCAACGCTAAAAAGGCTTTCTCTTTTCTCATGTTTGATCCTCCTTCCTTGTATTCCATCCCCCATTTAATGGATATTTAAAATGGATTGCCTTAGATTACATTAAAATCACACAAACAATATCTTTCCATTAACCATAAAAGTCGTAAATGGATCTTTAATCTTCTGCCTATCTCATAACATTAGGGTCTTTCATATACTCTGTTTCCCCTTCAGCGTTTCTTGATAATTTGCAGAAGAATTCATCCCACAATATCCACATTTCAGCTACTGTGCAATTATGTTGGCGACCTTCAGTAATTGTATACCTTACCATGGGAACTCCGAAGGAGTTTGTCCATACCTGATGATTAAAGATTCCGGATTTATATGTAGCCGGGTTATCGATATCACCCGCCTTATTGTGTGCTGTCCAATAGGCTATGGTTCTCTTTACATGAGGGTTCCCTTTAAAAGAACCTCCTCCCCATAAATCCTTTTCTCCAAAAATTAGCCATACCGGCATTTCATATTTGGTATTGACACCAGCGGGGAATTTAAACGCCGGATTAGATATTCCGACAGTTTTGTCTTTGAAAACTGACATGATTGGGCCTGAGGTTGAACCCACAGCGGCGAACGTCTTTGGTGACATCATTGCCATATACTGAGCCATAAAACTGCCAAAGGATTGACCGGTTAAATAAACTCTGCTGGTATCAATTCTATATCTTTCCCCAATATTCTTTACCATTTCATTAATAAACTTAACGTCGTCAACTGGATTAATATCCGTGCCTAAATTCCATCCGGGCCTTGGAAGAGCATTTGGGAACGCAATAGGATAACCCGTGGGAAATACAACAATAAACCCCCTTTCTTCTGCCACCTTATACCATTCTGTGTACGATACAAAGATCGCGCCCGTCTGGCCAGAGCCGTGGAGAGCCACCAGTAATGGAACTTTTTTCAAAGGATTTGTTTTTACAGTCGAAGGCACATACTCAAACCAATGACGAGTATAGCCATCTATGTTCATCTCGACTTTTTTGATGCCAAGTTCTTCAAAGGAAGCATACGGCCTGAGGGCATTGTTATAAACGTTGGTGCCATAGCGACAGGTTTTGCCCAAGAAGTCTTTCCATACTATCTCATTAAACTTAGCGTCATAATAGTTTGTTTCTCTGAGGCTTACCAAAACTTTGCTCACATTCTGATCATTATCCAATCTTCCCGCTCTTACCAAGTTCTGCGAATAGACCTTAGCATATTGGGTCATATGAAACTCGGTTAAACAATCGTTTGCATTGAGCCAATAATCTATAACCTTTTGTGTATTCCCGTCTATACTTTTTGCGATGATCCATACCGGCACCTTTACTTTCGACAAAGGGACCATTGGATCCTCGGAAATGAGTGCCCCGGTCTCTTTCATATACTGTTCGCTGATGCCACTTCCGTCAAATACCGCCAACCCCGCGCAAATCTTGGGATTTGCCATGATGTATTGCTGCAACAGCATCCCTCCTGCGCCATAGCCCACAAAATAATAGTTGCCCATGACGATATTGTAGTAAGGTCTAACATTGACACGGGTGTAAACTGCCTTGATATATTCAATTTCATTGGCTGTGTTCGTGGTGTCCCAATTTTTATTCTCCGGCTCAAATGCAAATAGATATAGTTTGTACTTTTCCGCAATCTGCGTCCAGCCACTATTCTCCAGGAAGGCTACAGTATCTA
>VGSF01000200.1 GCA_016875165.1 Deltaproteobacteria bacterium
CTCTGCCTGACCGGCGATGCTGTACCTGTGGGAGATCACAAGACCGCCAAATCCGTCTTTGACCTGGATTCCACCCAGCTCCTGCGGGCGATTCGAGTACTGGAATCAGGGAAGGATATGGGCGGCAACACCATCGAGGGGAAGGTGGAATTTTGCGCCGGAGCGATCGTGACGCCGGAGGCCCGCCCTCTGGAGCCCCAGTTGATGAAATTTGAGAAAAAGGTGGAGTGCGGCGCAGAGTTTTTCCAGACCCAGGCCATTTACGATATGGATAACTTTCGCAGATTCATGGAGTATGCCCGAAGGTTCCCGGTAAAGATTTTAGCCGGAATCGTTCTGCTCACTTCCGCCAAAATGGCCAAGTATATGACGGAAAATGTACCGGGGATTTTTGTGCCGCAAACGTTGATAGATGAGCTGGCCAACGCTCCCAAAGGGCAGGCCCTGAAGAAGGGGATTGAGATCGCCGCCCGGATGGTCCGGGCGATAAAAGAGGAAGGATTGTGCGCCGGAGTGCACATCATGGCCATCGGCAGGGAGGAAGTGGTGCCGGAGATTTTACAGGCAGCCGGCATTGGGTTCAACGGCCAGAAGGCAAGCGATGCCGGGACTTAATACCTGGAGGAAAAAAGGAGGAACTCACATGGGTGCGCCGGGAAAAATACTTTTGGTTGACGATGATCCTGATTTTGTGGAAGCCACTAAAGCCATCCTGGAGGCCAGACCCTTCGAGGTAATCGTGGCTTATGACGGGAAAGAGGGGCTGGAGAAGGCGCGGGGCGAAAAACCCGATGCGATCATCCTGGATGTGATGATGCCCCCGCCGGATGGATATGCGGTGTGCTCGGAATTAAAAAAGGATCCAAAGTGCAAGAAAATTCCCGTTCTTCTTCTGACGGCGGTGATGCAGGCCCTGCCGCATACGCTTTATACCATTGACATGGGACTGCGCACGGAAGCCGACGATTACATCGATAAACCTGTAGAGCCGGCTGAACTGGTGCGCAGAGTGGAAAGCCTGATTGCCGGCTGAAAGATTAAAATTTGTTTCACCGCCGAGAGCGCAGAGATCGCCGAGGTAAAAAAATTGAAATACGAAGCGCGAAATTCGAAACAATCGCCAGTGACTAAAATACAAATGTTGTAACACTTTAGTTCTTTGAAGAAAGGCGTGTCGCCAGGGCCAAGGGATTCCAGGGTTCGGGGGCCAGACCGGCCCGCTTGGAATCATAAGGCGCTTATTTCTCCGTGAATGGGGCGGGGAAAATACTCCCCGCCTCCTTCGGAGGAAACAAGCTTTTATCCTTGGATGACAAGGGGAAGCCCAACCGATGCTTCCGGCGCGTTCCGGCCTGGCCCCCGAACCCAAACAGATGCGTTGCCGCCATTTTTTTAAAATTCTAAACTGATACCTTTATTTTTGGTTCTTCTCCCAAAAGTGAGCGCTTATATAAGCCAAGTAATGACGGCTTGTTCCATGGAAAAAGGCTTTACCGTAATTATCCCCTCCCTTGGCGGGAGGGGATAAAGGGGAGGGGGAATCTGGATTCATTATTCACCCCCACCCCAACTCTCCCCCATCAAGGGGGAGGAATATCTGCTATGGCTTTGGTCTTCATTGACTTTTCTGATGAAATATAACTTATTGATATTTTGACCATTTAATCCAGTACACTTTTGGGAGAAGAACCTTTTCTTAATCATGGTTTAAAACTCTGTGATCTCTATGCCCTCTGTGGCTAATTTATTCTCTATGTTCTCAGCGTCCTCGGCGGTGAATTCTGAGTAGGCTTCTATGGTTAGCATCTTAGTGGTGGATGACGAAAAAATAATGCGGGATGGGTGCGTAAGAATTCTCGGCAAAGAAGGATGGGCCGTGCAGACTGCCGCCAGCGGAGAAGAGGGGTTGCGCCTGCTGCGAGAGGATCCCTTCGACCTCCTTCTCCTGGACCTGAAGATGCCCGGACTGAGCGGGATGGAAGTTCTGCAACAGGTTAAAGATCTGCACTCTCATCTTCTGGTTGTGGTCATTACCGGTTACGCCACCGTGGAAACGGCAGTGGAAGCGATGAAAGCCGGGGCTTACGACTTCATTTCCAAACCGTTCCTTCCGGACCAGTTGCGCATCGTCGTCCACCGGGCCCTGGAGAAAAAAGCCCTGCAACGGGAAGCAGACATCCTCCGCCAGGAGCGGGAGAAGGGGCTTAGGGAAATAGCCGGAGAAAAAAGCAAGATCAAAACCATCATCCACTGCATGGCCGATGGGGTATTGGTCACAGACCATGAAGGACATGTGGTTCTGCACAATCCTGCTCTGGTGAGGATGTGCAAAATGGAAACGCCGCCTCCTCTGGGGGAGTTACTTAAGGATTGCATCAGGGATGTTTGCCTGAAGGATTTTGTAGAAAGAATCAGGCAAATCAGGGAAGGAAGTTCAGTTTCACAGGAGGTGGTCGTGGGGGAGCTGACCCTCATGGCTCAGATAGCGCCTGTGCGAAGCGAGGAGGGCGAAATCCTGGGAGCGGTGACGGTTCTCCGGGACATCAGCATGCTAAAAGCCATGGATCAGATGAAGTCGGATTTCGTGGCCATGGTGTCCCATGAATTGCGCGCTCCGCTCTCTTCAGTAGAACAACAACTTTCCGTGATCCTGGCCGGAATCCTGGGAGAGATCAATCTCCGGCAGAAAGAAATGTTGGGAAGGGCCAAGGAAAGAACGCACGCCTTGCTGACTTTGATTAACGACCTCCTGGACCTTTCCAAGATTGAGGCCGGATTTGTGGTGCAGCATAAGGAATCCGCACCGATCAGCGGGGTGCTTAAGAGAGTCGTTGAAATCCTCACGCCGCAAGCTGAGTCCAAGAACATTTCTTTGACCCTGCAGCTCTCCGATGTTCTGCCGAACGTCACGATGGACACGGGCAATATGGAAGAAGTTTTCATGAATCTGGTGAGTAACGGTATTAAATACACCTCCGAGGGGGGATCGGTCGATCTTTTTGCCCGGGTTCAGGGAAGCCATCTTTGCGTGGAAGTTTCGGATAACGGAATCGGAGTATCAGCCGAAGACCTCCACCGCATCTTCGATAAATTTTACCGGGTGAAGAATGCCCAAACCCGCAAAATCACCGGCACCGGCCTCGGACTTCCCATTGTCAAACGAATTGTGGAAGCGCACCTGGGCACGGTGGAGGTGGAGAGCCAGCCGGGGGTTGGTTCCAGGTTCCGGGTTTATTTACCCCTGGAACCCTCCGCGAAAGGAGAAGCATGAAATCGACGGCTGAAGATAGAGCTTTGGCTCTTAAAAAAGATCTGGAAAGCTCTCCTTTTTTTCGGAGGGCGCCCGAAAAGTTCTTAAAAGAAATGGTCCAACTCTTAAAGGAAACTCCCTTCAAAAAAGGGACGATTATCCTGAAAGAGAATAGCCGGGCCGGCCGTCTATTTCTTCTTTTAGAAGGAACGGTTGCCCTCTCCCTTCACCGGGGTGGAGGAGAAGTTGTAATCGAAATTGTCAAGAAAAAAGGCAGCCTCTTTGGATGGTCGGCTCTCGTAACCCCCAGAAAATACACGGCCACAGCCAAAGCTCTGGAGGACATGCGGGCCCTTTCGATTTCCGGATCTGACCTTAAGGGTTTATTGCAACGTTATCCTTCCTTTGGTTTGTTATTTCTGCAAAGGCTGGCCAGCCTGATCGCCACCCGCCTCCACCATGTCCGTTCCTTGTTAGCCGAAACTGTAACTTGATTGGATAGGAATTTCCTTTTTTATCCCCCTCCCCCCAACCCCCTCCCGCCAGGGGCATAAGCGCTAACTTAACGCTTGACTTATTTAGGGGAGTTTTGATATATTTGTCACCCAAGGGGGTGACAATGGAAAACCTAAAATGGTTGGACGAAGAAGATGACTGGCAAGTAGTAAAGAGCT
>VGSF01000201.1 GCA_016875165.1 Deltaproteobacteria bacterium
CACTACTTTTGTTCAACCCCATAATGTCCGGGGTTACGATCTCATAGAGACTCGGATTCTCATTCAAGATCGTATCAATTAATGCCAATTCCGGATCCAAGGCCCAGTTCGGATTCTCTAACTTCAATTTCAGATCGTTGAGTATCTTCATCCCCTCCTCCTGCAACTTGATTTTTGCCCTATTCTGGCGTAACCTGTTGTAATAAGTCAAGTTGCAGTTTATAAACAGACTCTAATTAGCATTGAACCAACACGTTCCACAACAATCACTGCCACCATTAGGCATAGACACTCCTTAAAAACCGGCTACCCTCTTCGGAATGTGTGCAATCGTGGTTTTCGAGAACCAGTCATTGCTGACAGTTGAACATAACGTGCCACTGTCCGCACCTTAGAAAAGGCTCAATCGTTTTGCAGATATACTTTGAAAACAGAAACATTATCTGTTTTCACAAGTCAAACAATCATAACTGGATTATTCATTCTGTTTATGAAACAGCTGTCCTCGCCTTGCTCTGAATTGCATGTCTCTCAGCCTTGATCCTCGGTAAAGTGTCCTGCAAAAAATCCTTAGGAGGCGGTTCCATTCCCAAATTTATCATCATTGATATGGCCTCTGTGGGGCAGGCGGAGACACAGAGTCCGCAGCCGATGCATCTCCCATCGACGATTCGATACGAATCCTCTCCCTTTTTGATTGCCGCCATCTGGCATCGTTCGAGGCAAAGACCGCAGCTTGAACAGAGTTCAGGGCTAATTTTGGCCTGGTAATAGGATATGACCATATCAGCAGGTCGGGGCATCAGCTTGGCGTATTTGAGGACCGGGCAACAACATGGACAGCAACAACAAACGGCTGCCAACTCTTGGCTGTTACTTGGAGAAAGTACCAAGCCTGATTCCTCTGCAAGGTCAAGAATTTTCAAGACCTCAGCCTTGCCAATCGCTCTTCCCAAATTATTATCAATGAAGAACTGAGCCAAATCCCCAAATCCGAGGCAAGTTTCCTTGGGTCGGTCACACCTCTTGCCAAGAATCTCTTGCTCTTTACGACAAATGCATTGCGCCACCGAAAAGATCTTTTGCCCTTCCACCAATTCCCGGACTCGGTTATAGGTCTCCACCATAGGCGTTAATTTCATCGCCGACTCCACTGGAACAACCCGTAATTGTTTGGTTTTAACGGGCATAAGGGACATTCCAAAATGGGGAAGATACTCTTCAAACATCTGGCAGAATTCTTTATCCAGGTTCTTGAGTTGGAATTCGTAAACCCCGACCATGAACTGAATTGCTTGGTATAGGGGCTTATTTGCTTTCCGGACTCTGAAAATGAGGCCTTTCTGGGCCATTTTTTCGAGCTGCTCCGCTAATTCTGCTTCGTGCATTCCCAGCCGGGCTGCAATCGCAGGAACCTCTTCAGGTTCACTCTTCAATTGCATAGTGAGTTCAGCCTCTTCGGGAGAAAAGAGCTTCTTCAAAATCCTGATTTCAACCCCGCTTGGCGTGGATGGGTATCCTACGGGAAGAGTATTCATAAATTCCCTAAGTTTCAGATAAACATCGTCACCCATGGCTTGCCTCCCTCTTATAAAGGAAATGAGGTGGGGACTACCAAGAAATATCGCCCAAAATGAGAATTCCAATCCCTTTGGATGGTAAAGATTGGCCGCTTCCGGAAAATCCTTTTCATAAATCCTCCAGAAGGTTAATTATTCTATTGTTGGGTTTACTTGGCGAAGTGATAAAAACCAGCTAAAAAATACTCTAATGGGAATCGGTAGTCAAGGCAAAAATAAAAAGCCTATTTTTTCTCTCCAGATGCCACATAACGTGCCAATCCTCGAACCACCCATTTTCCCCCAATTATTGCATGAATGCTCCGCACATCAAAGCTTTTTAAGTCTTTGATTTTCCAAGCAAAATACCAGCTTCCTTCGCCCTTAAAAAACAACAAATGAACCCAGAAAAGGGACGAAGAGTTCTCCCCATATCAGGGAGAAATATTCTCTAATCGAATTCGATAGACTACCCCTCCTGTCCCTCCATCTTCAAGGCCTGGGTCAAGACAGCGAATACTATTCCAAACGATTTCTGGAAGGGCTTCTTTTCCTGAATCTGCCCATTCTGTGGCCATTTCCCATATTGCCCCAATCTGCGCCACTACGGGAAGGAGGGCCTTGGGGCACATCACGCCAGAGGACTTCTGCGGATTCAAGAACGGGTCAAAGACCAACCTATCACCAACCTTGACTTGGGCAAAGCAATGTTCTGATTTGATTACCTCAGCGACGGTTTGGTATTTTAGTGTCTTGAGAACATTTCTGAAAAGTTTCTCTTTGCCAGGGTCAAGCTTCGCAATCCCCTGGTCATCAAGACCTGTTGCACCTTTGACAAGGTCTGCTACCGGCCCTGTTAGCATCGCACCCTCCTTTCATTCATTGGCATGAATATATTTCGAAACTCTGCTTCACTTTCGGGGCGTGGCCCCTGGTTATAGATTTGGGACCCATTGGCAATTGCTTTGTCAGAAAGCATGGGAAGTCGATAAGAAAGGCGACAAATTTCGGAAGCCTGATTTAAGACGAGAAAGCACCCCCAAAGGGAAATCTTAAGCCATTTGGGGGCTTCACTTGATCATCTTTTGGTAACCCCACCTTCTCATTTTACGCCTCGGAAGGTTAGAGGTTTTGTGGTTGGGTTGACTGGGCTACGAGGAGTACCAATGAATAAAAAATACTCCTATGCATTGGGGGAGTCAAGGGAAAATTGGAAGAGATTGTGCCCCTTCGAACACCCCAAAAGTCGGGGCGGTTTTAACAGAGATGGTTTGCATATCGCAGCTTTTTAAGTTCCTGATTTTTCAAGTAAAATAGCAGATTCATGCAATTTTACAATTTATCTGAAAGAGACCAGTACAATGCGGTGTCTATCTACCACTCCCTCTCCAAATAGCAAGGCAACGAATGGTGGTTCCTCAAGAATTCCAAGACGGCTTTATTGAAAAAGTTCGGGGTGACGCGGTGTATAAAATACCCACCCTTGGGTACAATTATCCGAGCGGGGATATCGTGCTTGCATTGTATCATGACGGCGTCCATCTCCGTGGAATAGGGGACGTAGTTTAAAAATATAACTTTACAAAGAATGGGTTTTCTGGTAAGAGGGATCTAGACCTGGGGGACGTAGTTTACTTTTGTCACTTCTTATTTTCCATCTCCACTTTTCTAAGAGCATTGACAATGGCTGAGGTACAAACCCCTACCTAACGCGGTATTTCGGCCATCGGAATTCTGTATTCCCGATTTAACTGCCAGGCCACCTTCGCACGCACGCTGGAAACTCTCCGAGCCTGATCACCCCAGTTATATTTTTAAACTACGTCCCCCATGCTGCCGTTAAGATTCTAAGATAGTCACTCAACTAACTGGTTTCTCACGCGCAACGCTTTCGCCTCTCTCTACCGAGTATCCAATCCCCGGAACACTCAGTTTAAGGAGCTTGGCCAGATCGGTCAGTGAAGTTCCCAACTCTCTGACGGCCCAAAAACAAAGCAGACCCCTTGCCTTTACCTTCCTTTGCTGTTTACCGTTCGAGAGGATATCCTCTTCCTTCAACCCGAATATTTCACCCACCCTTGCTGCGACGCGGCCCAGATCATAACCGAGTCGCTTTAGCTCGTATTCCCGATCGAATTTCTCCTTGGCCTTTGCAATTACACCCGCTACGAAGTCGGAATCGCCCAATATCCTTTCATCACTCTTTATGTGTTCCAGTCCTTTCAAAGTATGCTTACGTACCTCTGACCATCCTCCAAGGCTTCGTATCAACCCGCCCC
>VGSF01000202.1 GCA_016875165.1 Deltaproteobacteria bacterium
TCAAGTCTGAAAGGGTAGCGACGATTCCCGCCCGGATTGGATTCAGGTGAATATACCGCACAAGTTCCCGCAGATATGTGTCTTCTTGACATACTATCGATTTATATCGGTTTTGAAAGAGGTGTCCACTGCGCTTATGCCGGCGATTAAAACTGCCCGCATATCCTGTTAGAAGTCTTCGCATCACTGTAGCCAGAGGTAAGGGGTCAGGCTTAGGTATTTAGGTATTGTTTCGCCGTCCCTTTATGGGTAATCTGCCGCGGTGGCATGAAAACAAGAGTTCGTATTCCGGGGCACTTTTAATTGGTTGAAAAAGGATCCGGTCGAGGGCTGCACGGAAAATAAGGAAATAACGAAGTCTGACCCCATTTTCATTTTTAGGAGCGCGTCTTGCTGAAGAGATCCCGGTGGAGGGTGATTTTGTCATGCCCATACCCGACTAGGGAAATTACGCTGCCCTGGGATTTGCCGAAAGGATGGGCTTTCCTTTTGAAATGGGCATGATTCGCAACCATTATGTGGGGCGGACTTTTATCCAGCCCTCCCAGGCCGTGCGGGATTTTGGAGTTAAGGTAAAACTAAACCCTGTTCGGGACCTGCTTAAGGGGAAAAGGGTAGTAGTTATTGAAGACTCGATCGTCCGCGGCACAACCAGCAAAACGCGCATTAAAGTTCTGAGAGATGCCGGGGTGAAGGAAGTCCACATGCGGGTGAGTTGCTCCCCCCACCGCTTTCCCTGCCATTACGGAATTGATTTTCCCACCCAGAAAGAATTGATTGCTTCTTCCCGTTCGGTGGAGGGAATCCGCAAGTTTATCGGCTTGGACAGCCTGGCTTACTTAAGCCTGGAAGGGATGGTTCAGGCCATGCCCCAAACCAGCGACAGCTTTTGTCTGGCTTGTTATAGTGGCCATTATTCTGTCCACATTTCCTCTGAAGTTGACAAGTTTTCCCTCGAAAGGTAGACCGAAACAATGTCTATCAATCCTACTAATCAACCAAAACCAGTCCAAAATAATGCTGGGGATCATGGTAGGTTCTAACTACATTGATGGTAAACCCATGCTTTCTAACAGTTGCAAACACGTCTATACCGCAGGCTTCCATGGAAGGTCGAGCATCCTCCGGGTGCTTGCATCCAGCTTGAAAGGAGCAAGCGCGACAGAGCCGGCATGGCCCGGCTCCCAAGCCAAAAGCCTTGTAAAAACCTGAAAGAAAGATTTCCCGTTCCATTTTAGCGGCAATTTCCTTGATATTACTGAGACCACTTTCAAATAGAATTGCCTTTTTGTACATATCCAGCATTTTGCGGGTTTCATCCGGTTTGGGGGTATAAGGAGGGCACATCAGACTGGAACCATATCCCCCGCAACCGAACTGGCACTTCCAACGCACCCAGGCACCCGTCACCACTTTGGAGGGAGAAATTATTTTTGCCCGCCTGGCGCCTAACTCATGAAACTTTTTCAAAAGTCCCTGCATTTTCTGATCGCTATTCTTTCCCACCCTGGCCACACCTCTTATCTCCCCATCGTCCTATCCGTTAAGATGGGTTCATGAATTTTTGACGCGGTCAATTATGGTCTTCTTCATATTGGGGGGAAAATATCATTGCCCTCAATAAATATCAAGGAATTTTAAAAGTTGAAGGGCAAAAAGGAATTGTATTGGAAAAACTGCAAATCCTTGAATGTCCTAAACGGAGGTGGCGCGATACCTGGGGATTACGAATTCCTGTATTACCCGCCCGCTTTCCTTAGGCAGCAAGAAAGTCAGGTGAATTGTAGGTGAAACCGTTAGGCCATTTCTGCCCGAATGTCCCCCTTTTCGTCTAACAACCGGCTGCACTGGATCGCCAAAAAACTGGCTCCCGGTGAGTTTTATGCTATATAAAACCCTGCTTGCAATATTGCTTGACAAGGAAAAGTTATCCGGATAAAATACCTTTGTTATGAAAATTAAAAAAAGACTGTTTGAGCTTAACTTACCCCACGGGAAATCCGCTTTTCTGTGGGGCCCGCGCAAAGTCGGTAAAACTTATTGGATTTCCCACACTCTGTCCGGGGCTGAGATTATTGATTTGTTGAAGACCGATACTTTGGCGGAATACATCTCGCGCCCTGCCCTGCTGCGAGAACGCTATCAAAATCACCAAGGACTGATTGTTATAGACGAAGTGCAAAAAATCCCACCCATTCTTGACGAAGTCCATTGGCTCATTGAAAATAAAGGCATGTCGTTTTTATTAACCGGCTCCAGCGCGCGTAAAGTACGCCGCGGGCATGCCAATCTTTTAGGAGGCCGGGCATGGCGTAGAACCATGACTCCTCTATCTTATATGGAAGTTACTGATTTTAACTTGGAACGAATTATGGTTTCCGGATTATTGCCCCCTCACTACCTTTCGATTAATCCTATTGAAGATTTGCGCTCTTATATAGCCGATTATCTTAAAGAAGAGGTTATTGCCGAGGCGCTTACGCAAAATATTCCGGCATTTAATGAGTTTTTGCGAGTGGCGGCGATAACTTCCAGCGAACTTATTAATTACGTGAACATCGCCCGGGAAACGGGGGTTTCGCATAAAGTTGTGCGTATTTATTTTGATATCCTTGAGGATACTTACCTGGGATTTAGAATTCCGCCCTGGAAGAAATCAAAAAACCGGCGTATGATCGCTACCGAAAAGTTTTATTTATTTGACGTGGGTGTGGCTAATTACCTTGCTAGGCGCCAACCCAAGATCGGCAGCCAGGAATTCGGCAAAGCTTTCGAACATTTTATTTTAATGGAATTAAAAGCATATCAGTCTTACCGTAATCCCGATATGCCCGTAACTTTCTGGCGGACATCAACCGGCCGCGAAGTTGACTTCATTCTGGGTGAGAAAGAACTGGCGATAGAAATTAAAGGCTCATCCCGCATCCATGAAGGCGATATCGGCGCGCTGCAAGCTCTTTTAGACGACGGCCCAGTTAAAAAATGCTGTATTATTTGCTTGGAAAAACAGCCCCGTCAGCTGACAAAAAATATTGAGGCGATACCCTGGCAAATGTTTATCGAACGGTTATGGCACGGTGAATTTGGATAGAAAACTACTGCCCTATTTCATTGAGGCACAAACTGTGCAATTTAAAAGTAAAGGGGTCACATAAAGGGGTCTAAAGGGTCATAAAGTGAACAGAAAAATTATCATATTCGCCTGAATCAATCAATACCTTAATACAATTGCCTGACCCCGGCTCTTTTTTATACCACCACTCTTCCAGGAACAAAAAAGGCCCCTTGGCGGGGCCCTTAGGCTGAGGTTAGCTTGATGGGGTTATAAGTGGGGAAGAGGATCAAAATCATAGGCCTGCTGGCTTTCTCAAAATCCGCTCAAAAATTCTTCATCGGCCAGCAAAGGGCCACTTTGGGGTCAGGCAATCGTAATAAAGTATTTCTTCTTTCCCCTCTTTCTCAAATTAAGTTCCATGGCCTCCCAGGAAACAGGAAACAGGGACGCCCTTAAGATTCTAAGATAGTCACTCAACTAACTGGTAGCCGTTCTCACGCGCAACGCTTTCGCCTCTCTCTACCGAGTATCCAATCCCCGGAACACTCAGTTTAAGGAGCTTGGCCAGATCGGTCAGTGAAGTTCCCAACTCTCTGACGGCCCAAAAACAAAGCAGACCCCTTGCCTTTACCTTCCTTTGCTGTTTACCGTTCGAGAGGATATCCTCTTCCTTCAACCCGAATATTTCACCCACCCTTGCTGCGACGCGGCCCAGATCATAACCGAGTCGCTTTAGCTCGTATTCCCGATCGAATTTCTCCTTGGCCT
>VGSF01000203.1 GCA_016875165.1 Deltaproteobacteria bacterium
GGTCAATGCTATTGAGCATGGGTGTCAATTTAAGTGAGCGTTGAGGATGGACGTGCGTTTCCATGAGCACCCAGGCATAGAGGAAGGAATGCGTTTCCAGGATGTTTTCGCTCAGGCGGGTAAGAAAACGAGACCGATCCTCATCGTCGTCAAATATTTGTGACCGGTTTATTCCCCGCACCCTGATATGGCGAATGGCGCCAAGAGTATCTAACCCAGCTTGTCGTGGCATGGGCTGATTTTATAAAAAAGAGGGTGATCTTGTTAAGCGCAATGCACCGTAAGAATCAACGTCCCCCATTCTCCATTAGCCGCCGCTTTTCTATATGGGCCAAAGTTCGTGAAGGTCACGGCGGATAAAGGCACAATATATAGCGGTGCAGATGCGAAAACGCGACCTGTAGAAATCGTTATGAAGGGCGAAAAGTTCAAAGTTATCGATAAGATTGAGAATTGGTATGCGGTTTCGCTTAGTAAACCAGTTAAAGGAATGGAGAGCGGCTGGCTGAAGGCCACTCAAGTTGTTCCCGAGATTTCCCCTATAAGCACGACTCCTCCGGAAAAGTCCATAAGCGAACTTATGTATGAAAAAATAGTGGCGTCGGTTAAAGCATTAAAGGATGGTTATGCAAATAATCCCTACGTGACGGTGAAGGGCTTCAATGTGAATATATCTGTTCCGCCATCTGTCAGTATATCTTTCGAATTCAAGTAGGCGCGTAATGCTTTCTGTGCGCTGGTTGTGGCGCTAATGTCCAATCTGTCGGTCGGCGGTGTCCGCATGGTTTCAAATGGCGACTGCGTTTTAAGCATTTAACGGGCGATTTTGGCACGCCCTGGACATAACCTACTAAAACATAAGCAATATCGCTTGCTTGTGATTACCTGCCGAATGCCTGCAAAACCGCGACTCCCCGGTTCAAATCCGGGTGCCGCCTCCAAGAATTTTTTTCCTCTCCGGCGCTGCTTTCCTCAGCAATCCAGAAAAGCCTAGTAACGATTTTGATATTTCAACCTTTTGACCTGTTTAACGCGTTTTGAGTTTACTCCTAGCCCATTCCCAAACGGGGAAAACTACGCTTGCGGAAACCTTGAGTTCCAAGCATTTCAAATAATCCCTTGATTCTCTCTCCCCGATTCCTTACAATCCAACTGGATTTCGGTTGCAGGTCGGGAAGTGGAAACCCGGTGGCGAGAAGTCAAAGTCACAAAGTTTCAACATGCCTACCCAACCATTCGCTTGTCCTTCCAGGAAGTCCAGCGAGTGGAGTTTGGGGGAAAATCCCTAATGAGGGGTCAGAGAATTAGGCGCTTTTACCTTCTCCATGGGGAGAGGGTAAAGGAAGATTGAGGGAAGTTTTGTCGGTATGAGTCGGTTCGAATCTCAATCAAGAGAAGATAAGCAATCATTGAATGAGTGGCGACAGGTGGTTGAATCCGTGGCCGCCTTTGCTACAAGCAAGGGCGGTATTGTCCAGATCGGCATCGGCCCAAAAGGGGAAAAGGCCGGTATTCAATTAGGTAAAGGAACTCTGGAAGATTTGAGCAACAAAATCAAACAGAATACCGATCCACCGCAGTATCCATCAATAGCGGTTGAGGGAGCTGAAGGATCAGCTGTCATCGTGATTCGCGTCGAGGAGTCACCCATCAAGCCGGTCTGGGCTTTCGGACGACCTTTGAAGCGAGTTGGGCGAACCAACCAGCACCTATCAAGGGAGGAAGCTCAGAAAATGGTGGAAGCGACAACCGGGCGCACCTGGGACGCACTTCCATCCGAGAGTTTTCGTTTGACCGATGCCTCTAAAGAATATGTTCGGGATTTCCTGAAAAGGGCAGATCAGGCTCAGGTTCCCGTGCAAATGCTCCTTAAAAACTTGTCTTTAATGACGAACGACGGGAAGCCATGTAACGGGGCTGTTCTCCTCTTTGGGAAAAATCCTCAGCAGTTGTTCCCTGAAGCCCAGGTAAAGTGCGCTCGTTTTGCCGGAACGACATCAATCCGGTTTCTTGATGAAATGACAATCGAGGGAAATCTTTTTAGCCAAATGGACAATGCCCTAAAATTTGTCGCGCGCAATACCCACCAGGAAATCCGTATTACCGGCAGGCCTGAAAGGGAAACAATTCCGGAGTATCCCGAAGCGGCCATTCGGGAAGCCATCACGAATGCAATCTGCCACAGGGATTATTCTGCTGTGGGAACGATTCAGGTCAGGATTTATGATGATCGGCTCGAAGTATGGAATCCGGGCACTTTACCTCCCAGTCTTACCATTGAGAGCCTCTATCGGGAGCACCCGTCTCTCCCGCGCAATCCAAAGATTGCACTGGCCTTCTATCGGGCGCGTTTAATCGAACATTGGGGAACCGGAACCTTGCGGATGGCAGACGTATGTGACAGGCTCGGTATTAAACTGGAATTTCTTTCAGAACAAATTTTTTTCATGGTCCGCTTTGTAAAGTCCGAAAAAAGAATCTCGCCACCAGTAGAGCAGAAGCTCAATGACCGACAAAAAAAGGGCGTGGAATATGCTAAGGAAAGGGGTCAAATCACCACCCGAGAATACAAGCGCCTGTGCAATATAAGTGAACGGCAAGCATTTGATGATCTTAAGTCTTTACTTGAAATGGGTGTTCTCATTCGCACTGGTTCCGGCAGAGCTACGCGTTACATACCAACCAGCAGCCGTGAGCTGCGGGATTAGTGCGGGATTAATGCGGGATTAGTGCGCGATTCTCCGGTTCAAATCCGGATGCCGCCTCCAACAAAAACAAAGGCTTACGGCACAGTGCTCGTAAGCCTTTTTTCGTTTGGTGTCAAAATGGTGCAAGGGTTTTTTGAGGGTTTTTGGGGAATGTGCTATTATAAAATTAAAGCCGGTTGAAAATTCTGAAAGGAAGGCGAAAAGTGGACTTGCCTTTTACCATAGAGCAATTTCTGGGAATCTTTGAGAAGTATAATCTTGCCGTTTGGCCAATGCAGATAGTCTTAATTCTCATAGCCGTTCTTACTTTAATCTTATCCCTCAAAAAAATAAGTTACTCGGACAAAACAATTAGCATAATCTTGAGTTTCTTTTGGCTGTGGATAGGTATCGTTTATCATTTGGCCTATTTTACTGCCATTAATAAGGCTGCCTATCTATTTGGCGTCTTATTCATAATTCAAGGCTTGATTTTCTTATTTGCGGGGGGCATAAAATCAAAACTCTCCTTTAAATTCCAATCGAGTTCCTATGGAGTCATCGGGAGTTTATTCATCCTTTATGCGTTAATTATTTATCCGATTCTTGGGTATTTTTTTGGTCATGTCTATCCCAAAAATCCTACTTTTGGTCTTCCATGTCCCACAACAATCTTCACTTTTGGATTATTGCTGTGGACGGTTAAAATTGTCCCCAAATATGTTTTGGTAATTCCTTTAATTTGGTCCATAATTGGTTTCGGTGCAGCGTTATCACTCGGAGAAAAATGGGGTCAGGCAATTGTAATAAAGTATTGACGGATTAGTCAGATTTTGCTATAAGAGACATATGGCTCGAAGACCAAGGATTTATTATTTCGGTGCCCTTTACCATGTGATTGCCAGAGGAAACCAA
>VGSF01000204.1 GCA_016875165.1 Deltaproteobacteria bacterium
GATTAATTCGGAGTCAGGGGGGATGGTCGCAGGTTCTTGCTCTGCGGAGTAAAGGGGAAAAAGAGTTGTCAGATGAGCGCATCTTGGGGAGTGGGGAGTTTGTCGAACAGATCCTTCAGGAGGCGGAGGAACGGCAGTTGCGGCAAATGAAACTCCGACGGAAGGGAAAGTGGGAGGCGGGACGCCCTTAAATAAGTAAATTACCAAAAGATTGAAGGGCCAGCTATTCTTTGTTCTATGCAGATTAAGCCGCAGAACAGACATTACTTTAAATTCCGGGCACACCTTATTTGTTTTTTTAGATAAGTCCTGCGGCCGTTGTTTGCCTTCGATAAATGAGAGGGAGGTTTTCGGCCTCAAAGACGCATACGATCCCGATTTCCTCTCTGAATCTTCTGGATCTTGGGAAAGAACATCATGCACTATTTTATACCTGGAAAAGTGAGAGGGCTTTGTAAAAATTAAACAGCCCCCGCGCTAAATTAGGGGCGAGATATTTTCATTGAATCCAAGTATTCGAAAAGATATAATATTGCATCAAGGCTTACAAGGAATACCCTGAAGGGGGCCGGTAATGGGAAAACAATTACTAAAAGAGTTAAAGGAAAAAGCTGGCGCGCTGACCATGGAGGAAGATCTGGAACTGATTGATCATCTTGTGCATAAGATTCGTACCGTCCATGGCGAGACTCCCCCAAAACGCAAATGGAATGAAATTCGAGGGGCTGCGTCTTATCCCCTTACAGGTGAGGATGCGCAAGCATGGGTTACCCGCACGCGCCAGGAATCTGACCGCCAGCGGGGCAATTGATGGAAATAGATCGAATAAGCAAGCTAACTGAGCGTCTTGATAATGTTCAACGAATTTTCCTCGATACAGCGCCAGTAATTTACTATGTTGAGAAAAACAAAGATTATTTCAGCCTTGTCGAAGTGGTATTCAACAAAATAGACAGCGGCCCGCTCACGGCAATAACGTCACCCATCACTTTAGCTGAATGTCTCGTCCATCCCTATCGCTTGGGAATGACTCAATTGCAGAATGACTTTTTTGATCTGATTGTTAATGGTGTAAATACTATCTTTATACCCATTGATCAAACCATCTCCCCCAAAGCTGCCCAACTTCGCGCCATTCATAAACTTTACCTTGGCCGATGCCCTGCAAATTTCCACTGCCCTCTCTGCCGGCTGTGAGGTTTTTCTGACCAATGATGTTGGAATGAAGGGAATTACAGGCATGGACGTCATTATTTTAAATGAAATATAGACCCTCATACCTTTCCAATCACATTTACCTCGAATAGAGGTCGAGGTGGGGACGCCAGTTACCTGGCGCCCCCCGCACAAATCAGGACTCAAATTCCGGGTAGAGTATGAATTCCGGTGAATTCCGGGCACACCTTATTTGTTTTTTTAGATAAGTCCTGCGGCCGTTGTTTGCCTTCGATAAAAGGGAGGGAGGTTTTCGGCATCAAAGACTTTTGACCCCGATTCCCCCTGCGAAACCTTCCGCGTCCGTCTTGTCCTGCAAGCCTGGGATAAAAAGGAAGGTAAATGAAAGGGGATGGTCCTCCATGAGAAAAGAGTTTTTGAATGGCAAAGACCAATCCCATGAATCTCAGCCCAAATTCCGGGGGCACATTACAGATTTCTTTTGATCCATCAAAGTTAGGGACACGACACGAAATAGTCTTGAGATGAGCAAAGGATTGGATTATACTCATATTACTGTTGGTTCCGGAAGGCTTCTTCTTTTAAAACCCATAACCCGGAAAGGTTATGAAAACAAAGCCGCACCGTCCTATTGATCGTAAAAAAATTGCTGTTTTTTGCCAAAAACACCATATCCGCAAACTGGCCTTTTTTGGGTCCGCTTTGCGTGATGACTTTCAACCGGAAAGCGATGTGGACGTGTTGGTAGAATTTGTTCCGGGCACGACAGTGGTTTTTTTTAAGTTATACGATTTGGAGGAGGAACTATCCCGAATTCTGGGCGGTCGGAAGGTGGATATGAACACCCCCAAATCTCTGAGCAAGTATTTCCGGGACAAAGTCCTTGCGGAAGCGGAAGTGCAATATGTCCAGGCATGATCCACTCGTTCGCTTCCGCCATATGCTGGACTACGCCCGCGAAGCCGTTCAAATGGCCGGGGAAAGCACTTCTGTAGAAATAGAAAAGAACCGGCAATTGGGTCTGGCCCTAATTCATCTGGTCGAACTCATTGGTGAAGCAGCCAGTCAAGTTCCGCGCGATATACAAACAAAATATCCTCACTTATTTCTTTTAATAAATCCTGCGGCCGGTGTTTGCCTTCGATAAAAGGTAGGGAGGTTTTTGACCTCAAAGACGTATACAGCCCCGTGAATTCCGGGGCCGCTCATCCGGGTCGGACCTGGCTAAATAATGAATATTTCACAAGAACACCATGAAAAACCGTATTTTTTGGACCTTAGAACGGCATTTTTGAATCCCAAATCATCCTTACTAAGACGGTAGACATGCAAAAGCTAAACTATGGTACGGTGTTATTTTCCCGGTTGTTCCATGGTACATTGAAAAAAAGGAAGATTTAGTAGAAAATTAGCCAAATTTAGATAACGGGGGGTGAGGAATTGATTATTGATGAGAAACGAATTAATAGAATGGTTGAATTAGCAAGATCTTTCGGGGCTACTCGGTTGATCCTCTTCGGCAGCTCGACAGACATGCCTGAGAAAGCACGCGATATTGACCTTGCCTGCGACGGCGTACCGGGATGGAAGTTATTTGAATTGGCTGCCAAGATAGAAGAAGAATTAGACATCCCACTGGATATTATTCCATTGACTCCTTCCACCCGTTTCACCCAGAAGATCGAGAAAAAAGGGAAGGTGCTTTTATGACAGTGGAAGACCTCCGGGAAGAAATCAGCATCGAACTGGAGAACATTGTGAGGACTTTAGAAGAATTGTCTGCCCTTCAGCGGGACACGGAAGGAAGAGAGCCCACCATCCGCGAAAAGACTGCTGCGGCCGCTTTTCTTGCCCAGTTCTACAATGGAATCGAAAATATACTAAAACGCATCAGCCGCTATCATGCTGTTCACCTCCCCGCCGGTGACACATGGCACATCGAACTATTCAGGTGGTTCTGTGATCCCCCTTACCCCCCGCTGCCTTCATTATTTGATTCTTCCTTGGCTTCTGATCTGGCGCCTTATCGAAAATTCAGACATGTTGTTCATCATAGTTATGGCTTCCAATTGGACTGGGAGCGGATGGCGGAGGGGATCGATAAAGTTGATCAAGTGTATCGTCGTTTTAAGACAAAGCTCGAAGATTATTTAAATTCGGGGTCTTCTCCAAATCGTGTGGGTGATTTTTGGACGTTTAGTGCCTCGTTCAGGGAGAAAAAGAATGCTCTCCTGTACGAACCGATGCTTTTTTTGAAAATGGAAGTTATCCATAGCCCCGGAGCGA
>VGSF01000205.1 GCA_016875165.1 Deltaproteobacteria bacterium
CTTGTCCTCAAAGTCCCTCTGCACACAATGAGCCCGTAAACACTGCTTCCTTTCGGGGTAAAGACTTTTCTTCCCATCACCAAGCCCCCGTGTTTATTGGACGCTATCACATCGCAAATGGCTCGAAATCGCTTTTCAGCACTTTGTTGATAGAAATCGATGTTCCCGGATGAGTTGGCCAAGAAATCAATGATTGAAAGTAAGTCTTCACAAATGCTTGGAAGTCCGCTGACTTCCAGGGACCAGCCTTTTGGCGTGAAATGTATGAACTCGTTCCTCAGGGCGTTCAGTTTCTTGATGCTCCACCCCTGTTGACCTTTTGGCGTAAACTTTTTGCTTTGGCCGTATTGGAGCATCAGGTTGCTTTTGATCTTCTTGTACAGATTTAGGAAATCATCAAGCTTCTCCTTAGGATATGGTGTTCGGTTTCGGTACGCATCCATCCAAGCCCTGGCGCATTCAGGTGTGAGAACTGCTAAGCCATTTGTGCCTCGGAGCGCAGAAACCATAAACCCTTGCACTGAATTGTGAAGGGCAATTATTGCCCACTTCCAATAATAGCGATCTCTCTTCACACGTCGTAAATTCGACAAATATACTTCCAGCGCTTTGATAGCTTCGAGAAGTTCATCGGTTCGTATGTAAATTCCTTTTTTCATAGCGTTAGGGTATATAGTACCTAACTTTCGCGGCATAGGCGAAGCTGCGGGGTTTGTGGGCGTACAAGCTTACCGCCATTATAGGTATTCAGATATATCACTATATCGTATGCCGAATGCTGAACATAGCCGATCTATCAACGTCTTTAATACTTTATCCATGTTGGTGAGTAATTCAGACACTGATGTTTCTTCCTTATACTCTATCTCATCTTTTTCAAGTGGTGTCGCCCCTTCAACTCTTGAATCAGGATCAATTGCGTTGACTGGGGGGAGTATAACTGCGTTTAGCCCATTTACGTTGTGAAGGTTAACTTGTATCGATAATGGGCCTGTGATTCCAAGATACTCGAATGCTTTGCCCGCATAAGGCAGAATTATATCTTTAAAAAACCCTTTTATTCTTTTTAACATCAACATCTTCAATTTACTGTGTATTTCAGCATCTAAATCCAAATCGAAACAGTACCCACCGTTATGGAATAATCTCAACTCGTACTGCTTACCGTGAAAGTTTCCACTTGGATATCCACGAAACACCCAGCCGTGCAAGAAGGGCAACCAGTCACCCCGCCGACCGTTGGGAGGATTGGAGTCAAGCCATTTCTTGAAGCGTTCTTCCGACATTTCCTGCCTCTGAATTAAAGAGAAGCGCGGGCAAATGATCGCCCTTAAGAACCTACCATCTTTAGGGTATGGCCTGAAGTCTCCAGTCACAAAGAATTCTTCTGCGTGAGCGATAGACATTTTTCGAAACAAATAAGCAGCTTCAACCTCTCGCTCTTTCATAAGAATCGCTTGATAGTTTCCCCGACGATAATAACGGGCTTCTTTGTACCCTTCAACCATATGTGGTTTGCACCAGCTCTCCGGATGATAAATCATAAGCAGTAATTTATCTTTCTCTTTGTCGAACGTCACGGGACGGATATGCAATTCAGGTAATGGCGGTACAATCGCGTCAGTCAAAATGTCTTCTATTCTTTTTGTAAGACCATCGGGGATAGATATTCCGCATTCAGAGAAGGATTTAGGGACCGGGCCTCGGTCTCCTTCTATCTGAGGCACTCCATAAAGTATGGTGCCTCCGTATTCGTTTGCAAACGAGGATACATCTTTCGCAAGCTCAACTTTTTCACTTGTTTTTTGAAGGTTTATCTCTGCCTTATAGTCCAAAACACTTGATTCTGGTGCTTGCCTCTCAATCAACGCTCTCGCCCAGTCACAAAGCTCGCCATCAGCCATTAATCTCGGGTTTTTGGTGAAAGGCATAGCCCTCTCCTCCTGCGCAGTCTTTCAAATTTACATCCTAGTACCTTTTAAAACGCACGTTGCTTTCTCCGCATTTCAAATATAGCACAATGTGTCATGACAAATCAGCTGTTAATTATCAATTAGGCTCACTATCAATGTATTGATTACTGCTTATAATAGCGACGTTTCCAGAAAAATCAAGAACAACGAAGGAAGATTCACTCACGTGACAGCCTAGTGAGATCATATCCATGTTTAGAGTGTGAGCGTGTGAATCACCAGAAACTCAACTGTTTTCTCTCGGCCCGGATACGATCTCCCTCTTTAATCTTATAATCCAGGTAAATGATGAGGTCGTCAACAAATCTCTTTTCCGTTTCGGTTCTGAACTGTCCCTTTGTGATCTCCAATATCTTCCTAAGCTGACTCCATGAAAGCCAGCTTATCCCCTTTGATAACAACCTGCTTGTGTCCACAGGAGGCTTGAAGAGGCCTGGTTTGGTTAGCCCCTGGATTAGATTCTGATTATATCGATAACGGGTCAGAATCCAGGGCGGTTTCTCAGTATCGATGATGAGAACGAAATAGAACTCTTTGACGCTATCGGGATGGTTAAGGTAGTGATACGCAGCCAGATCCAGATATCGAATCACCTGGTCACGTTGCGGGTCGTTGCTCGTCCTTAGACTTACCGGAGCAAGATACTTGGCCTCGATGAAGATCACGCCGCCCTCATAGGTAATCGTGACATCTACCTCAGAAATACCCTCTCGATATTTCCTGTTGGCGGGGGGGCGGTATCGCTTCCAGAATTGAAAGGAGAGGTTGTGAAGCTCTCCGGCCCTGCCTACCGCAGGCAGACACAGGCCGAGGCTTCCCGGAGATGAGATTTCATTTTTATTGTGTCCCTCACCCGCCAACAAGGCGGGAAGGGGCACTTACCGGCCAAAGGTGTGCCGGTTGAAGTCCTTTCCTTTGATCGCCTTTCCCAGAAATCTTCGGAGCCAGACGGTGGGGTCCAGGTTCTTCAAAATGCCGAAGACATTTGCAGTCAGAAGGTCCTCGCTCATGGTGCGGACAATAAGAGGGCAGTTGGACTTCCGGACGTAATTAGCAATTAGGTAAACCCCCGGCTCTGCCCTGGTTGTGGGTCACACGTGAGACTGGGGCCATTGGGAACTATAGTGATATCACAAGGGATTATCCCCTCCCCCTTCGACGGGGGAGGGTGAGGGTAGGGGTGGACGAAACGCGTTCCTTTCACCCTCCCCTCAATCCCCTCCCATCAAGGGAGGGGAGGTTAACAAGTTGAAAACTAAGTGAATTTTTACAATCTTGTTGCAAGACATTGCTAAACCTTTTATGGCAACCCCCAGTGTCAAGTATGTCCACAACCAGGGCTCTGCCGGGGGACTCCTAGAGTTTGACATTTTCGGGAATATGTATTTCTGTCACACATTTGTACTTAGGAGCGGAGAATCAATAACCGCTACGATCCACTGGATTTGAGTTTTCTTATTCTTTCCCGATTGCGATCAGGCCCCTTT
>VGSF01000206.1 GCA_016875165.1 Deltaproteobacteria bacterium
GTAAAAAGTCTGAAAATGCCCTTTTCCGTCATTCCGGCCCCGTATCAAGTACGGGGTAAACTCCAGCCGGAATCCAGTCCCGCTCAGAGCGGGATTCAAATGCTTATAAATACCCTGGACTCCGGTTCTCACCTGTCTGCCAGGCACAGGCAGGCCGGAGTGACGACTTTTTACGAAGCCATCATAATTTAGATTTTACCTTACAACTTAAAACTTGAAACTTTGTATCAGCTTAGCGATTTGAAAAAATGCTATAAAAGCCTTGGTTGAGGGCCGGGGGTTAGAGCGGAAGGCGCCGGAAGCATCGGTTGGGTTTCCGCTTGGCCACGAGGACAAAAGATCGTTTCCTGCGGAGGAGGCGGGGGTTCTTGCCCGCCCCATATGCGGAGAAATCAGCGCCTCATGATTCCAAGCGTTCTGCTCTGGCCCCCGGCCCCTGGGATTCCTTGCCCCTTACAACACACCTTTTTTCAAAGGGCTAAAGTGTTGCGAAACTTTTAATTGTATTTCCATGTTACCCAAACAGGAAAATTACCAATTAGCCCGCCAGTTGGCGATTGAAGGCCTTAGGCAGTCCGACCTTAAAGAGCGGGCTGTTAGGAGCGGGGGCCGCTACGAGGCCAGGGGCAGCGGCGAAGCCCTGGTTGAACTCTTATACCTGGGCCAGGAACTCCGCCTGTCTTTTCCTGAGGGAACGATTGAAACCAAAGACGGGCCAGGGCCGATTCCTCTACGGGAGGAAATTATTATTCTCCATTACCTGGAAAAAGCCACGGGAGCTCTTCTAACTGACCGATGGATTTCTTTTGCCGAAATTCCCGGTGGCGCTTTTTACTACCCTGTTTTTTTACAGCGCTGTAAATTTCCCCTGGTGAAGTTCTTTGGAGGAGACCCGGAGGCTTTAAAGACCGTGGCTTATCCCATGCAGGGTATGCCCCTCGATCTGGGAGACAGCGGAGTAAAAATTCAAGCTTTGCCGTTTATTCCTCTTGCTCTAATTATGTGGCGCGGCGATGCGGAATTTCCCGCTGAAGGAAATCTACTCTTCGATGTTTCCATAACAGAATATCTGCCGTTGGAGGACATCGTCATCCTGGCCGAGACGGTGGTGTGGAGGCTGGTAAAAAATAAAAATGCCAATTCACCACAGAGAGCGCAGAGAACGCCGAGTTGAATTAAAATGAAGGCCAAAAATCAAAATACCCAATAAAATAAATATAAAATTCATTTTTTTCTCTTGGGGTTCTGGCTTATAACGTTGATAGTTGAATTTGGGTGTTAATTTAGCTGTTTGAAAAAATAGCCTGACCACCTTTGTTTAGGTCCGGTGGCCAGGGCGGAACGCGCTGGAAGCATCGGCCGGGTTCCGGCTGAGTTACGAAGACCCCATCGTGTTTCCGCACAAGGAGGCGGGGGTTTCTTCCCCGCCCCATCCGCGGAGAAATCAGCGCCTTATGATTCCAAGCGGTCCGTCGTGGCCACCGGGCCATCCAGGGGCCGGGCATTTACGTTTCCCCTCTTTTCAAAGGGCTAAACTGTTACGAATTTGGCAATATTTACCTCTGCGGTCTCCGCGCGCTCTGCGGTGAATAATTTTCGGAAAAATATGAAACTGGCGGTGACTGGAAAAGGCGGAGTAGGTAAAACCACGGTTGTGGCGGGATTGGCTCGGGTGTTCGCAGAGCGGGGGCAGAAAGTTTTGGCCATCGATGCTGACCCGGCGAGCAACCTAACTCTGGCCCTTGGTTTTCCCAGGGATCAGCGCCTTACGCCCATCTCCGAAATGAAGGAATTGATTGAAGAGCGGACAGAGGCAAAGTCCGGCACAATGGGGGGATTTTTCAAGCTTAACCCGCGCGTGGATGACTTGCCGGAAAAATATACCCTTGAAAAAGATGGAATTAGGCTGATGGTCATGGGCACCGTGCAGAAGGGGGGAGGAGGGTGTGTCTGCCCCGAGAATGTGATGGTGAAAACATTGGTCGCCCATCTCCTTTTGCACCGGGGGGAAGTGGTTATCCTGGATATGGAGGCCGGGGTGGAACATTTAGGCCGGGCTACGGCCAGCGCCGTGGATAAGCTGATTGTAGTCGTGGAGCCAGGCCAGCGGAGCCTGGAAGTTGCCCAGAAAATCCGCCAATTGGCGGCAGACATCGGTCTTATGAGCATTGGCCTGGTGGGCAACAAAATCCGCCGGGAAGCTGACCGGGATTTCCTTTTAACCCACATGGCCGGCCTTTCTTTTTTAGGCTTTCTTCCTTATGATCAGAAGGTCATCGAAGCTGACCTTACCGGAACTCCCCCCTACTTAAACAACCAGGAGTTTTTGCGCGTCATGGGAGAGATTGTCGATAAAATTGGTTCTTAAGGATTGAAATGATGATTTTTATCGGCGAAAGCATTAATGGCCTCAACTCCCGTATCTATAAGGCTATCCTGGAAAAAAATAAAGAAACGATTCAAATACTGGCCCGGAGGCAAGCGGAAGCCGGAGCTAATTATTTAGACCTGAATGTGGGAACGGCCTGGCTCAGACCCGCGGAAGTCATGGTCTGGCTGGTGGAAACCGTTCAGGAAGCTACGGACACGCCTCTAGCCATTGCCAGCCGGCGACTTGATGTAGTCGAAGCCGGGTTGCAGGTTTGCAAAAAACCGGTGATGATCAATTACACCACCGGCGAGAAGGAAAAATTAGCCAAATTCATGGAACTGGCTATAAAATATCAGACGTCCATCGTTGCCCTGACCATGGACGAACAGGGAATTCCGCCGCACGCCGTGGGGCGCGTGGCCATCGCTAAACGGATCATGGACTTTGCCGAGGGATACGGATTACCCAGGGATCGGCTATTCATTGATCCGGTTCTCCTGCCCTTGAAATTTTCCCATGCCCAGGGTCCCATTATCCTTGAATCGATCCGACAGATTGCCCGGGAGAAGATTCCTCCCCACATTGTGGTGGGCCTGAGCAACTGTTCCCAGGGAACGAAGCAGAGAAGGTTGATCAACCGCACTTTCCTGGCCATGGCCATGGCCTGCGGGTTGGATGCCGTGATCGCCGACGTTTTGGATCATCATTTGGTGGAAACGGGCATGGCCGCGGAAGTCATACTGGAAAGGCATCCCGCGGCGGACCAATTTTTCCGGGGAGTTAAAAAACCGCCGGCAAGGGATGGTTAACTGGATTGTATAGGAATTTCCTTTTTTATCCCCCTCCCCCCAACCCCCTCCCGCCAGGGGAGGGGAGATACTGGGGGATCCAAAATTCCCTCCCCCTGGATGGCATAAGCGCTAACTTAACGCTTGACTTATTTAGGGGAGTTTTGATATATTTGTCACCCAAGGGGGTGACAATGGAAAACCTAAAATGGTTGGACGAAGAAGATGACTGGCAAGTAGTAAAGAGCT
>VGSF01000207.1 GCA_016875165.1 Deltaproteobacteria bacterium
GGGCGTATCCGGCTTGCCCTGAAACGTCCATCTTCCGGGCAGGCCCTGAACCGTGCTGGTTCAGGGGGGGTGGGGCATGGGCCTTGGGAGCAGGTTTTGATTTGACCAGCCAGAGGCCCAGGTGTTTGAGCGAAATCGCAAGTTCCTTCGTCAGGAAGAATGTATTTATTGGCGATGGCCTCAACGTGCTTCTTCACGTCACCGGCAAAGAGCTTTAAAAAGTTCTTCCGGCTCCCCTCATCCTGGGCCATAAGGGCCTTCTGAAAATTTTCCAGAGGAAATTTGGCGTCCACCGGCACCAGCCCCTGGCTCAAGCGGATCACCGCATCCACCCGCTCCCCGCTTTTAAAGGAATATTGCAGCGCAAAATATTCGGCCGGCATAATTTGGGATAAGAGGTCTCCCAGGAGAAATTCCCCAAAGCCGCCCCTGATTTTCGGTGCCCGCAGGATTTCCTGCAGGCTGGCGATGGAGCGCCCCACTTCCAAAAGGCGCTTGTTGGCCTCATCCAGCTGGGTTAATCGAGTCTGTACTTCCTGCACCCGGTCGCTGAAATGCTGGCTGGCTTTCTGCACCAGACCCATTCCCGTTCCCACCTGCTCGCTGACCTGGGAGGCGATGGAATTCAAATGGCTGGTGACCTGACTGGATAGGGAGGTCAACTGCTGGTGGACAAGCTGGACATTCCCTTCTAAACTCCGGCTCACCTGGTCGCGCAGGCTGTCGATCTGCTGCTGCAGGAGTAAAAATGCCGGATCTTTTTCTTTGCCGGCCCGGATCTCCCGCCATTGCTTAAGGCTCTGCCAGAAAAAGTAAGAAACCAGCCCTGCAAGAACAGCAAGAAAGATCAGAATCCAAATTTCCATCTTATTTAAATCCTGCGTTGGGAAAAATTTAAAATTTCCCCCACTTTAACAGAAAATTCTTCTTGGCTCAATGGGAAAGATTTTTTAGTGAAATCTGGGAAAAGCCAAGGAAAGAAATTAACTTGCGAATTTACCATATTTTTAGCTGGCATTTTATGCCAGGAGGAGGTATATTTTAAAAAAGTATGCGAGGAGATAATATGGGGAAAAAGGCCACATTCATCCTGGATGAAAAAATAATGGAAGAGAGCAGGGAATATGTGAGCAAAAAGCAGTTTAAATCCATGAACGCTTTTGTCGAGAAGGCGCTTAAAGACGAGATTGCTAAAATTAAACAAGAAGAAATTAAAGCTGCCCTTCTGGAAGCAAGCCGCGACCCGCTTTTTTTAGCCGACCTTAAAGAAATTGAGGAAGACTTCGCCTGTGTTGATTATGAAAAGGTAATAGAATGACCTATCGCCTGGGGATTTTTTTAGCCGATCTCAATCCCGTACTTGGTTCCGAACAGGAAGGGAAACGCCCCGTGATCGTGGTAAGTGATGAGGCTTTCAACCGGGTCATGCCCGTAGTCACCATTCTTCCGATTACCACCCTTAAGAAAGGAAGACGCATTTACCCCAACGAAGTATTGCTCCTTAGAGAGGTCGGCGGTCTTTCTGCTGATTCTATTATCCTGGCCCATCAGATCCGCACCATTTCCAAACAACGCCTGGGGAAGTCATTAGGTTTTGTTAGCGACCCTGTTATTCAGGAGTCAATCGCGCAAGCCATGAAGATTCACCTAAATCTATAAAATAAAAAACGGTTGATTACATATTGGGGACGTTGTCCATTAGATTCAATAAAGCTTTACATGAAAGGAGTAATGGAGTAGAAGATAAAATATGTCACGGAAAGCCCGTTTAGATATTCCTGGAACCTTGCATCACGTGATGGTAAGGGGGATAGAAGGAAAAAATATCTTCCAGGATGATGAGGACCGTAAAGCATTTGTGAAACGAATGGGGAACTTGGTTGAAGAAACCGGGACCCGCATTTTGGCCTGGACGCTTATGGAAAATCATATCCATCTCCAGATTATCAGCGGGCCGGCCGGATTGCCAACCTTTATGCGGCGATTATTGACGGGTTATGCTTATAGCTTTAACAGAAAATATCGAAGATTCGGGCACTTATTTCAGAATCGGTATAAGTCGATCATTTGTGATTTGGACCCATATATTTTGGAGTTGGTCCGTTATATCCATCTTAATCCGCTTAGGGCTGGGATAGTAAAAGACCTGGAAGAATTGGAGGAATATCCCTGGTGCGGACACGGAATTTTAACCGGCAAGCAGAAGGGCGAGTGGCTGGATAAAGATTTCGTGCTTGGGTTTTTTGGGCAAAAAGAAAAAAGGGCGAGAAAGGCCTACCGGGAATTCATGGAAGCCGGGAAAGATCAGGGACGTAGGCCGGAGTTGGTTGGTGGTGGATTAGTCCGAAGTATGGGGGGATGGTCGCGGGTTTTGTCCCTACGACGGCAAGGCGAGCCGGAGGCCCATGACGATCGGATTTTGGGAGATGGAGATTTTGTTCAGGCTATCCTGGAGGAGGCAGATCAAAAGTTGGCCCGGCAAATTCGAGTCCGAAAGAAAGCCGGATCGATGGCGAAAATTATTAAAGAAAGATGTCGGGAAGCCGGAGTAAGTGAAGTTGAGTTAAGATCAGGAAGCCGTCGAAAAGCCGTATCGGAACTCCGAAGAGCCATCTGTGTTTTTTTAAACCGAGAATTAGGGATTTCTATGGCTGAGATCGCTCGCCATGTGGGGGTTGGAACAACAGCTGTGGCCATGGCGATTAAAGGGATGGAGGCAAAAAGTATAATTGAATGAATTGGACAACGTCCTCTACCTGCTGCGATAAAAGAATATCAAGGGGAAGTTGTCAATTGGGAGCTGACTTCCTTTCAACCTAAAAAATAATTTCTATACCTCATTTTAAGACCCGTATCAGCCAATGAAACGCCAGGGTTCATCACCCTAGCCCATCCTCTTTGGCATTCTATAGATTGTGCTTTAGGCAATCAGGCCAAGAGTTATGAGTGCTGCTATTTTACCGGCAAATTGGCTGATTCAAAAAGTTGATATATTATTGCTATCTCTGGTAAAATCGAGCTGATTTTTGGAGTTGTCTAACTGGCACGTACTCATAACCTTATAAAAGCCTGAACACACCCCAACATATTGTGGCTTTCCTTGGTACTCAGAAGCCCAAAATTGGTCCACCAGCAAGCTTTAAAATCGCTTTGACAAAGATTCCAACCCTACTAAAACTCAGCCAGTTCATCCTGCAAAAAGGTTGGACCCTTGGAATACATCCTTCTGGAGGATCTTATGGAAAGGGTTCTCGACTCGAGAAGTCTCCAATAGTTTATTTTAGTCCTGCTTTTTGCAGGGCTTTCATTTCTCGTTCGAGCACCTTCCGATCTTTATACGGATATGCTTT
>VGSF01000208.1 GCA_016875165.1 Deltaproteobacteria bacterium
CACTACTTTTGTTCAACCCCATAATGTCCGGGGTTACGATCTCATAGAGACTCGGATTCTCATTCAAGATCGTATCAATTAATGCCAATTCCGGATCCAAGGCCCAGTTCGGATTCTCTAACTTCAATTTCAGATCGTTGAGTATCTTCATCCCCTCCTCCTGCAACTTGATTTTTGCCCTATTCTGGCGTAACCTGTTGTAATAAGTCAAGTTGCAGTTTATAAACAGACTCTAATTAAGTATTATGTCGGAAAAAATAGAATGTTAACGAATAAAGGTGGTCGAATCTTTATCCTTGATAAAGCTATAGAGTGGACAGAGAAGAGTTGATAAGGAATGGACGGAGTTTTTTTCTTGGGCTTCTTATCGACATCTGTTATTGATTTGGAGCATGGAAACCAGTAGGAATTGGGAAGTTGGTTGGGATTGATTGGGTAAAAGGACACATAGGCTCGAAGACAAATTTTTTGGGCGAAAGAGGTCGAACCGAGGTAACAGTAACTGGTTAATCTTCTGAATTTAGGTTGAAAAAAATCTACTGATTTAAGGCTTAGAACTGCATTTTGGGCATAGAATTTTCGTTCTAAGGGATTTGAGGTGCTAAGGGCCAACCGGCATTACATTTATAATTGGGTTTGGAATATCACTCGTCGATGCCATAAAAGGGAATCCTTGCTGAAATTTGCTTTTTATAACCCTGATTTTACCCCTGAAAATAGCAATTTAAGCTCTGAAGATGCCCATTATGGAAATGGATTTGTTTGAAAATCAATAGCTTATCTTAGTTCGAGCCGGATCAGAATATTTTCTTTTTCAAAGAGCTTTGTGGCACCGTTTGGGGGCAGTTACAAAGATTTATGGCCTCAAATGGCAATTACAAAATTTTTAAAACAATTTTTGCTTGCTGACTTTTTACAGGTTCATCAACTTTACCAGCCATGCTAACGCAACGAAAAATGTAGTAAGAAGGGAGGTAAATTCGGCAGCAAGAAATGAAGAAACACAGCGGTGGTTTTGGGAAAAGAATGATCAATGACGTGGCGATGCCCAATAACGAAAGGAGGTCCCAACATGGAGCAAAAAGCATTACGAGTACCCTTCTTGGAAAACACATCTGTCGGGCAGTTAAAACAGAGGGTCTATAAAATGTCCGACCGCGAAATCGATGAACTCCTCAAAGAATACGGAATTCCCTCCCCCGGAGAGATGGAGAAGCCGGGAACCTACATTCAAAACACCGTCCGCAAAGAGCTGGTAGAAAACCGCCGGAAAAATGATGTAGTCATTGTCCCCGTGGGTTCCACCGAAAATCATGGACCCCACTCGGTCAGCGGCCATGATACCTTCCAGGTTACTCGCCTGGCGGAAGCCGTCCGCCGCAAGACCAAGAAAATGGGAGCCCCGGTGAATTTATCTTTTCCGATCAACTATGGTTGCCATCCTCCCTGGCATCAGGGAATGTACGGGACGGTCATGGTGAATGATGAAGCTTTTGAGCAGACCATCATGCATGTCATGTATGGCCTTTGGAACGATGGTTTCCGCAAACAGATCTGGATCAACAACCACGCCCACCAGAATGAACTGGAGAAAGCCATCAAGCGGTTCATGAACACCTACCAGCTTCCGGGTTTCTATCTGGCCCTCGAATGGAACCGGGCGGTGCGCGAATTTTTTGAGATTGAAGAGTACGGTGGAAAATTTGCCACCCGCTTTGTCCATGCCGATGAGGCCGAAACGGCCTTTGCCTTGCTCCTCTTCCCCGAAATGGTCAAGATGGAGTACGTGGTGGATACAGGGCTCATGGCCGATTTTAAATATCTCCCTCCGGGGCATTTTGATCTATCGGCTGAGGACCTGAACCGGCCGAATACGTACAAGACCCGGGCCGGAGATCTACCCCTGGAAGTGGTGGCGACCCCCGAAGGAGTGGTGGGGAAAGCCTCCCTGGGAGATGCAGAAAAGGCCAAACGGGTAGTGGCGGCCATTTGCGAGTACATCGTCCTCCTGCAAAATGAAATTCTGGAAACATGGCCCGCCGGCACGGTTCCTGAGCCAGAAAAGACTACCTTTCGAACGAACAAGGAGATGGAACCTTATCTCAAGGAGCCCGGCAGTGAGGGTTGGAAATCTGTCTATTCTTTACCCAAGATTGGACCTTATTAGAAAAAATAAGGATGGAATCCATTTCAGTTTTCTACCGTGGGAGTAGGGGTGAGTTTGGGAGAGGAAGTGATGAAAGGAATGAGTTTTTTCGGGGGTTGGAATAAATATTCCAATTTAGAAAGGAGAGGAAAAAATGAGTCAGAGGCCCTATAATATCATTGATTGTAGCATGGTGGACGTAAAGGAGTGGATCGAAGAAATGGATATTGTTTTAATTCCCATCGGAAGCTGTGAACAGCACGGCCCTCATTTGCCACTGGGCACGGATAGCATCACGGCTGAGGTGATCACGGAGCGGGCAGCTAAAAAAGCAAACGTCCCCCATACTCCTTTGATTTGGTGCGGTTATTCTCCGCAACATATGCGAAATCTCAATAGTGGGGCCGGGACAATCACCTTGAGGTCTACAACCTTTAATGCCCTACTTTATGATATCGGCCGGAGCCTCCGGCTCCACTATGGCGGCCATTGAGAAGAAGGGGCGCGGCGAAGCCATTGAGATCATGGAGAGGGGAATCGAGAAAGTGGTCAAGGAATTATATGCCCGGGGGATGTTTCCGGGCATCATGGCCATCGGCGGCCTCGACGGATCATTGCTCGCGTCGGCGGGGATGCGCGCCCTGCCTCTGGGGGTTCCGAAATTCCTTCTGACGCCCATCGCCGCGGGGAACCAAAAATTCGGCACCTATACCGGAACCAGCGACATGATCATGATGCACTCGGTCGTCGACATCCTGGGCATCAACCAGATCAGCCGGAAGGTATTCGACAACGCCGTCGGAGCCATGGTGGGCATGGTAGATATGAATGTCGTACCCAGGCTGGAGGGAAGAAACGTCATTGCCGCGACCATGTATGGGAACACCACCCCAGCCGTGATGCGGGCCAAGAAGGTCCTCGAGGAGAAAGGGTTTGAAGTGGTCGTATTCCATCCCAACGGAACTGGTGGAAGAGCGATGGAAGAGCTTATCGATGAGGGCCTGGTGAATGCGGTTTTGGATATGACGCCTCATGAGATCGTGGATGAGCTGTTCCACGGCGTTCATCCCGGCGGGCC
>VGSF01000209.1 GCA_016875165.1 Deltaproteobacteria bacterium
ATCCCAACGGAACTGGTGGAAGAGCGATGGAAGAGCTTATCGATGAGGGCCTGGTGAATGCGGTTTTGGATATGACGCCTCATGAGATCGTGGATGAGCTGTTCCACGGCGTTCATCCCGGCGGGCCCCATCGTCTGGAGGTAGCGGGAAAAAGGGAATCCCCCAGGTTGTCGTTCCCGGTTGTGTCGACTTTATCCTCCTGGGCCCCCTTTCCACCTTAGCCGAAGAGTATAGGAAACGCCAATTGTACTTCTTTAATCCCGCGATAACCATGGTTCGGACCACCAAGGAAGAGATGGTGATCATTGGTAAAACCATGGCGGAGAAATTAAATAAGGCGGTGGGGCCGACGCAGGTGTTGATTCCTTTGGGTGGCTTTTCTATGTATTGCCATCCAGGGGAGCCCCTCCATGACCCGGAAGGAGATTGGACCTTCATTGAGTCTTTGCAGAAACATTTAAAATCCAGCATTCCGGTCCTGGAGATTGAGGCCCATATTAATGATCCCGTTTTTGCCCAAACGGCGGCTTCGGTGCTGATCAATTTGATTGAACGGCCTTCTGCCGGCGAGCGGCCGTAAGATGTAGGGAAACTATTTGAGATCAATACTGTTTCACCGCGAGAACCTTGTTACCATAGTGCTGGCTTTTTTCACCCTGGCCATAAATTACGGCACCCGCAGTACTTTTGGCCTATTTCTGAAGCCCCTCGGAGAAGAATTCGCAGCTTCCCGAGCTGCCGTTTCCTTCATCCTTTCAATAATCATGATCACCTATGGCATGCTGGCATTTTTCACCGGTTACCTCGTAGACCGATTCGGGGCTCGCGTTGTTTTATTGATGGGAGGGGCTTTCGCGGCCATTGCTTATATGATTTCATGCTCGGCTACCGGCTTGCTGCAGATAACGATATCCCTTGGTATCATTTTCGGCGCAGCCACCTGCTTTTTAAGCCAGATTACAGCCCTCAGCCTTTTGGCGAAGCTCCCCTCCGGAGGAAATTCCCTAGCTCTCGGTTTTGTTGGAACCGCCCCGGCCATTGGGAGCCTTATCCTTACGCCTTTAATTGCGGTGATGATTACTTACGCCAGTTGGCGCTCAGCCATGGAAAGCCTGGGTATTCTTTTTCTCGCCTATTTGCTGCTTCCTCTCCTGTTGCTCAGCCGAGATGGAGAAAAGAGAAACGCGCGGCCAAAAGAAGCGGAAAGGAGCTCGGAGAAAAAAATCTGGCAAGGGCGTAATCTTCACCTTTTATTTTTCTCTTTCCTTTTGATGTCCCTGGCCATTTACGGAGTGTTATCTCAAGAGGTAGCTTACGCCACCGATAAGGGGATTTCCTTAAGAGAAGCTGCCTGGGCGCTTGGTTTCGTTACCGGAAGCGGAGTAATTTCCAGCCCCTTGTTGGGCTGGATTGCGGATCGAATTCAGAGTAAGAAAAAGCTGGGGGCATGGGTATTCGCCCTGGCCACAGGGGGGATCTTTTTCATCTTTATGGCCCGGTCCGGATTTGTGCTCACTTTGGGGTCGATCATCGTTGGCCTGGCTTATGCCTCCTATGTTCCGATCTTTCCGGCGATTACCCGCGCTCTCTTTGGAAACGATTTCTTCGGCCGGGCTTGGGGATTTATTTGCATGGGGGGGAGTATAGGCGCGGCTATAGGTAGCTGGTTGGGAGGCTACCTTCATGATCTGCGGGGAGATTATGAAATGGTATGGGCAGTTATGGCCCTGTCATTTTTGGCAGCCTCTGCTAGCCTATTTCTCGTGGATACCGCAGCAATGGAAAAACGTCGATAGCGTCTGGCGGCGTTCGATATTTCGCTGAAATAATGGAAAATGACCGAGTTCAAATTATTCCTTTGAAAATAGCTTATTCCCCCCAAAATATGTAGGGGAACCCCTTGTGGGTTCCCTAAGCGGGCAGCCACATGGGCTGCCCTTACGGAATTTGGTGATTGGTTAATTTTCATCGTTCGCGGGTGGCCAGGCGGCCAGGAAAAATTAGTTGAAATATTGCATGGGTCCTTTTAATAATCAGGGCAAATTTGAGAAAAAGGGGGAAAATAGAAATGCGGGCCTTATTTGTTTTTACTCCTGCTGAATCAAAGCGGCTAATTGGGAAAGCGGTTGCAAATCTCGAAGAGGTGAAACGAGCAAAAGATCACGGGAAAATACTCATAGGTCACGGTTCAACAAACGTTTATGTGGCCGAAGAGATCTTGGGGAGGGAAAAAGTTGCCCAACTGATCAATAAGGACACCTATTTATCCGGTCTTATTTTGCGAGGAAATCTTTGTACTACATTAGCTGAGGAAAAAACGCCTATTCTGATCCTCAACCGGGGAGTCGTGGAGCCGCCCGCTCTTACAATGGCCGAAATTTTGCGGGAATTCGGGCCTGATTCTATTTTTATCAAGGGGGCTAACGCTGTAGACCCGGAAGGAAATGCAGGTGTCTTCATGGCTCACCCAGAAGGGGGAACCATTGGATGGTCCATTGGGACAATTATAGCTCGCGGTATCAAACTAATCGTTCCAGTGGGCCTTGAGAAATTGGTCCCTTCAGTCAAGAAGGCCGTGACCTTATGCGGTCAGCAGACCCTTGATTATTGTCAAGGCCTTAAAGTAGGAATGATGCCCCTATCATCGGCGAAGGTTATTACCGAAGTTGAAGCCCTGAGGATCCTTGCTGGGGTTGAAAGCTATCATGTGGCCTCGGGAGGGAACACTGGCTCAGAGGGGTCTGTAGTACTGGTCGCAGAAGGAGACGCTCCAGAAATTGAGAAGGCCGTTAAACTCCTCGAATCAATTAAAGGAGAACCATCCTTATTGCCTCGAAAAGGAATTTGCTCGACATGTGTCCTTTCCTCGCCAGCCTTACCCAAAGAGGAGAGAACCGGTGAACGTTTTAAACTTTGTCCTTACCAGAATAAGACAGAGAATGAGCTACCCAGTTACCTGAGGAATCGGTGAGCTAAACAGGATGCGGAAAAAACCGAATGTTTAAAAAAATGGCTGCTGTGGGTCAGGGTATTACCTTAAAAATGTGATTCAGCTCCATCTGCTTTGGCACAAGACTACGGCTGCTGGAGCCGCGACCTTGTCCTTGGGAACCTTAACGCCTTTCTCCGAAGCCTGGGCACAGGCACCGATCAAAATCGGCTTTGTCAGCATCTTTTCGGGAAGAGTAGCCATGCTG
>VGSF01000210.1 GCA_016875165.1 Deltaproteobacteria bacterium
TAAACCAGGGCCGAATGCGCTTGAGAACTATCTTCAGGCCTGGGGAAAGGGCTCCGGCCAAAGGGTCTGGGGGGTGCCGGTGGCGGTCATGATGTTGAACAGTCTGATCATGGCCGTGGCCATTACCATTGGCAAGATTGCCATTTCCATCGTCTCCTCTTATGCCGTCGTCTTTTTCCGCTTTCCCGGCCGTATGTTCTTTTTCTGGATGATCTTCGTCACCCTCATGTTGCCGGTGGAAGTGAGGATCATTCCCACTTACAAGGTGGTGTCTGATCTGGGCATGATTAATTCCTATTTAGGCTTAACCATACCCTTAATTGCTTCAGCCACCGCAACGCTCTTGTTCCGACAGTTCTTCCTCACCATACCGGACGAACTGGTGGAGGCGGCCCGTATTGACGGAGCAGGTCCCCTGCGTTTCTTCTGGGACACGGTGCTGCCACTGTCCCGAACAAACATCGCCGCACTTTTTGTGATCATGTTCATCTATGGCTGGAACCAGTACCTGTGGCCGCTTCTGATTACGACAAGCAAGGAGATGGGGACGATTGTGATTGGCATTGTTAAAATGATCGGGACCGGAGATGCCCAGACCGACTGGCAAATCATTATGGCGGCCACGGTGTTAGCCATGTTGCCACCCGTACTGATCGTGATCTTTATGCAGCGCTGGTTTGTCAAGGGACTAATGGAGACGGAGAAGTAAACCCCGTTAGAAGAGCTTCGCCCTTCTTGCGGGAAGGTTCACCCCGTAAGACCTTCGGTCTCTTACGGGGCTCACACCCCGATAGAAGCTAATCTTCGCACGGGGGGCTTTCTAACGGGGGTAAACTCAAAATTTCCCTGTTTTGGGAATGCAGGGTACGTTTCCTCCGCCTACCGGCAGGCAGGCGAACACACCATTGAAAGGCAAGATCGCCTGTCTGCCGACAGACAGGGAGATCAGGTTCCACATAAATGTAAAAGAATTGAATTCGTTTGTTTTAGATATAACGACATAATTTCTGTGCAGTTTGTCATCCCGGGCTTGACCCGGAATCCAGGAAATTACTGGATTCCTGCTTCCGCAGGAAAGACTCCTTTTAGTTGGATTATCGTTGCTATTATATGTAGATAAAAATCTCTAACGGGTTCAATGGAGCGAGATTCATGAGTAAAATTGCGGTCAATCTTGTAGATATTAAAAAAGATTTCGGCAAGGTTCGGGTGATTGAGGGAGTGACCTGTGAGATCGAAGACGGCGAGTTTATCGTGATCTTGGGTCCCTCGGGATGCGGGAAGTCCACACTGCTCAGAATCATTGCCGGGCTTGAGGTGGCTACTGAGGGGGAAGTCCATATTGGCGGAAAGCTCGTGAATCATGTGGAACCCAAAGACAGAAATATCGCCATGGTCTTTCAGAATTATGCTCTCTATCCCCACATGACCGTCTGGAATAATATGGCTTACGGTCTTAAGGTGCGGGGAATGGCAAAACCCGAAATCGAAGCCCGGGTGAAAAAGGCAACCGATATCCTTGGGCTTGATGGTCTTATGAGCCGTAAGCCACAGCAGCTCTCCGGCGGACAGAGACAGCGGGTTGCCATGGGACGGGCAATTGTCCGAGAACCCTCGGTTTTTCTCTTCGACGAACCGCTTTCAAACCTCGACGCAAAACTCCGGGTCCAGATGCGGTTGGAGATAAAAAAACTGCATCAGTCGGTCAAAACAACGAGCGTCTATGTCACCCATGATCAGGTAGAGGCCATGACGCTGGCTGACCGGCTCGTTGTGATGAATGCGGGTCGGTTTGATCAGGTTGCGACCCCTCTTGAGGTTTACAACCGTCCGGCCACGCTCTTTGTGGCGGGCTTTATAGGGTCTCCGGCGATGAATATGATCAAACTGGACCTTTCTCCCTCGGGTGATGAGCTAAAAATGCCGGGCGGGAGACGGATTCCTCTGTCAAAACCTGTCACGCAGGCACACGGGAAAGAAGTCATGATGGGGATAAGGCCGGAGCATATGATTGTTGCAGAGGATCAATCTGCAGCCTTGTCTCTGATGGTTGAGGTGGTAGAAATGTTGGGAGCCGATACAATCGTGCATGGCAATTTAGGTTATGGCGATATGCTGACGTTAAGGCTTCCCGGTGGTTTTAAGATAACCCCTGGAGATAAGCTTGGCGTGCAGGCGGTGGCAGATCATATTCACATTTTCGACCCCAAAACCGGCCTGAGGCTTAATTAGAGTCTGTCCATAAACTAAAGATTTTTCAAAAGGTCGTCATTCCGGCCCCGTTCTGCAACGGGGTAAACTCCAGCCGGAATCCAGTAATTTCAATCCCGCCAAAGGCGGGACTGGATACCCCCCCGTATCAAGCACCGGGCAGGCTCCTCATGTCCGGCATGACACAAAAAGTGCATTTATAAACGGATTCTAATTAGGATTTGTCTATAACTTCTTTTCCCTTTATGTTCGTCGGTAAACATGAGACCGATTCAGATTCTTCTGATATGGATACAAACCCTTCTTATCTCGATGGTCATGTGGATGGGAGCAACAGGCTGTTCCATACATAGAACCGAATCCATCAAACCCGTGCGATTATCCGGTAAGTTTCCGGTCATGGTTGTTGCCCACCGGGGGTTTTCAGGAGTCGCCCCGGAAAATACGATGGCCGCTTTTAAGAAAGCGATCGAAGTGGGCAGCGATATGATCGAACTCGACGTCCGTCTCTCGAAGGATAGAGAGGTCGTGGTGATCCATGATGAGACGCTGGAAAGAACTACCAGCGGGAAGGGGAGAGTGATCGGTCTAACTCTGGATGAGTTGAAGAAGTTGGATGCGGGTTCGAAGTTTCATTCCTCCTTCTCGGGGGAGCAGATTCCGACCCTCAAGGAGGTGCTACAACTGGCTTATGGCCAAATTAAGGTCAATATTGAATTGAAGAAGGGAGATTATGGCAGATGGACGATCCTCGATCTGGCCGACCGCGCACTCGGGGAGGTGGAGAAGGCTGGGATGGTGGATCAGGTGATTTTTTCATCTTTCGATCCG
>VGSF01000211.1 GCA_016875165.1 Deltaproteobacteria bacterium
ATTGAGGCGATCATTGACAACCCCCCCCTTCACCAATTTTTGGGGGACGTTGCTCAATTCCTTCAATTTTCATTTCATGCCGTAAAGCCTAAGGCGATAAAAAACAGGTAATAGGTTATAGGTTATAGGTCATAGGCAAAGACAGAAAATCTCTCATCCATACTTACACGAGAACCGCTATAACTTCAATTGCTTCTTGTAAAATACCTTCATCATTTAATCTCTGCTTTCACTTACCTGGTAGCCTGTCCTGTGCCCTTCGGTATCGGCCCGGTGGGCGGCGAGGTCGGCAGCCACGGCATCAATCTTCTCGCTGAGGCGGGCTTCGACGCTCTCGATCTTCTGATAAAGGGTCTCTGATGACCCCGACCCTGGCAAATAGGCAAAAAACCCTACGCAACAACCACTTCAACAGGGAGTGGCTGTTTTATTCCAAGAGTTTTGGTTACATATAGCTTTTCTATTCCTATTACTTTCCCATCCTTATCTTTTTTCAGAATGAGCCCTTCTCCCACTTCCTCGGCCATAGCCTCATCTTCTGGGTTACCAAACCAGATATCCATCGTGTCCATCTCCTTGTGATAATACACAGTTACTTTGTCCATACCACTTCCCCTTCCTTTACCCTGTCTGTCATATATGCCGTTATTAGAAATCCTTTTTTGCCCTCATGCTTTGCGACAGCACAATATATTCTATCATCTTTCTTCTTATAATACAAAAAGACATCCTCGTCAAACTTGCTTCTCCTAATTTCATCAGGTTGGGATAATGTATTTTTCACTATCTCTTCCTTCCGCTCCATAACCTTATGCTTTATGTTAACTATATAATTCCAATATCCCTTTGTAGTTCTTACCCGAACATCAAGAGGAGTTTTTATTTCAAAATATATTTCGTTTTTCATCTTAAATGTTTTGCGTTTTGGGGGACGGGACGTTTTGGGGCACGTAGTTTATTTTATTCACTTCTGTCTGTCTTTATCGTGGGGGCTAATTCTTTTCCTTGGACATTTTTCGACAGAGACATCCCTAAAATCCTTTCTTCCTTTCAGCGACAATCCCCGGATCAGAATCACAGCCCGTATGGAGAACTCCAAGGTAATTAAGCGCTGGGGTCAGGCAATCGCGGTGGCTTGGGGGTCAGGTCTTGAAATATCACATCCGTCGAGTTTAGGCTTGGGGGTCAGGTCTTGAAATATCACATCCGTCGAGTTTAGGTGGTCTTTTTGGTTTTTTTGGTTTTTCTGGTTTGTTTAGTTTATCTGGTTTCTTTAGTCTTTTTGGTTTCTCTGAGCTTAATAGACCTCTTCGTGCGAACCAATCTCTAAAAGGAAGATATCATCCTCACCCTTTCCTTCCTTTTTTATGAAGTCAAAGACGATCCGTAAATCATATCCCACTTCGCAAGCCCATGAACCTGCTAATTTGCCCTTAAGTTTGTGAGTTTCCAATGGAGGAGCAAAGGGATCTTCGACTAAAAGCTTTAATGTCTTTTCAACGTCTTTCATGAGCGAGGGGTGTTTTTTGCCGTATCGTTTAAACGCCCTCACAAAGGATTTTCCCCAGATCAGCGTTCTCATTCTGAAAGTTCTTTCATCAAGTCATCAACTGTTCCCTTTTTAATCTCACCCCTAGCATACTCCTCCCTTGCCTCCCTGATGCTATCTGCAAGCCTATCTCGCCTCTGTTCGATCAATCTCCGCCGGATAATATCAATTAGGTCCTCTTGTTGATACTCAGGGAGTGATTCCACAATATCCAAAGCCTTCTGGAAAGTAATGTCCATGTTTTTAATCCTCCTCATTGGACGTCATGGGGGACGTTGTTGAATTCATACACTTCTCATTTCTTACCGTGAGGCGCAAGGGACAAAGAGCATGGCGCATAGCGATTAACTACAGGCAATAGGCGATCACAGATGGCATAGCGCAGAGAGCAGAGCAAAGAGTCATTGCGACAATTGAAAATTCTGATTGCGAATTTATAAACCTCATAACTTCATTCTCTTTCTCTTATACTTGCGTTTAAGATCGTTAAACCAACAATTTTTCTTCCGTCCTTTCGGATCAGGATATCATCATCTAACTCAATTGTTTTCTTGGCCCTTTGAGGCTTCCTAAAACTCAAATACAAAACGTCTGCTTCTTTATCATAATCAACCCAAATATGTTCGACTGGAAGTCTAATGATTTCTGATGATAGCCCTATGCAAGTTTTCACAATCTCTTCATTTTTTATTGCCGTTGCCATATGATTTCTCCTCTCGGTTTTTTTTCTATGAAGTAAGCAGTGATAATAAAGCCATCTGTTTTTGCCACTTCCCTATAAACTACCACTAACCATTTATCTTTTCCCAAATTCCTAGTGGCTTTTAAAGTACCCTGATTCCCTCTAAGAACAAATTCTGGGTTCTCTACCGTATCCAAAGCTTCGTAAAAATAGCTCGCTAAATCATCATGGTTCTCAATAATATGATACCATCTTTCATGTGTTAATCGTATAGGAATACCGTTAATTGAATAGCTTATATCCATGTAACACCCCTCATCATTTTAGGAAACTTTGGCCGTGGACTTGGGGAACGTTGTTCACTAAGACTGTGAATGGGGGTCAGGTCTTGTTTTGGGGGACGTTGTTCAATTCTTTCACTTTTCAATTCTTAGGACTGAGGGTAGAGTAGAGAGCTGGCGTAGTGGTTTAGGTTGGACCTAGCTGTTTCTGCCTCTTTCGTATGACAGTGCCTCAATAGCCCAGCCCTGCTCTATCTCCAGCTCCCCCTCATCAGTAGGGTCGAGGACTGGCGCGGTACTCGGTTTAGCCCGTTTCCAGCCCCCGCCTCGTCAAACCCGGCGTACGGTTTTCCCGTACCGGGCTTTCCTGTTACCTTCATCCAAAGGATTATGAGACCTATCGACTGGCAGCGCTTTCAACCCTGTAATACCTCACCCTGTAGTCATTGAAAAGCCCCAG
>VGSF01000212.1 GCA_016875165.1 Deltaproteobacteria bacterium
ATTTTGAGTGTCTCACTTTTCGAGAAAAAGCCCATTTTATCGGCACTCGTACCACCAAAATGCACAAAACTGATCACCATGCCAGACAACCAATTGACTTTATTCGATTATTAATTGGACACCCGTGGACACAGATAACATTTGAAAAATCACTCAGATTTCCGTCTCTGTCATATGCCTTAACCGCAAAATAGTGTGTCCCTTGAGGAAGGGTAGGAATAGGATAAGTTGTGACATTGCCAACGTTTATTTCCTGGTTCAAGACGCCAGGTGATGTTCCGTAATAAAAAATATATCCTGCCAGATCCGTCAGGTCGCTCCTGTCTACATTCGTAGTTGGCGCATCCCAGCCTAATGTTACGGAATACCTTTCAATCCCACTCTCACCACCCCCACCCCCTCCGCAACCAAAAGTAGAATACGTGAGGGCGAGAATTATAAGTCCTAAAATTGGGGCGGCCGGGTGTGATTTAAGCGGCTTTTTAGATAGGCTTATCAATCAACTTACCTTGCCGATCTCCTGGCCGCCTTCCTTTGCGGATGGTCAGAAGGGAATCTTGAGAAAGTCTAATCGCGGCCGATTCTTCTCCGCCTAAGGCGGAATCAGCGCCCCCGGGCCAGAGCCATGATAAAATGGGGGGCGAATAAATTGGGGAGTGGCAAGCCCCTATTCACGTATATGCTGAAACCTTACTGAATGGCACCTTTCATGATACTTGGCAGGAAGATAAGGACTTATTGCTTCTTTTCTCCTCGCATGCCGAATAGGCCATTGGCCAGCAGGGCGGTGATAACGATCGCACCGCCAACCAAGGCGATGTTAGTGGGGCGTTCTCCAATACCGAGCCACACCCAGACGGGTCCGAGGATCGTCTCGAGCAGCGCGAACAGACCGACTTCCCCAGCCGAAAGATAACGCGTGGCAATCGTCATCAGCACACACCCGGCGCCAAGCTGCAGCCAACCCATAATCCATAATATCGTGAGATCATGAAGCGTTGGTGTAAGAGGCCAAGCGAGCGGGAGCGAGATGATGATCGAAAAGATGCCCGCGAGCATGACCGCCGGAACCATGCTCACGCTGGCATGGGCGCGGCGCAGCACGACAATGTTCAGGGCAAAGGCAGTAGGCACACCCAACGCCAGAAAGTTGCCGAGGCTCCGGCCTGAGTCTATCCCCTCGGAAAACATAAGCACGATCCCGGCCAGCGCCACCGCAATCGAGCTCCAGGTACGCAGCGGCACTAATTCTCCGAGAAATATCCTGCCGAATACAGCCACGAAGAACGGCCCGATGCTCATCAAGACAAGCGTGTTGGCCACGGTGTTGCGCGTTACCGAGAGGATGAAGAAAAAGAAAGTGGCAGCGAGCAGCGCCCCAGCCAACGCCCCCTGCCTGCCCACCTCAGCGATCTTCCCGAACATCTTTGTCCTGTGCCATAAGGCGAGCACGCCTGTCAGGAAGATCACCATGAAAACCGAGCGCCAGAAGACGATCTCCCATGGATCACTGAGCGTAACATTGCGAACAAGGATGCCGCCGGTACTCCAGCAAAAACCGGCGCCAATCATCAGTAGAACGCCTTGGCGACGCGCTTGAGGATTCGCGGCTTTAAAGCCCGAAGGAGAAAAGGACGGACGTTGATAGGGGGATAGTATAGAATCTTTCATTATTTCTCGTTTATTTTTCCAGTCCCAGGATTTTCCTTGCTTCTTTGGCAGTGGCCACTTCCCGGTCCATCAGGTTGGCGATCTCCACCACTTTTCTGACCATCTGGGCATTACTGGTGGCCAGGACATCCTTCTTTATATAAAGGTTGTCTTCGAAGCCTACCCGAGCGTGGCCGCCATTGACCATGGAGACCGCGGCCATCTGAAAATGCTGAGCCCCGATTCCGAAAGCATACCACAGGGAGTCGCTGGGCAGGTTGTTTAGCATATAAACCACGTTCTCGGTAGTGGCTTCGATTCCCCAGGGAATGCCCAGGCAAAGCTGAAATAAAGGGGGCTTATCCACCAGCCCTTTGCGGATAAGATGTTTGCCTATGCGGATGTGGCCGATGTCAAAAACTTCTAATTCCGGTTTCGTGCCAGCCTCTTTAATCAGTTTGGCCATCTTTTCAACCACGGAAACCAGATTAATAAAAGCGAAGGGGCCGAAATTCAATGATCCCACATCGAGCGAACATAGTTCGGGCTTTAATTTCACAACGTGTTCTACACGTTCCTCCGGGCTTTTTAATCCTGAAGTATCCCATGAAGAACCCGATGCCTGATGATTATATAGCAGCCGCCCCCCTGAACCGGTGGAGAGGTTGATGATCATATCGCACTTCTCCCGGATTCGTTCAAAAACTTCCTTGTAAAGCTCAAACTTCATGGAAGGCTGGTGAGTCTTGGGGTCGCGAACGTGAATATGGCAGACCGATGCCCCCGCGTGATAACTCTCGATAGCGCTTTCAGCGACTTCTTGCGGGGTCATGGGCGGGTGGGGAGATTTCTCCCGGGTGGTGATGCCCCCGATGATGGCCACAGTAATAATCAATTTATCCATTTATCCCTCCATTGATTTAGAATATTGTAAACCAAGATCTGTATTTATATAAATGAACATAGTTTGAATGTCAAATGGAAATTCGGTAACAAATTAATTCTCATCCGGAAACCCCCTTGCGGGAGAGGGTTGGGGTGAGGGGCATTTAAATGGGAGTCTTAGAAATTTTAACCCCTTATCACCCCCACCCTCCCCTCCCCGTCGAAGGGCATAAGCGCTAACTTAACGAAGGCATGGGAGAGGATGGTTTTCCATTGATTCTGTTTGCAACAATCGTTTACGTGGGGATTCCCTTAGCTTCATCGAGATTTGATACCAGTTTCGAAGGCATGA
>VGSF01000213.1 GCA_016875165.1 Deltaproteobacteria bacterium
CTTAAAATGTATTGACTATTTTGAGACTCTTAATAATAACGTTAGCAAATTAATAAGTTAACAGCGTCCCCAGGGGGACCAGAGAGGAAAAGAAATTGGATCGAAATTCTAGGCGAAGCCTAACTTCCATCCTGAGCTCGTCGAAGGATCATTTCCATCCCGAGCTTGTCGAGGGATTACTTCCATTCCGAAGGAATAACTTTTATCCAAACAAACCAGAAAATGACATCTGAAGATGTGACCCCAACTGACCCAACCCCGGCTTCTTCACTAAGAGAGCAATTCGCCGTCATGACCGCAACCGGGTCATCCACGAGAGGCTGCGTCGAAAGCATTGGCATGCGAAGAATCCGGGTCATCTTTCTAAAAACAACACGGTCTGCTCCTGCTGGATGTGCGGCAACCCCCGCAAATACCTTGGAGAATTAACGATCCAGGAGAAAAAAGCCATCCAGGCCTGGTCCACCAAGGGCATTGACGCCTTCGCGTAATGACTCAATAACCCGGTGACCCGATAACTCAAGTAACTCAACAAACCCAAGCAACCCAAATCTTTGATTCATGCAGACAGTAAAAAGTACCGATTTTCATCAACGTCCCCGCGAGGCAACTTGGGCCTTCGTTGAAACTGGACAAAGCTTGCAGAATATGATACGGTTTCTCAAAACGTGAGGCGAGGGTAATGGCGGCGATCACCAAAAAAGACGTATTCGATGCGCTGAACGAATTTTACGGGAAGGTAATTGAACCTGAATTTAAAGCGATTCGGACAAAGCTCGACGAGCACGATCAGAAGTTTCGTGATATCCTGCAACATTTTGACGAAGTCTATAAAAGGCTTGAAAGGCTTGAGACTGAATACTATGCCACCAATGCAGCTATCGACAGGATCGAAAAACGACTCGATAAGGAGCGACTCGAAGGGGAGGTTGCGGATCTCAAGCAGCGTGTATCCACTCTTCAGCAAAGGGTCGAAGATTTAGAAAAACGTCTCAAGACCTTCTCATAATCCCTACCACACGCCCATTCAGTGAGAAACGAGAAAGACAGGAAGGAAACTCAATAATTAAGTCTGACCCCACAGGTCTTTCTAATGAGTGAACATGTTAGAATTTAAAGACATAGCAGACAAATACCAACTGGACTTGATCTTGATATTCGGTTCTCGCGCCGCAGGGGATCTCCATCCCGAAAGCGATATCGACATAGCTGTCTACGGAAGGCAGATTTTGTCCGAGACCGTGAAAATTCAACTCATTTATGAGCTGGGTTCCATTTTTCACTCAGATGACGTCGATCTGGTGGATTTAAGGACTGCCTCCCCGCTTCTGGAACATGAGGCGTTAAAGAATTACAAAATTCTTTTTCAGAGAGATGAGATGCTTTTGCACCAATTAGAATCGGCTAACATGCGCAAGATGAAAGAAATAGAAATCCTTGATAGAATACGCCGCCAGCGACTGGAAGAGTTTATCAGATGATTGACAAGAGGTTTGTGGAGGCAAAATTAGCATATATTCAATCCTATTATTAGGAATTGGAAATTGTCCTTGCCTATCCGGATCAGGAGATCAAGGAGGATAGGTTAAAGCTGAGGGCATTGGAGAGAATCATTCAGCTCATCGTGGATGAGATGATAGACATTAATAACCATTTTATCCGTTACGCTCAGTTGCGGGTGCCGGAGGATTTTCAAAGCGCCTTTATGGTTCTGGCTGAGAACAACATTCTGCCCCAGGAATTTGCTGCAAAGCTTGCGCCTGTTGTCGGGCTCCGGAATCGGTTGGTGCATCGATACGAGAAGGTAGATATAAATATTCTTTTAAACACCACACGGAAGAGCAAAAACGATTTCAAAGAATACGTAAGACATATTCTAAAATATTTGAGTTAAACCCCGAAACCCCTGATATGTATTCCAGGCGAAGCCTAACTTCCATCCTGAGCTCGTCGAAGGATCATTTCCATTCCAAAGGAATAAATATTGTCCAGAGAAACTAAAAAAACCAGATAGACGAAATAAGTTGTTTTAGAACCTACGTCCCCTCCAATTCAATTTGGACCCGAAAGCAACAGACCGTGGGCAGAAAATGAAAAGTGATAGAAATCAACTACGTCCCCCAGATGTTAAAATAGCCAGGCAGACGAGAGATACCGAGCAGACCAGACAGATAAGATAGAGAATAGTGTAGACCTAACACCTCAGATAAGATTGATAGATGAAGATGGTTGTCAGATTCATTTTAATGTAATAGAATTATAAGAAATCCAATCGTACTTAGAGGTGAGAAAGATGGAATATACAGTCATTTTACATCCGGCAGAAGAAGGTGGATATTGGGGAGAAGTTCCTGCATTGCAGGGTTGTTTCTCCCAAGGGGAAACCGTTGAAGGAACCCTTTCAAACATAAAAGAAGCAATTGAATCTCACTTAATCGCTCTTGAGACAGAGGGAAGACAGGCTCCTAAAGATCAAACGATGGTCTTTAGTCATGTGGAAATCTAAGAGGCCGAAGAAGAATGAGTAGGGAATTGCGAGGGATCAAGGGAAAAGATGCAATAAAGGCTTTCCTACGTGCAGGCGGGATCGAGAGGCCGGGAAAGGGAGACCATAGTAATATAAAAATGCCAAATGGTATGATCATTACTATTCCAGGGAAAGGGGAACTTAAAATCGGTTTGCTAAAAAGTGCTATTCATAAGGCTGGTCTAACCGAAGGACAATTTCTTGATTTGCTTTGAAAAACTAGCAATCTCAACGACCTCAATGTTCTT
>VGSF01000214.1 GCA_016875165.1 Deltaproteobacteria bacterium
AGTTTTCTTCTTCCGCTGTGGTCTCGAATTCTTTCAACAAGCGTCTTTGGGCCTCAGGAATCAAATCGCTGAAATATATTTCCACCCTTATTACAAGATCGGGCGGTTGGTCAGGTTTAAACGGTCAGAGATCGACCTTTGGATGGAAGGGAATAAAAAGGATTGCGTAGAGCCGGAACAAGCGGCCAGGAAGGCGATACGGCCGGTGCGTAAGGCTAAAATCGACATTGACCAGGTTGTGAAAAAATATAGAAAATAATATAAACAATATCAATTAGTTGAATAATACCGTTCCATTATATTTCATCATTTTTAATGTTTTCAGCGATTGCTGAAAGTTTATAAATAATGAAAAAATTTCTTGACAAATTATATTTTCATTGAGATAATATTTTTCAACGATTGTTGAAAGGTATTAAAATAGTGAAAAATTATCTCTTAGACCTTGAACCAAATGCTGAAAATACCCTCAGAGGGATACTCGAAAAAATTCCCTTCCTTAAAATCGATTCGCTTGAGCGGGAAAAGGGAGGGGTAGACCTGCTGGTCACCCTGGCGCTTAATGGCCGCAAGCAGCTCCTCGCCATTGAGGTTAAGAATAACGGGCAACCGCGCATGGCCCGCGAAGCAGTCAACCAGTTGATCCGCCTTCGCAATACCTTCCCCAATGCCTACTGTGTTTTCATGGCCCCCTACATATCTCCAAGGGCGGCTGAAATCTGCACAGCGGACTCGATTGGTTATATGGATTATGCCGGTAATTGCTATCTGTCATTCGGGCAGGTGTATATAAAGCGGACGGGCGAACCGAATCCATTTCGGGCAAGGAGAGAACTGGTCTCAATTTATTCCCCCAAGTCTTCAAGGGTCCTACGGGTATTGTTAAACAACCCCGGGAAAGTCTGGAAAACGCAAGACCTTGCCAATGAAGCAAGGGTCAGCTTGGGACAAGTTGCAAATGTGAAAAAGCGGCTGCTTGACCAAGAATGGATAACCACCGGGCAGGAGGGGTTTTCGCTAATTGAACCGTGGATGCTGCTTGAAGAATGGTCAACCGCTTATACTTATCGAAAGAATGAGATTCGCAATTTCTATTCCCTGAAGGACCTTCCCGAAATAGAATCCGAGCTGACAGAGGTCTGCAATGAAAAAGGCGTCGAATATGCTCTGACGGGCTTTTCAGGTGCTGCACGATTCGCCCCTGCAGTGCGCTATAACAGAGCGATGGCCTATGTTTCCAATATCCGGGAGGATTTGAAAATGGCTTTAAACATAAAAGAGGTACCCAGCGGAGCCAATGTGACGCTGTTAGAGCCTTATGATGATGGGGTCTTTTACGGAGCTCAGGTGATTGATGGTATCCGGACAGCTTCCCCCCTGCAGGTTTATCTTGACCTGAAGGGCTTTAAAGGCCGGGGGGAAGAGGCCGCCGAAGTTTTGCTAAAAGAGGCAATTAAACCAAAATGGTCAGGAATACACCCATGAAATAGGTCGAATCCGGATGACGACCCAGGGCACGAAAACGCATCAATTGGGCAGCGGAGCATGGTGACACGGAGGGATTATACGGCCGAGGCAGTAGAAGCGGCGCGCTCTGTGCTTATTGAACTGGTGCATCTACTGGGGGAATACAAAGACGACATTGCCCTCATAGGCGGCTGGATTCCGGAGGTTCTACTACCCGTTTCGGATGTTCCCCATGTTGGGAGTATGGATGTTGATATCGCCTTGAACCATCAGAAGATCCATGAAGAAGGTTACAAGAGGATCCAGGATCTGCTTCAGGGCAAGGGTTATCGGCAGGGGGAGCAGCCTTTTATTTTTTATCGAACAGTCAGTGTGAGAGGTAAGGAGATCAATGTGCAAGTGGACCTCCTTGCCGGTGAATATGAAGGAACTTCAACGAAACATCGTCATCAAAGAATCCAAGGCGTACATGCTCGCAAAGTGAGGGGATGTGATCTGGTTTTCGAAATGGCGAGGGAAATACGTTTTGCAGGGAAACTTCCGAATGGCGCTCAAGATGCCGTGATAATGCGGGTTGCCTCCATCGTGCCTTTTCTCGTTATGAAAGGCATGGCCATGGATACGCGGATGAAGGAAAAAGATGCTTATGACATTTATTACTGCGCACGCCATTATCCGGGAGGCATCGATGCACTGGCAGAGGAGTTCAAGCCGCACCTTCATCATGGCCTGGTCAAAGAGGGGCTGATGAAGATGGCAGGGAAATTTTCCTCTGAAAAGGCCTTCGGCCCAAAATCAGTGGTAGATTTTGAGGAAATTGAAGATCTGGATGAGCAGGAACGCATGCAAAGAGATGCTTTTGAGAGGGTGAACACCTTGCTCATGAAGCTGGGGATATTGCCATGAACGAAAAGCTCAAAGAGATTTTTAAAGGGAAGGTTGTAAACAAGGCACATACCCTTAACACCGGGGTTGATGAATTCCCCCGCTATGTCCTCGAGTACCTCATCGACAATTATTGCGAGGAGGCCACCTTTCGAGAGGATATGGAGAAGGTCGTTCGGCGGCTCAAGGAGACCTTTATATATGGAGCGGAGACAGAGAAGATTCGGCATTTCATAAGGGAAAACCGGCATCATTCAACGGAAAAGGGGGACGTTGATTCTTACAGTGCATTGCGCTTGACAAGATCACCCTCTTTTTTATAAAATCAGCCCATGCCACGACAAGCTCGGTTAGATACTCCCGGCGCCGTTCACC
>VGSF01000215.1 GCA_016875165.1 Deltaproteobacteria bacterium
GTACGAGCCGATGCAACCGGAAAACACCGAAACCGAAAAGGCAAGTCATGGTTCCAACTCGGTCAGAAGAGGTGCAGTATGACGCCCACGTCAAGGCCAGGAGATATTCATGGTTGCAATCCGGGCACTTCACCCGGGCAAAGCCGTGGTGCAGGTCGCCGCATTCCAGGTATCGGGTAATGACCTTCTGGAGGTAGGGTCGCCAGAACCCGTACCGCCTTTCGAACCTCTCCTCGTAGACTTCAATGAAGGTTTCCAAATGGTTTTCCACGCACCGGTAATAATCGGAGGATTGGGGGTTCCGGGGACGGTAAACGGTGGCAGGAGCAGATACCATGGGGAATCAGGTAAATTTTGATTTGCATGCGTGCACCTTTGATATACTCATCATATGATGAGTTGTCAAGAAAAATCTTTAGCCCCCTGAAATTTTGCCATAAGGACGACAGGAGGGATGAGGGGAGGGGATTTAATAGGTAGTATAGGAAAAGAAAAAGGCAGGGGATGATCCCCCTGCCTTCGAGCACATTTCTTTATAGTCTCTCAGCTTACCATGGTGGTTGCCACAAGAAAAATTTCGTCACGTTATCTGCTGTCGTTCGATTGAGGGGGTTTTGATCGGCGACCCAAGCTTGACGTTCAGCTTCAGCGCTGGCAAATGTCACTTCCTCATTCATCATAGCGATTTTGGCCCCATTGAAATCAGCATCGAAGACGATTGACTTTGGACCGCCGGGGGTGTTTGACCACTGGAGCCATTTTGTGCGTTTTGGCGGGAACATTTTGTTTGGGTCTCCAGAGTTGGGGTTCCCTGTTTGAGCAAAGTTAGAAAGATGACCCATCATGACGCTTTGAAGCGCTCTTGCCCCAGGGCCTGTTAAATCTGGAATGTTGAACAATCCTTTATTTCCGCCAAAGAAGAAGGGGATCTCTGCTGCGTGACCGGCCCCGTAGATGAAATCAAATGGTTTTGGTCCTGATCCGATGTCCCCCCATTTAAAAAGGTAAGCGTATACTTTGTCCTGGACCTTGGAAAGCTCACGGGCTATCGAGTCCACGTTTTTGGCCTTCCATTGTAGGCTGCCAAAATATCCTGTTTGATCATATAGATCCCGATCAAACGGCGTGTCCAATACAGCCATATAATCTGGGACATTATTGTTTCTAACTGACGTAAATAACGAGTACCATGTGTATGAACTAGAAGGCACCCCATACCATAGTTTCATCAAAGACCCAAAGAGGGGCATAAAAGCCTTCGTCTCATGTTCGTTGCTACCCAGGATAATCGGCATCTTGTTATAGTTGCCGGATTGGATTGCCGGGATCCAGCCACCAAGCGGCATGACATATCCATCCATAATAACAGGAAAAGTGGGTACAGATCCGTACTTGATGAGGGCGAGAAAGAAATCACCCGCATTGACGCTCCTAAGGTAAGGACCCAGAGTTCCATTGTTCTCCATCTCGACTCGTTTCTGGGCGTATAGGGCTCTCGTGGCCGGAGGGACCGGCGTACTCACATTGTCCTTGAACATCAATAGTTTCTCGATATAGTCGTTGGCCGAAACCCTCCCTGAAACAGCCGTAACTGGTGCCATCCCGCCGCTCTGGTATATGGCCCGATGAAAGAGTCCCTTCCCTATTGGTGAGATCACCATATTCATAGTATTGTGCGCCCCGGCGGATTCTCCGGCAACGGTCACGCGATGGGGGTCTCCCCCAAAGGCGTCAATATTTTCCTTAATCCATCTGAGTGCCTGGGCGTGGTCCAAGGTGCCAAAATTCCCTGAATCAGAAAGCGGGTCTGTTCCTGATTGGAGGGCCGGATGGTAGAACCATCCCATTGGTCCAAGGCGGTACTGTACAACTACGACAACGACTTCGGATTGAGTTGCCAATTTCTCACCGTTATATTCCTTTGCCGATCCGAAATTGTTTGAACCCCCGTGAATCCAGACATAGACCGGAAGTCTCTTTGAATTATTGGGCCGAAATATATCCACATACAGGCAATCCTCACTACTTTCGGGATCTACTGCCCCGGTTCGAATCCAGTCAACCGTTGTATAAAGCTGAATGCATTTCATGGCCGGCTTAGTTGCATCGCGAATCCCAGCCCAAGGTTCTGGGTCCTGAGGTGCATTCCACCGGAGTTCGATATTATTTAGGAGATCATCAACAGGAGGTTTGGCATAGGGGACGCCCTTCCATATCATGGCGGTTCCATCGTTGCTAAGATACCCCTGTAGTTTGCCGAAGTCAGTATCAACCACCAACTTGTTGCTCCACGCCCCGACTAAAGAGGGGATTAACAGGAACAATGCAACAGAAATAACTGCAGCAGCCAAGCGAAATCGAAAAACAGATTCTTTCCCGGAGTTCATAATAATCTGCCTCCTTTGCAGTACTATTATTTATGAAATTGATGGTGAGTTAAAAAAAGAACGGATTACCGTGTGGCAATTTGTTAAAAAATATGTGAGCCCCCAAGGTATTTCCAATTCCCTTGGAGGCCTCACATCGGCGCTTGGCGATAATACCATTTCATATGGCCCTCCTGAAGGATAGGGTTAGGTATTGATAATTGAGTCGAGTAGATCAGTTTCTTCCGACGCTGTAGGTCGATGTTTGTGTTCTCCGTTTCCGCCTAGTTTCCCGGCGGTGCCACATTATCTCGACCATACGTCAGTTGTCGATGATCCCTCACAGA
>VGSF01000216.1 GCA_016875165.1 Deltaproteobacteria bacterium
CAAGCTCCTTAAACTGAGTGTTCCGGGGATTGGATACTCGGTAGAGAGAGGCGAAAGCGTTGCGCGTGAGAACGGCTACCAGTTAGTTGAGTGACTATCTTAGAATCTTAAGGGCGTCCCTGTTTCTGCAAGGGCGTCCCTGTTTCTGCATTGAAAACGTGAATAGAAAAAGCCTATCCAAAAAGTCGATTCAGCGCACGATTGGTTCGCATCTTCCAATAGGCCACGTTGAGCGGAAGTAACATCCTCGGGTCAAAATTAACATTCTTAATCTTAGCAATGGCCGACAAATAATGAACATGATCACCGACTGAGACGGGACATCCTTTTGCATGGATATATCTGGAATTTTTCTGTTTGAAACAGCTCCAAAGGGTTTTCCAGGTTTTTAACAACATATCATTCGATTTACTTTTACGTTCATCTACCTCTTGGGGAGGCTTATAGCTGCTTTTGATCTTAACATGATCACCGTTAATTGTTCCTTCCCAACTGGTGCAGTTTCCTGCAAAAATCACTTTTTCATCATCATCAAGTTCAAGCGGTTCAGCTATTTTACCTACAACGTACCGGACTTTTTTCATTTCCTCATTTACGTTCGGATAATAGCCCTTAAATATATGCATCGCCTCTTGAAGAGCGCCTGGACAGCCGCCCCAGCAATAATCGGGGGAATGTTTTTCAGGGAACGTTCCCACCGTACAACTCAGATTACTTTTCCCCGCAAAATAACTGTCAATGTGCTCCATGCAGATTTCAAAAGATCGGGTTTTTTCCTGAACCTCTTTGAGTGGGAAATCTCCAAGGACATCAATTTCTTCCAGATTCATGGGTCCAAAACCTCTCTCGGATGCATACCGAAGATGAATTATATCTTTCGGGTCCACATGAACCATGTGACAACCAACAGTGTCGACCGCGCATGAATTTTTACCCATAAGAATAGCCCCCATGGGGAATGGGGTCGGCGTAAGCATCATCTTTTGTCCAGCTATAATCGAATCTACCGCTATGAATTTCGGCTGGATGATCTCCTGAAGATCGGCAATTTTGTGTTCGAGGAAGATATTATGGTCTACAAGTCTATGCCGATCGTCTTGAATACCGATAAAATTCTTGAGACTCAAGGTGAGCCTGCACCAGGGATGGGCCTTAAATTTGGGAAGATTGATAAGAAAATCCGTCTGCGCAATCGGCTCCGGTATAAAAATATTCTTGCGGAGATTGGACTTTCCTCTTAGTTCCATGGGGACCTGTTTAACTTCATCAAAGTAATAGGCTTTAACTCTGTGCTTTTTTAAGACTTCTGGGTACCCAGCATTCTTGAAATTCCATCTTGTTGGCAATGTAATTCCGGATCGTTCACCCACGGCCACTTCACGGATATTTTCAGCTTTCTCCTTTGTAGCTGATATAACACCATCTAAAAATTCTTTTCTGGTAAAAGCATGAGGAAACACCTCTGGATGGGCAATTACCACATTTGGCTTTAAAAGAATCCTCCCGGTCGGCCGAATATCCAACTCTTCCATGCCTTCTTTGATTATCCCAGAAATCTTTTCCGAGTCATAATCCTCGCATCGCATTATCATAACCTTGTGTTTCGTTGCCACCTCTCCCTCCTTTTATTAAAAAATATGAAATTAAAAAGGCTCCAAAGAATATTCAATATTCCCTTGGAGCTTTCATATTGGATCCTTCTGGCAACTCCTTCTCATAACTGCTCCTAGAAGGTTAGAGGTTTTGTTGGGAGGTTTTTTGTGAACGAGGGATAGTCTACAATTTGAATGGTATCAGGACTAAAAATTCTGTCAAGCAGTTTTTGGGGGCTTATCAAAGCGTCAAATTTTTAACGTTGAGAATGGGGATATAACATACCGTGGGGATGTTTCTGGGGTTTTGGAAGTGTGGAATACGTGCCACTTACGAAACTCTAAAGGTTACGTAAACCATTGCATAAATGGTTTTGACAAAGATAATTTAAGGCAGGTTAGGCTGGCTGAATTTTAGCAAAGTAGGAGCATTTGTCAAGCGTACTTTCGGGAACAGCGGGCTTTCGCGAAGAAGTTTTTCGGCTTCCGTGAGGTCGATTTTCAGAGTAAGGACCCTACTGGAACCCAAAATGTTGGGCGTGGCTCTCGGCTTCTAAAAGTTACGATTAAAGAAAAGGAAAAGGGGACGGAAAAGGGGACGTAGGTTCAAAGACAACTTGTGACAATCGGACTATTTAGACATAGAGGTGCCCTCTGGGGCTGTTGGAATTCATCAATGACTACTAATCCCTGAAGATCTTTTAGCGTAAGGGCAGCAATGGCGGGGCTGAGGGAGGTCTGCGGATCTTCAAGATCGAAATAAGCAGAGGAGAACTGCTGGCTGATTTGCCGCGCGATTGTAGTCTTGCCGCACGGACGAGGTCAGAGAAGGGCGGTTCCTTGCCCAGGAATTCCGCCTACCCAAAATAAGTTGTTTCAGAACCAACGCCCGTATGCCGCGCATAACGGAATTCTTGTTGGTTAAAGTCCAACCGTGGGAGTTCAGCAGTTCGCCCATGAATCTGGAG
>VGSF01000217.1 GCA_016875165.1 Deltaproteobacteria bacterium
CTACGTTCTGCTGCGAGATTTTGCCCCGCAAGGCGGGGCTGCCGACCTCATTTTGGGGTCGGCTAAAATCTCTCCGCTTCTCTACCTCCCTATGGATAACTCCTATTTTTCATTAAAATTTACCCACTCGATTTGGAGAAGACCCCATTTTTTTATCATGGTTTTAAAAACTCTGTGTCCTCTGTGGCTAATTCAATTAAGTTCATCGGGACAGCCGGGGCCCGTTTCGTCGTAGCCAAACAACTCCGGTCTTCAGGGAGCCTGTGGTTATCCTTTCAAGGCGTGAACCTTTATATGGACCCCGGGCCTGGAGCCCTGGTTCGCTGCCTGGCCAGCAAGCCCAAACTCGATCCAACGAAACTGGACGGCATCCTCCTCTCGCACAAACATCTTGACCATTCAGGCGACACTAACGCCATGATCGAAGCCATGACCGAAGGAGGGTATCGACGACGCGGCATCCTTTTTGCCCCGGAAGATGCCATGGAAGAAGATCCTGTGGTTTTCCGCTATGTACGAAGCTATTTGGAGCGGGTCGAGGTTTTGCAGGAGAACGAAAATTACTCGATCGAGAATCTAAAATTTTCCACGGCTAAGAGACACGTTCATTCTGTCGAGACCTATGGATTTAACTTTCACCTACCTGGCCTAACTATTTCATATATCACCGACACAAAATTTTTTCCCGGCCTTCCTTCCCAGTACCCCGGTGAACTATTGATTCTGAATGTCGTTCTCCTAACCGAACCCCAACATCCTATTGACCATCTTTCCCTTGAGGATGTAAAGGAGATCCTGAAAGAGTGCCGGGCTAAAACCGTTGTCCTTACCCACTTCGGGATGCGCATACTTCAGGCCAAACCCTGGGAAGTGGCTGAACGCTTAAGCCAGGAGACCGGCCTAAAAGTCATCGCCGCCCGCGACGGTATGACCCTGGAGGTGGATGGGTTGGTAAGAAAGTGAAAGGGCAAGAGTCCGGCAAAGGAGATATTGACGGTTTGTTCACCCCGGGAGGAATTTAAAAGAGATTATGTCACAAATGGGGTCAGGTCTTGGGACTTGAATGGGAAGTAGATCAGAAAGGGTCATCAGTAGAAAAGGGGACAGATTTATTTTCTGCGATGACCCCATGTTGCGCTCTGACCGTTTGGGAAGTCAGCAAGAAGTAATGGGCGCCTTTTAATGGTTAATTCCTTTTTTCAGTGGGTTGATAGGCCGGAAAAGAGAATATAAAATCTCTCAGCGATGAATTTCAAAGGATGCGCTCACCCGTTTCGATAATATTCTTGATGTAAGGGTCATTTTCGTCAAAGTCCGACCTGGCAAAGGAATGAGGCTCAATCCGGAGATCGATATCCCAGCACAATTTCCTCAATAGAACATCCTCATCAAACCCGTCAATGTCGTCCCTGTCCCAGAAAACGGCCAGATCAATGTCGCTTTCCGCATGATAGGTATTTTTCGCATAAGACCCGTAAAGATACAAACGCCAGACGGGGACGTTACTTCGTTCAAGGGTCTGAACGTACTCCTTTATCTTCTGGTAGATCAACTGTTTATCTTTTCCAGGAGCCATTGTCTGAATTCCTTTACTTTAGAGATCTGACTTTCCGCAAATTGACGGGTGGCCTTCTTTTGAAGCCGATTTTAATAATCGGGATACCTTGCTCTGAGATTGAATGTGGTTAACTCCACCAAGGATACCCTTTGTTCCGTCGCCAGATCAAGCTTTGCTTTAACGGCTATTTCAACGAGATTATGGATTCGGGGATAATTGGTGTCAACATTTTTCACATGGTATGCCTTCAACAATTTTTCAACCACCAGATGACTCAGGAATAAAGCCCATACATAATGCCCGTTGTCGAAGAGGCTCTGCATGACCCGGTAATCGTCATCCGATGATTCAATCCAGTATCTGACAATTTCATCCCTTTCCATGGTTTCAATCTACATGATTAATCCATAATATTCAATCCATTATTAAACATTATCAAACTTGATGGCTTCGTAAAAAGTCGTAAAAGTGTCACTCCTGCGAAAACAGTCCGCCTTAGGCGGACAGAACTGCTTGAATCCCGCTCCGAGCGGGACTGGATTCCGGCTTTCGCCGGAATGACAAAAAGAATGGAAATTTAACTTTTTACGGCATCATCAAACTTCAGGCTACACTAAAGTTGAAAAAGAAAATTCTTATTTCATACCTGCTTCCGCAGGCATGACGAATTAAGACCTCTTCTCCTGCGGGAGTAGGATGGGGGTGAGAGGTAATGGAATGGTGTCCCGAAGGGACATAATCAACTGTGGCTTAAATATTAAAAAAAATTATTGACAAAGAAATTCCTTTTTGATAAAAAAGAATAAAACCTTATTTTAAAACCTCCTGTGATTAAGACCGCTCTACCTGTCTGTTCCCGCTAAGCATTTAAACCTCTTGGGGGGAAGAAAGGATGGAAAGGAATCTTAAAAGCCCGGCATTGTTAATGCAAAGTCGGGCTTTGTCTTTTATTTATCCTCCCTTCTCTCTCTCT
>VGSF01000218.1 GCA_016875165.1 Deltaproteobacteria bacterium
CATAACGGGCCACGGCTTGCATCAGCCTTGTCTTTCCCGATCCGGAGGGCCCGTAAAGAACGACGATCCTGGAATCGGGGAAATTTTCCGAAGTCATGTTCCATTCATCCGGGAGGGGTGAGCGGTTTGTCTTTTTCGCGGGGTCATCAGAGGGCGGCGCCCCTATAGGAAAAACGCTATGGTTCGACAAGCTCACCATCAAGACCTGACCCCCATCATGCTTTTTCTTCCCCGGCCACATAGATGGCACCTGCAATAATCTCGTCGGAAAGCCAGTACCCATATAATCGGAGGGCCTTAAAGTATTCAGTTACAGCAGCAATCAGCCTGCGCTCCTTTGCCAAAAGGAGCAAACCGACAGTTCCGGTAATTAAACCGTTAAACCGGGGTCGGGCCAAGCTATCTGCTTGATTATTCTGGATTAAAGTTCCAAAAATAGGTGTTTTTAAGCCCTATATCTTCGTTTTTGACCCCAAAATGCTCTCCATAAGCGGAGTCTCAGGGACGGTCTCAGGGACGTTCTTAAATAATTAACTTATTATTTCTAAAATCCTCATGATTGCAAATTATCTTCTTGCCCTTCTCAATGCCCCTGGTCACCCCTGGCCCGCTCAAATTTAGAATCCGTCCCCACCCTCCACCCCTGAATATCCCATCTCCCTCACCCCCATGCCTTAAAGCGCAGTTTTAGACAGCACTGATTTCAAATGTATTTTGAAAGAAAGTTGAGGATTTTCTCGTATAGGGGAGGAGAGGCAATAATAAATTTTTTAATCCTATCATAAGTAACATCCAAATACTCATGGGCTAAAATGTTTCGTAATCTTGCAAATGTGGAGAGTTCATTCGCTTCCTTTTCCTCAAATCCTATAAAAAACCCAAAGCTTGATAGAGCCTGCTCATATGTTCTAGGCATTTCCTTCTTCTCCGAAGCCAGAACTACTTTGGCAATGTCAATTGTAGCATTGATAATGTTCTCCGTCCATCTTTCAATATTTCTTCTCTTTACCTTGTCCTGACGATATTCCTCCAAAGTCAATTCTTTGAATCCCTCAATTTCCCGAAACTCACTTTCTAAAAACTGTATCCTTTCCAAGAGCCTCACTTTATCCTCGGGAATTAAAGATGCACTCCTTGAGTAAATTCTCCAGTAGCTTTCTGCAAATTCCAGAAAATCTTCCGCCTCCAGTGATTTTGGCAGATATAGATTCCAGTATAATTTCCTATCTTTAATAACAAGAGGAATTCCTGTCTTGAAAACATTTGAAATGAGGGTAGCGGGAGCGTCGTTAAGAACAACAAGGTCGATCTCCCGTTCAACAATCTTGCTTATCTCACGCCAGATTTTGTCTTCCTCTGTCTTATTACTTAAATAAATCCCAATATCTAAATCGGAATCCTCACCCTGAGCTCCCCTGACCGAAGAGCCAAAGATAAATGCCAATAGAACATTTTCTTCTTCTTCAAAATATCTTCTTAATTTTTCTACTTTCCCGTTCACCGGTTAACCCCCAAAATAGGCATGCAGGGACGTTCTTAACTTATTAACTTCACTAAGGGATTACTCTTCACAAATAATCTTTTTCCCTTTCTCCACATCCTTCGTCACCCCTGCGCCGCTCACAAAAATCACCTTGGGGTCAGGCTTGTTTTTGGGGGACATTGCTCAATTCCTTCAATTCTCGTTTCATGCCGTAAAGCCTAAGGCGATAAAAAACAGGTAATGGGGAATAGGTCATAGGCAAAGACAGAAAATCTCTCATCCATACTTACACGAGAACCGCTTTAACTTCAATTGCTTTTTGTAAAATACCTTCATCATTTAATCTCTGCTTTCGCTTATCCGATAACCTGTTTTGTGCCCTTCGGTATCGGCCCGATGGGCGGCAAGATCAGCAGCCACGGCATCAATTTTCTCGCTGAGGCGGACTTCGACGCTATCGATCTTCTGATTGGTTGCCCTGATCTCATTGCTGAGCCGTAATTCTACACCATCGATCTTCCGTTGTTTGGGAGACGTTGTTTAATTCTTTCACTTCTCATTTCTTAACTCCCAAATATCAGAACATCGTTAACCCAAATTTGCATTTAGGTTGTGTCAATACATCGTTTACCCAAAGCTCAGCCGGAAGTTATCCATAGCCCCGGAGCGACGCCTTTCAAGAGCAGGAGAGCGGAGGGGCTGTGGATAACTTCCTTGATGGCTTATCCCATTGATGAAGAGTACACCTTTCGTGCTTTTTTTTCGTGAACGGCGTTTCAAGAGTAAAGGTCCACCCAAGACGGTAGCTGGTAAGAGAAGGTCGTAACCAATTCATCGCCGCGGTAAAGCTGGATCTGATGGGAGCCGGTAAGGATTTTCGCCC
>VGSF01000219.1 GCA_016875165.1 Deltaproteobacteria bacterium
TCAGAAAGAACTATTAAAATGCTTCGGCAGTGTTGATAGGTTGGAAAAAGCCTCCCTGGAGGAGCTGATCAACGCTCCCAAAATGACGTTTAAATCAGCCCAATCGGTCTATGATTTTTTTCATTCCGAATCCAAATAATCCTGTTCTTGACAATTGCATCCTTTTTTATATATGTTTAGCCTGCCAGATTACAAAATAGATAGGAGGAGGGAATATGACAAAAAGAGCAAAGCATTTTTTAATCGCGGTGTTCATGTCGTTAACGTTATTAACATTTATTTCTCCAGCAATGGCACGGAAAGTCGAACTCCAGTTCTGGCATGGACTGGCACAGCCTTTGGGAGGGATTTTGGAAAAAATCGTCGCTGATTTTAATGCTTCACAGAACCTCTACCATATTAATGCCACGTTCAAAGGATCTTACCCGGATACGATGGTGGCTGCCATTGCTGCATTCCGGGCTGGCAATGCCCCCCACATTGTCCAGATGTTCGAGGTGGGTACTGCGACCATGATGGCTGCTCGGGAGGCCATCAAACCCCTTCACGAACTTATGAGAGTGGCCAATGTTCCCTTTGATCCAAAAATCTATGTTCCGGCCGTTCGGGGCTATTACAGCCTCTCGGATGGTCGTATGATGTCCACGCCCTTCAACAGTTCAACGGCCGTCATGTTTTACAATAAGGATGCTTTCCGCAAAGCTGCCCTCGATCCAGAGAAGCCACCCAGGACCTGGGCTGAAGTGCGTTCGTATGCCCAAAAAATTCGGGCTGCCAATGCTGCCAATATAGGATTTACCGCTGCCTGGCCAACCTGGACCCAATTTGAGCAATTCAGTGCGATTCATGATACCCCTCTTGCGACAAAAGCAAATGGCATGGATGGGATGGATGCCGTCTTGATGATCAACAGCCCCCTGCATATCCGCCATGTTCAGACCCTGATCGATATGCAGAAGGAGGGGTCTTTCAAGTACGGGGGACGGGATTCCGCCGGAGATGCGCTCTTCCCTTCAGGGGAGGCGGCGATCATTCATGCCTCTTCAGGATTGCGAGCTAGGATTTTACGTGAGGCAAAATTCGAATGGGGTGTTACCATGCTCCCCTATTATGAAGACGTAAAGGGGGCACCCAAAAACTCAATCATTGGGGGAGCCAGTTTCTGGACGATGACAGCTCCCAAAAGAACCCCCGAAGAGTACAAGGGGGTAGCTGAGTTCTACCGCTTCATCGGTCAACCGGACGTAGTGGCCAAATGGCATACGGAAACAGGGTTCCTGCCTATTACCTTTTCTGGTTACGATCGAGTGGTGGCTTCAGGTTATTATAAGCAGAACCCCGGTGCAGACCTTCCCTTCCGCCAACTTACCCGCTCAGAGCCCACGGAGAATTCTCGCGGCTTGAGATTGGGCAATATGCCGGAAATACGCAACATCATTCAGGAAGAATTAGAAAAGGCCTTACAGGGACAACAGTCCGCATCTGAATCCATGGAGAATGCGGTTCGGCGAGGCAATGTCGTGCTACGAAACTTTGAACGGATGAGCCGTCCCTGAGAAATCATTTCTACGCTGTGAATGAGGCTGTGGGCCCTGTCTTTGACAGGGCCCACCGTTGTAGGGATAGGGATGCAACGTCGCGTTATTTTTAATAACAAGCTCCTGCCATACGGTCTGCTTGCGCCACAGCTTTGTATCACCCTAATTTTTTTCTTCTGGCCGGCCTTTCAGGCTGTTTATCAATCGGTATTTATTCAGGACCCTTTCGGACTGAGAACCCAGTTTGTCTGGTTTGAAAATTTTAAGGTTGTCTTATCTGACCCGTACTATCTGGGTTCCGTTCGGGTCACTTTCATCTTTGCCTTTGCTGTGACCTCCATCGCCATGTCCACTGCCCTGTGGCTTGGGTTTATGGCAGATAAACATATACGGGGCGTAGGGGTTTACAAGACCCTTCTCATCTGGCCTTATGCCGTGGCTCCGGCTGTAGCCGCTGTGCTCTGGCTTTTCATCTTTCATCCCTCCATTGGCCTTCTGGGACGCGCCTTGCGGGAGATGGGAATCTCCTGGGACTACAAACTCAATGGCACTCAAGCGTTGCTTCTGGTCATTCTGGCCGCCTCCTGGAAACAGATCAGTTACAATTTTCTCTTCTTCCTGGCAGGGTTGCAATCCATTCCGAAATCGGTGTTAGAGGCGGCATCCATTGATGGAGCCAACTCCCGGAAACGTTTCTGGACGATTGTCTTTCCACTTCTTTCGCCAACCACCTTTTTTCTGCTCATGGTGAACATGGTCTACTCCTTCTTTGATACCTTCGGGATCATTCACGCCTTAACCG
>VGSF01000220.1 GCA_016875165.1 Deltaproteobacteria bacterium
GGAGAACATCAAGAACTACGTGTAGGCTGAAAATCTTCTGCTACAGCATTCCGCAAGAAATTATTTGGCCATAGTTGGTAATGATAGAGTTTGAAGGCGTAAAAAGGGGTCAGTCCAGGAATTTAGGAAATTCACTCCAGTTGTATCTTGCATCTTTGAATCTCCCTTTCCTTCCCCATATTCACTTTCCTCACCGCACTGGTGACTCTGGATAAATCACCCATCCCCAATTTCTCACTAATCCACCTCCGGCTCACAACCGTCTTCTTCCTCAACCACCAAGCCAATACCTGCTTTTCCACCGCACCTTTCGCTTTGGCCTCCAATTCGGATTCGTTTATCCCGAGCACATCCAGTCCCTTCTTCAACATCTTTAATGCCTGCCGCTCGTCATGGTCCCGAAGTTCATCACCCCAATAGGATTCTCGCGCTTTCCCCTGTAAATTCTTTCCCATAAGTTCCAATAACCGGCTCAAAAACGCCTCGTCCCCCATATACCATCCTCTCCGCAAGGGCTTCCATTTCTCCTCCAGCTCCCTCTTTCCATCCACCTCCCGGCATTTCTTGGCCAACTCTTCCATGTATCTTCCATATTTCTGTCTGCTCCCCCGACTGTCCTTTTGATGGCCTAATTCTCCCAGTACCCGATCCACATACACCCATTCGATCCGTTTCCTCGGCGAAGCCACGTAGGACGGGAAACTACTCCAGGGGTAGATTCTCAGAGGTTGGTTGGCTTTGACCAGCCCTGCTCTGACCGGATTGAGGTGGATATAGCTGCTCACCTGCAAAAAATGGCCGGGTTCCTCTCCATCGATTAGCAGGGCCTTATACCGACCCTGAAATAAGTGCCCCCGAAGCCTATGGCGCAGATTGAATCTCTGGGTGTACGTTCCTTGAAGCCATTTCATCCCCACCACTAAATTGGCCTCCGGCGTTTCCAAAAGTAAATGATAATGGTTGGTCATGACCACAAAAGCATGAATCAGCCAACCGGTTCGCTCACAAACTTCCCCCAGAAACTGCAAAAAAAAGCGCCTGTCTTCGTCATCCTGGTAGATCGGTTCCCCGCGATCTCCCCGACTAATCACATGGTAAACAGCTCCTGCAAACTCAATACGAGGCTTCCTGGCCATACCCCAATATTATCTTCATTTCGATCCAATATACAAGAAAAATTCCTAAATTCCTGGACTGACCCCTTTTTCGGTAAGTCCGAGTTGTGCCTTCAGTTCAGATTCGATCACCTCGACCGTAAACCATTCGTGTCTACATCCTGCCGCGCCTGCGCGGTCAAGTCCACACTTGATCTTGCGACGCTTGGCCTGCAAGCCGCCGATGTCCACGTTGTCGTTGAACTCCTCCATGACGCGGGTTTCGACGACCCGCTGACAACGCGGGCAGTATTTGTACCCACCCTTTGACGCTGTACCGCTCATTGATATTCATCTCCTCTCTGCCAACGGCGTGGATCACTCGCGGAAAATGGCGCAAAGTGGAGCGAAGCGCTATTTCCCGTCGAGTGCATCCAAGTGTTCGGCTTCCTTGAGCTTATCAATATCAATCTTGTCTTGGGGCCTTCCGCCTGCCTCCTTTGCCCGGATGAGGTCATCTCTTGAAATGAACGGAATCTTAATATTATCCAATTCAACGACCTCACGGTTCTTCCATGCCTCTTCAAATTCGACTCCTGGAATCGACATCATAATATCAACCCTCAAAGGCGGTATTCCCATCTGATAGAAATAATCCTGGTGAGTGAAGTCATCTGCGGTAAGATTTGCCAGTGGGGCACCAAATTCCTTCAACGCCACATACACCGAATTTGCATTCTCTGGGTCAGTCGCTATCCATAGATCAAGATCCTTCGTAAATCGTGGCTCGCTGTATTTCATTACTGCGTAGGCGCCCACAACAAGATAGCGAATTTTATGCTTTTCGAAAAGATTCAACAGTTCTCTGAAGTCGGAATTCGTCAGCATCTTTACCTCGAATCAAAAAATAGTCACGCAGCATTTCCGACGCTGCCTCAAAAATGGCACGATCACCTTGGGATTGCCAGAAGCGAACATCAAATGAACGCCTGTCATCCGTGATACGCTGATAATTTTCCTCTATTACTCTCATTTCCCCTCTTGCCGAACGATAGAATTAGCCACCGGGCCGCAGACTAGTGGGGACGTCGGTTCAAACGCAACTTATAGGTACTGATCTAAAATACCCACTCCCTCAAAACTGGCATACCGATTGACCAATGAAGTGGTTACCCCCAAAAACCGCGCAACCGCCGCCCCAGAATATCCAATTCTCT
>VGSF01000221.1 GCA_016875165.1 Deltaproteobacteria bacterium
AGACAAAAATTACATATATTAGTCACTATTTTCATCAATTCAAAGTACCCCCCTTGGAATTAAAGGCTTTTTCGACACAAAAGGCCTAAAATTGGCTAAAATCTATTAGGACAGTGCGGAAGTTGGGGTAATCGCCCCGCCGTAAAACTTGGGGTCATTAGCCATGACCCCCACAGGACGCCCCGAGAGTCGAGCCAAACCGGCAACTACCGAACGCCCATGCTTGGCTCCAATTTCGAAAAACGAATCTTTATCGAGGACCAATTCCAAAAGGCGGCGGATCGAATAAGGGTGGCGTTTGTTTTTGGGAATGATACGGATAAGCTCTTCCTCACGTCGGTCAGGCGGATCTGTTACCTCCTTTACCGGCGGCAACTCATAGACCGAATTCGGCATATAGGAGAGAAAACGGCGGATATGCTCGAAGGCCTCTTCTTCGGAGGCCACCTCATTGTCCACGGCGCCAAAGCCAGTGGTGTGGATTGATGAGCCGCCAAGTTCTTCCTTATCAACCTTCTGGCCAAAGGCCGCTTCCACAACCGGAGGTCCGGCGACAAAAAGTTGGGCCGTCTTTTTGGGCATGACCGAAAAGTGGGAAAAGACAACCCGGGCCGCCCCCAGCCCGGCTACCGATCCGAGGGCCGCACTCATAACCGGCACGGTGGAAAGGAGTTGCTCCATAATCTCCATGGCCGGATTCGCCGGGACATAAGTGCGATCCATCTTCTCCAAAAATTTAACGCTTCCGCCTCCCCCGGTCCCATCCACCAAACGAATCATGGGCAGACGGAGGTCAAGGGCCATCCTTTCCGCATAAGACGCCTTTCGTCCGATAGCGGCGTCGGCAGCCCCTCCGCGGATGGTGAAGTCGTCGGCTCCCACCACCACCCGGCGATTATCAATCCTTCCCGTCCCTAAAATAAAGTTAGCAGGAAACAGCTTGACGAGCCGGTCTCCATCAAAAGTAGGAATCCCGGCACTGGCGCCGGTTTCATGGAAACTGCCTTTATCTAACAGTTTGTCGATTCGTTCCCGAACATTCAGCCGACCGGCAGCACGGTGGCGGGCCAAATTCTCCGGCCCCCCCATCTGCGAAGCCAGGGACTCGCGGAGGCGCAGCTCCTCTACTTCAGGCAGCCATCCTTTATCAGAATCATCCTTTGAATTTCCCATTTCATCATCCCCATGGTTTTAAATTCCGGAGAAGGCCATATTTTAATTCTATAGGAAATTGCTTTTTGGACACGGATGAACATAGATTATCAGGATATATCAAAAAGAAAATAATTATCTGTGGTTATCTGCGAAAATCTGTGTCCCCATAATTTAAAGAAGAGAGCCCAAAAATCGCTCAACTTCCAGGAGAAAAGCCTGAGGTTGGTCGATCTGGGGCACATGCCCGGCGTCAGCGAGGATAACGCTTTGGGAACCTTTGATCCCTTGCAGGATAGCCTTTTCTTTTTCTCTCAATACGTCCTGATCACCGAAGAGGATGAGAGTGGGGCATTTGATCCTGGCGAATTGGGGAAAGGGATCATAAAGGGAAATGGCTATCATCGTCTTTTTCACCCATACCCCGGCCTTGGACCGGAGTTGATTGAACCAGCCGGCCAACTCCGGGGTGGGATGGGCAAAGGTCATTTTCAGGTCGGTCAGGGAAAGGGGTGAGGGATTTCCCTGGACATCAAAGCTGAGAGCGGAAAAAGCAAAGCGCTCCATTCGTTCCCACGCATCCCTGGCCGGGCAACCCACCAGGATGAGCTTCTCGACCTTCTGGGGATAAGCGGCCCCCATCTCCACAGCAATGAGCGCTCCGACGGAGTTGCCGCAAACAATTGCTTTCTCTATTTTCATCCGCTCCATGAATTGGACTACAATCCGAGTATAATCCTCGATGAGAAAATTTTTAGCCGGCTTTTCGGAATCTCCATGTCCCGGCATATCCAGGGCATAGACGGCGTAATTCTGGCCCAAAGGCGAAAAGACCTTTTCCCAGGAGTCTGAAGAGATGTTTAAGCTGTGGAGCAAAATCAAATTCTTCCCCTTGCCGCCGGCAAGGTAAGCCACCTTCCCCTCTTCTAATTGAACAAATGATTTTGGCATTGCTTCCTCCTTTGCAGTGAACTGAAATTGGGTAGTTTTGACAAGTTAAGTGAACTAAAGTGCCTATGCTTTTTTCGCGACTCTGCGCGAAAAAAGTGGCCCGCCTCAGGCGGGCAGCGAAAAGTCCTGAAATCCCCCTAACCCCCCTTTGGCAAAGAAGCTGTGAAAAAATTGAA
>VGSF01000222.1 GCA_016875165.1 Deltaproteobacteria bacterium
CACATAAAGATATAAAATATTCTGACTGCCGGAAGCTGGAAAACGATGGCAGTAATTTTACGAAATGGTTTTCAATTGAATGTCGTTCCATCAAATCGTACGACGGAAAATCCGCTGCCTGGCTTGAGTATTATTTTGCCGGTTCTTACGTCGGGATTTCACCGGAAGTTACACCCCAATATTCCCTGTACAAAAAACTCAAAGAGGTAGCGGAGGGTCTCGGTTTGCCTGTGCCTTCGAGGACGTTTGTAATCTATGCCGACAAAAAACCCATCTTTGAATTCTTTTGTTATCCTGAAGACATTAAAACAGGGATAACGGGCATGGACTCAAACCCGGGAATGAATACCGGAAAGGAAGGGCAGAAATGATGAGGCGCTTTATGAAAAAAAGCGTATATTCAGCTTTCTGCGCTTATCTGTTTTTATTGTGGATTCCAAATGTTACGCTTGCTGAAAAACCCATCATCTATGCCCAGTCCGGCAATAACAGCCCTGTCTATTACGCCCTTTTCTCGCACGACACTGAATACCTCGCTTCTTTCTCAATCAGCAGGGCGGTCATATGGGAAGTTGATTCGGGGAGATCGTATGGAGAATTTCACATTGAAGCGGCCGTTCCCGCAGCTTTGGTCAAATCCTTCGGATTCAAAACCTTCGAGGAAGGCTCTGTTCTTGCCAGGTCAAAGAAGATGAGGACAGACAGCGGCAAAGTTGTCTATTCAACTGACGCTAAACTCGTAGCGGAGATCCCCAACAGCAATGCCGCCAGCATCCTCATCAAGGAAGTAAAAAGCGGTAAGGTGCTAAAAACATTGGGATTTATTCGGGACAGCATCCGAAGGGTATCAATTTCCGAAGACGAAACCGCTCTATATTGCGGTTCCGTTGTCAGCGGACTTCTGATATGGGATGCCAGGGGGGCTCTGAAAAACAAAGCGCAGATGGCCGCCCTTTTGGAAGATGGCCGGTTTATCGCCGAGGCCGGATACAAAACGGTCGGAAAGTTCTTTTCAAAGGAGAAAAAAGGGTTTTTCTCCATAACGGATACTCTGACCGGCAGAGCCATGAATATCCCGATGGATCAATTACCGGAAGATTCGAGAATATTCGCCGTATCTCCCGATATGGATAAAGTCCTGGTGGGGGTTTTCGGTGAAAGGCGTCTCTACCAAGTTCTGGCTGCCGCGACACTCAAACCGCTCCTGACAATCCCCCCGCCTGGAGGTCGCCAATCCCCCGGCTGGCATATGGGAGGGTTTGCCTTTTCGCCGGACGGGACGCATATTGCCCTGTTGGCGGAGGAACTTGACACCAATCAACAGAAAAGAAAAGACGCGGTCTACGTCTATAATATTCATTCCGGTGAGCAGATCAGCAGGCTGACTACTGACCACGGATCCCTCTCCGGGTTTCGATACACCCCTTCCGGCGATGGTTTGTTCATTGCGGAAGCGTACGTCATCCACTTGGTGAACGTAAAAACAGGAGCCATCCTGAAGACATTTGCCACCGGAAATGAAAAGGCGAGATGGCGGGTTTCTCTGCGCAGCAACATTTATGTGAGCAGCGACACCCGATGGCTGGCGATGGGGGATGCTAACGGTGTTGTTCACCTCTGGGATGTGAATAGTGGGAAAAAGATCAACACATTTACCGGCCAGGGCGATGGCACTTCTTTTGTCCTGTTCACGCCTGATAAAGAGCGGATGTGGTCAACCGGCACAGACGACGGGACCGTCCGGCTCACAGATGTTTCCGCCGGCAAGGAAATTGCGAGCTTTATCAGTTTCAGAGATGGAGAATGGCTGGTTATCACCTCCGAAGGATATTACAACGCCTCTCCCAAGGGCGAAAAGCATCTCAATGTCCGGCTCGGCAATAAGATTTCCGGCATTGAGAAATACAGGAAAGAGTTCTACCGGCCAGACAAGGTTAAAGGCATGCTGCAAGGGGGAGGCAGGCGATAAACACGCAGGAAACAATACCTAAGAAGAGGTGGGTTATGGGGATCGGATTGCCTGAACTGGCGTGGATTATTTTGTTCGTTGTATTTTTGCCTTTCGTCATCGCCTTCATTGATATCCTGAAGAGCGATTATGAGGGAAACAACAAGCTCATATGGCTTTTGGCTGTCATTTTTGTTCCGTTGATCGGATCAATAGCCTATTTTATCATCTGAAGGAAGCAGAAGATTATAAAATAAGAATTGGAGATGAGTCATATGAAAGAGATAGCCTATACCACCTTTG
>VGSF01000223.1 GCA_016875165.1 Deltaproteobacteria bacterium
CCTGCTCCCAGGCGCGCGGATTCCGGCTTCCGCCGGAATGACCGAATAAATGACATTTGCAAGGGCCTCAACGGGAAATATATTACCATAACCGGAGAAGTGGTTGCAAAAATGTCCCTGAGTTGCCGGACACCTCGATGTGGAGATGAGGGCTTGGGTAAAAGAAGAACTTAGCGTCTCATTTTGGTTAGCAAGTTACCCCTCCGCCTGGGTCTGGAAAGTTTTTAAAACAAGCAAAAAATATCGGACACGACCAGTTTGGCAAAAAGGGGATGGAAGAATTTTTGGGGCGACGCTGGACTATTCGTAATGTCAATTTTCTTTTAACGTTTACTATAGGTTGATGATCTCGTAAAAAGTCGGCAGAAGAGTCATTGCGAGCGAAAGCGAAGCAATCTCGTTTTTAAGTCCTTGAAAATACGGGATTGCTTCGTCGTCCCGCATTGGCGGGACTCCTCGCAATGACGAAAACGGGACTTTTTACGAGATCATCACTATTGGTTGGATATGGGTGAAGGTGATAGGTTGGGGAATTATTTTCAGGGAGACCTTGAATTTAGTTATTGGCCCGATGAACAAAGAATTAGGGAGAAAGAAGGTGGAGGCAATCGTTCATAAATACCAACGCAGGAAAACCCCAAAAAGGAGAGATCGTAAAGACGGGTTCAAACCGGTTTTGGACCGCTCGCGTTTTTGGTTTCATCCTTTGGTTTTTCTTCGGTTCCCTCTTCGATCGATTTCACTCCGCCCTTGAAATTCTTGATGGCTTTGCCCAGCCCTGAACCGATTTCCGGAAGGCGTTTGGCCCCGAAAATCAGGAAAACGATGGCCAGGATGATAACTAGCTCTTGGGTGCCCAATCCGAACAATTACTTCACCTCCTCATAATATTATTCTCAGTATATTACGGCCGGGTATTTTTAGCAAGGCAATTAGTAGACCGATTCCAAAGTAAAAATAGAGCAGAGGTGTCATGGCGAGGAGCGGAGCGACGAAGCAATCTCGTCATGATTTCATGCATTTATTAGATTGCTTCGCTCGCAATGACAGCCGTTTTGACACGATAATTAGGAAACTCTGTATTAGTCTAAAAAGTGGGAGACGAATTCCTGATAATCCCAGCTTACGAACCCCTTGGTGGCCTGGGCTATGCCTTTGTAGTAGGATGATTCCGCCTCCGCATATATGCGGTCGCATAAAGGAGATACCCAGGTAATCAGATGTTCCTGAAAGAAACGGTACTGCATTTCCATAAGGGCATCTCGCATTTTGGCATCTTCGGCCTGACCGGCTTTTTGGCAGAGATAAAAGACAAACTCCAACTCAGCTCCAATATGATCGTCGGGAAAAGAATTTTCCGGGTTTACGACCACCCCGGCCTCCAGGTATTTTGCGCGGACGGAGAAAGTTTCCTGCTGCATGAGCAGGCCGCTTTCCGAACGATAAACCGATTCATACAGTGGAACAGGAACAGGTCCAACGAAGAGCCTGGTAAATTCCTGTAAAAGGCCTGGGCTGAGCTGGTCTAATTCCGGGGAGCCTACTACCTCTGAAATAAGGTCAACCCCTTTATCCAGGTCAGGATGGTATCCGCGCAAATTTTTCAGGATGTCTTCTTCCCGCAGGGCTTTAAGAAACTCCTCCGTCGGCTCCAGCAGGAAAAAGCAACGCAGAAGGCCGTACACGTTTTCCCGGGCTTTCATGAGTTGCTGAAATTCGTCATGGTCCATCGGCAATCTGAAATCTCCCGTATGTATAATTTAATTGGTTCTTCTCCCAAAAGTGCACCTGGGTTAGAGGAAAGGATATTTATCTAAGTTATGGTTATCTCTCAATTTTAAGAGGTAGCTTCAACCTGGGGCAGGGGCGAAGTTACCCACAGCCCCGTCGCTCACCTGCCCCTGAAGGGCGTCGCTCCGGGGCTATGGATAACTTCCCCCGGCGTCCTTTTGGAGGCCAAAAAACCTCAAATCTCCGGTACACTTTTGGGAGAAGACCCATTTAATTGTATAGGAATTTCCTTTTTTATCTTTCCCCCTCACCCCCGCCCTCTCCCCCGTTTGCGGGGGAGAGGGGAAGGGTGAGGGGGCATTAACTTGATTGTATAGGAAATTGCTTTTTGGACACGGATGAACACAGATTATCAAGATAAATTAAAAAGAAAATAATTATCTGCGGTTATCTGCGAAAATCTGTGTCCCCATTAATT
>VGSF01000224.1 GCA_016875165.1 Deltaproteobacteria bacterium
TCTGTCCATGCTTCGTCAATCCTCCTGGAGGTAAAACCACCAACTGGAGAGCCGGATGCGGGAGATCCGCCAGTCCGGTTCGGAGGGAGGGGGGACCGAAACCAATCGGCCCTCCCTACCCCTATAGTTATTTAAAGGAGTTATCAAACCTCTGGACTCCGGTTTTCACCGGAATGACGACTTTTTACGACTCCATCATTACTGACTACTAAAATTATTTTTTTCCGTGTTTATCCGTTTTAATCTGCGTCCTCATGAATCAAATGAAAGGGAATGAAAGATGAGAAACAATGCCGAGATCGTTGTAGATGCGCTGGAACGAATCGGAACCCGCTATCTCTTCGGGTATCCAGGGGGGCAGAACGCCAGGTTCATCGAAGCCATCCATGGTAGCAAAGTTGATTTTGTGCTGGTGACCCATGAGGCCTGCGCGGGTTTCATGGCCGATATCTACGGGCGCCTTACGGGAAAGCCCGGGGCCTGCCTTTCTACTCTGGGTCCTGGGGCGACCAACATGACTACAGGCGTGGGGAACGCCTTTCTGGACCGGGTACCGCTTCTGGCTTTTACAGCTCAGATGGGAAAAATGTGGAAAGGCCGTACGGTGCAGATGCATATCGATCATCAGAAACTTTACGCACCCATCACCAAATGGAGCGTGGAGCTGGAAACCAGCAAGATCTTTTCCACGATGAAGAGGGCCGCGGAAGTGGCTCTGGCCGAGCAGCCCGGCCCGGTTCATCTGGATTTCCCGGAGGACGTGGCTGAGGAACTTTCCGTCGAGAACCCCGGAGATTTTACCCCTTCCCCTCGTCCTCTCGCCCCATTCGATAAAGAATCATTAAGAAAGGCTGAGGAATTAATCCGCAAAGCTAAGTATCCCCTGGTTGCTGCGGGATTGACCATGAACCGCGCCGGGGCCACAAAAGAACTTCGGGAATTTGTCGATATGCACCGCCTGCCTGTCGTAACTACCTTAATGGCCAAGGGGCAGATAGATGAAGAGAGGTCTCAGCTTGTGGGAGTCGTTGGCCGGGCGCGAAGGGAGATTGTGGCCGAATATTACAAGCCTGCGGATTTGGTCATTGCCATTGGCTATGATCCGGTTGAGTTTAATTACGAAGATTGGGTGCGCAAAGACCTTCCGATCATTCACATTGACACAGTTCCTGCGGATATTTCTAAGGGGTATTCCGTTCCCTGCGAGGTTGTGGGGGACATAAGGAATATCCTGAAAAATTTATCAGGGATGGACAGGATGCCGCACCGATGGGATTTAGAGGCGCTGCGAGCGCATCGGCAGAAGCTCTACCGCGCCTTGACTCCGCCGCAGACGAATTTTTCACCCCATCATGCCCTCCTGGCCATGCGGGAAATCCTTCCGGCAGATGGGATTCTAACAGCGGATGTGGGAGCGCATACCCACATTATCGGCCAACTCTGGGATACAAGAGGTCCGGGGAACTTCCTCGTTTCCAATGGCTGGTCTTCCATGGGCTTTGGCATTCCAGCAGCCATCGCTGCCAAACTGGTAATGCCTGAGCGGCCTGTGGTGGCCTGCGTTGGAGACGGCGGATTTCTGATGATGGTAGGGGAGATTAACACGGCCGTGCGTCTTAGGCTGCCAGTTGTTTTCGTGGTCTTTCGCGACAACTTTCTCAGCCTGATTAAAGTAAAGCAAAGCCGCAAGGAATTCCACCGCTATGGCGTGGAGCTATTAGGGCCTGAATATTCTGCGAGCGACAATTTTTTTGGGGCCAAGGTGGTAGTGGCCCGGGGGGAAGAAGAATTCCGCGCAGCTTTTAAACAAGGACTAAAGGGAAATAATCCCCTGGTCATCGAGGCGGTGGTTGACCCGGCAGAGTATGATGTCATTATTTAAAAATAGGCCATGGTAATTACGGGACGTTGTTGACAAGCTTAAGTATTATCATCTCTCAGATTTTGTATTGAAGATCAGAAACTTACTTAAGTTAGTCAACAACGTCCCTCTTTCGTTCATTTGAATCCTTTGCGGGCCTCAGTGGTAAAGACGCTGGGAGAATTGGATGTTTATCCCTGGAGTGGTCATAGCGTATTGGTGGGAAAGAATAGGAATGACTGGCAGGAGAGGGATTATGTACTGCGCCAATTTGGTAAGAGAGAAGGGAAAGCTTTTCGAGCCTACCGCAAGTTCGTGGAGGAGGGGATAAGGCTGGGT
>VGSF01000225.1 GCA_016875165.1 Deltaproteobacteria bacterium
AATGGTCCCCCGCAAAACGCTTACTTTCAAGACCTAACCCCCAGCTACTTGGCGTTCTCCATACGGCCTGTGATTCTGATCCGGGGATGGTCGCCGAAAGGAAAAAAGGATTTTAGAGATGTCTTTGGCGAAAAATGTCCGAGGAAAAGATTTAACCCCCACGATAAAGACAGCCAGAAGTGAATAAAAAAAACGACGTCCCTCACGCCATTTCCTTCCTCAAGAAAGTGTTGACGGAGTCATATAATTGGGTTATACTTTGGTATGAAAATGATTATACCAAGGGAGGCAATCAGATGGGTAATGTTGTTAAATTCGCAGTGAGTATCTCGGGTGGAGAATTTAAAGAATTGGAGGCATTAAGGAAGAAAAAAGGCCTGTCCAGGAGTGAATTTATTCGCCAGACCGTTAAACTCTGGAAGGAAGAAAAAGAAAAGAAAAAGCTGGTAAAGGTTTATGAAGATGGATACAAAAGGGTTCCTGAAAACCTGGCAAGCATAGAGGCTTGGGAAAAGGCTTCCCTCAGTGCATTCTCTTCAGAGGAGTGGTAATGCGAAGGGGTGAAGTATGGTGGGCCGAGCTACCATTACCCGTTGGCCGGCGTCCGGTCGTTCTTCTTTCACGTGATGAGGCCTATGTTGTAAGAAATGCAGTCACCGTGGCAGAAGTTACCTCTACGATCAGAGGCATTCCGGTGGAAGTTGAGCTCGGTCCTGAGGATGGGCTCCATAAGAAATGTGTTGTAAATTTAGACACCATTGTTACGATACGAAAGGATTTATTAATCGAAAGGATAGCCCTCCTTCGAGACGAGAAAATAGATCAAATCGATTCAGCTATAAAATTTGCTCTTTCACTCCTATAGAAGAGGGTTTTTAAATAGGGACATATCCCATTTATGAAAAGTTCAGAGATTAAAGTTCAACGGTCAGGGCCGAAAGCCAAAGCACCTGTTCCAAAGCGTTCAGGTCAAAGTAATTCAAATGTATAGGAAATTCCTTTTTGGGCACGGATGTACACAGAAACTCGCTTAGTGCTTAGCGCTATGCGCATAGCGTCTTTTTTGTTTCTGCGGTTATCTGCGTAAATCTGCGTCCTATTAAATTCACATCGGAATCAACGGAGCTTCGTCCCCCATGAGAGAGCCCTGAGCGCCGCCTTATCGAGAGCATTTTGCGGTCAAAAACGAAGATATAGGGCTTAAAAACACCTATTTTTGGAACTTTAATCCAGAATAATCAAGCAGATAACTTGGCCCGACCCCGGTTTGGAGAATTGAAGGAATTGAGCAACATCCCTCAAAATAGCAGAGCAAAAATAATAACTAAAGACAAGAAGATAAGGGACTCTGGTCTTGTCAACGTCTTATGGTAAAAAATCGGTTCCCGTAAGTTGCATTTGAACCAACGTCCCCCAGTTCCACGTCAATATTTAATAACTCAATGACTTAATGCTCGAATGATCCAAGAAAATACTTGCCTTACACCTTGGGCCTTGTACCTTTTTTTATTATCCCCTTCCGCCTCACGTTAAACGTTAAGTGATAAGTGTCAGTACATCGTTTACCCAAATGTGTCAGAACATCGTTAACCCTTAATGTCGATTCTTGTGTCAATACATCGTTTACCCTGGGGCCGGAATGGGCTTATCATGTCTCCATGGCAAATTCCTCGGGAGGTGAACGATGGAAGAAGAAACTTTGCGAAAAATGGCCCTTGAGCAATACCTTCAAGGGAAATCCCCCCAATCAATCTACCAGGAAATGGGCCGCTCCAAGCCTTGGTTTTTTAAGTGGCTGGAACGGTACCGAGCCGGAAAGGCGGAGTGGTATCAGGACCTCTCTACAGCTCCCCATAGCCATGCACTGGAAACCCCTGCCACCATGCGCAGCTTAATCAAAAACATCCGAATCCAACTCGAAGAAAACCCCTACGCCCAGGTGGGGGTCTCGGCCATTAAGTGGGAATGCCAGAAGTTGGGGATTATACCTCCTTCCGATAGCACGATTAACCGTATCCTCCGAAAAGAGGGTCTTCTCCAAATCGTGTGGGTAAAAATAAGCCTAAAAATATCAAATAGCCCTTTATTTATGCGGTTTTTATGACTTGTAAAGGGTGTAAAAATAATGCTATGAATTTCTCATGCGAAAACATAAACGACTCTGGGACCTTTT
>VGSF01000226.1 GCA_016875165.1 Deltaproteobacteria bacterium
ACAGGTGCTTTCAATGGACGAAGATACCGCCGAATATTATGCAAAGGTTTTCGGCGACTTAAAGAAAAAGGGCAGGCCGATTCCGACAAACGATATGTGGGTTGCGGCTTCGGCCATGCAACATGGCTTATGGCTTGCAATCAAGGATGAACACTTCCACCACGTAGAGGGCTTACTGCTCCTTGTGGGTCTGGGGTCAGGCAATGATAATAAAGTATTGAATCAGAATTCAAATGCTGCGCGGCCTTTGGCGGCGTACCGTTCGATCCTTTCAATAGCTTCCAACATATCCAGAACTCGTTCCCGCTGATCTCTCATAGTGGCACGGCCTCTCGAAGGACCCGTTCCCGAATCCAAGGTTTAATCTCCCGGTCGCTGACTACATCTACCTTCCGGCCCAGTGAGAAAATGGGGTCAGGCATTTATAATATAGTATTTTATGAATTAGGGGACAGACATGAGGGAATAGAAAATAGAAGGGGACGTAGGTTCTAAAACAACTTGTGATTTTATTCGCTGGACTGCCAATTTCATATTGATATTATTTTCATGCAAGAATCTTCCAGGAAGTTTCGGGGTAAAAGCCACTGTTTGAGTCATTGCCATTGGTTGCATCCACGTAATAGGTGGCGGCAAAGGCTTGGAAATGGAAAGCAGAAAAAGGCGAAAGGGGAAAAAAGAGGAGACTGATAAATAGGATAATAGGCAATGGGGATTTTAGGAAATTAACGGGAGCTCGGGGAGACATGGAGGCACCTCGATTTTATTTTAAACCACGCGAGGTTTGAAAAACAACATGTTTCAGGTTCACCAGTCGCCGGAATTTGAATTCAAGGACAAATTACCATAGCCCAAATTGAGCGATTCTTTTAAACCACAGAGAACACGGAGATTAATTTCATAGTTAAAAAAACAAAATAAGCTCAATCTTTTCTCTGTGTTCTCATATAATCAATTCCTCAGATAAAATGTTTCATTGTTTTCACTTAACGAGTGCACAGAGTAAAATACCGAAAAGGAGTTTATTTCCTTGATTTATCTTAACTTTCCTCTGAGCCCTCTGTGGTAAATCGCCCTTTTTAGGCATAGATTATCTACGCAATTTCGGTGCCGATGGAGGAGAAGGCAGGGCTTTTCACGAAGAAGAAATAAGGGTACAAAAATTCCCAGGGGCTAAAAAATTTGAACAGAAATGGCGGAGAGATTTAGCAAGTTAGCAACTTGGCTCATGGCAAATTAGCTGATAGCAATTCAGATGATGCGATGCCACCTCTTCAGCCCTTGGAGCTTTTTGTATGAACGGAGCTTTCTGAGTTTCAGCCTGAATTTACAATGAGAATATTCTTTTTAGAATTGACTTGAGCGACTCTATCTCTTGAAAGCCTAACGTCCCTAATTGCTTTATAATATATCGCTTTTCCAGCGTCGCCTGTTTGCCAATTCGAATGTATGATTCTGCAAGAAGACCACATTTTTGCCATTCATATATTTTATAATCCGCTTCGGTTAGGTATTCTTGGGTGGTTACCCTTGCTACCAGGACATCTTGATCACCCGAATCATACAAGACAATGGCTGGTCTTTTGGTTGTGCCGAGCAAATCAGTATGTGGAAATCCAATAAGGACAACATCGCCAAATTTATAAGCGGTCATATAGGGCGTCCTTTTCTGAATAGCCTTTTAAAAACTGAGACATTGATAAATTTCTCCATGCCGTCTCTTCATCGTCGATCAATAGCATTACTCTTATCTTTGAATCCACCCTTATTTTGTCCCTCAGACCTTCAGGGATCGATAGATGGCCATCCGGCAAAACCTCTGCGAAATATTCATAAGCTTTCATTTTTACCTCCAAGTAACGAAGTTTCCGCGGTTATGTCTTGAATCATCAGTTTTGAATGGAATCGGGGTCAAACATGCACTATTGACTAGAATATTGTTACCCCGGGGGGTGCACGCCTCATATTACCTATTAAAGTGTGTCTGACGTCAATTATTTTTTCCCCTTAACGACAATTAAAATTCCCGGTTCTCCCTTGCTTCCAAAGCCAGATCCTTATCCGAAGCGGGTGAAACGGAGGGAGCCCGTAGGGCGACCGGAGTTTCACCCGCCGGCCACGGTATCTCACACTGTCTTGGTTCAACGGGAAATGGAGTAACGCCGGTTT
>VGSF01000227.1 GCA_016875165.1 Deltaproteobacteria bacterium
AATTTAAAACCACGACTATTTAAGGATAAGCTTTTAGTTTTTCGCAGGCGCGAATAGAGATTTTTTTTCGATTAAACAAAAGTGATGATCTCGTAAAAAGTCGTCACTCCGGTGAAAACCGGAATCCAGGAAATTTATAACTAATTGAAAGGTCTGGATTCCGGCTGGAGTTTATCCCGCACTTGATGCGGGGCCGGAATGACAGAAAAACGTCTTCTCAGACTTTTTACGAATCCATCAAATCTAATTTGAAGATAAAAAAGAATTAACCGCTAACTCGAAAGTATACTTTGAGATAGAAATTTTGAATGCCAAATCGATCGAGAGGAATCTCAACTACAGCTCCAGAGATTCCCGCAGGGAAGGAAACTAAAAGAGGATATTCCCCCGCAACAATGCCCCTTCCATTGCAACGCCAACATTCGAAAGGCCCTTGCCCCACCGCGACCCTCGCAGGCTGGGCATTTGAATTGAGATGGAATGAATACTCGAACCTGACCTCCTCTAAAGGCTTCTTCCGGAGACAGGATAATTTCAACATTCAGGCTCTCAATGGTTTCAGCCTTGGGACGGGTGAGAAGGGTAAAATTGCTCCATAAACGGTCAAAAAGTTGCTCGAATGAAGGCTGGATGGTTTGGAAGGAATGGGTTAAGGATACTTCCCCAAGATCCACTGTTTTTTCGGGTGCGAGCGGCTCCACTGGGGTTTTTGGGGTTAAATTTAAAGGTTTCCCCCCGCCAAGCAATGCCTCATCATAGGCCTTTCGACGCCCCGCATTGATTAACATGCTTATTGAGTTAACTCCGAATAAGTTATTGGCTCGCAGTTTGCGCAAGCAGCCACCAGTCTGGGGAATAGCTGGTTCTCCCAAAATCGCCTATTCACCCGATAGCAGTACTCGTTCAAGTAGGCCTGAAGATGCTTAGGATCTGGAGGGGATGTGTCCGATGAAGGACCGAACCCGCAGTGGCAGACACTTGATAGCGGCAGCCCTTGCATTCATACAGAAGCCGCTTTGGGAGAGACCAATAGGTAGCTCCCTGGCATCGGGGACAAATAAATCCATCAGGCCATCGCAGCCTAAAAAGGTAGTCTCGGCAGGCTTCTTCATCGGGAAATCTCCGATGAAATTCGGCCATGGACATTTCCCCTCGCTGTGTCATAAGGGGAAGGTACCATAGTTTCGGAGTTAACTCAATAAGCATGTATGTTATTGTATCCAATCACCAGAGCCATTTTGATGTTTTCGTTTTATATGGATGGATCGGTATTGATTTCAAATGGGTGTTGAAGCAGGAGCTTAGAAAAATTCCGGGCCTGGGGATCGGCTGTGAAAAGGTGGGCCACATTTTTATTGACAGGTCGAATCCTGAAAAAGCCATCGCCTCGATCAATTCGGCCAAGGAGAAGATCGTTAATGGAACCTCAGTGCTTTTTTTCCCGGAGGGGACTAGGTCAAAGACAGGAAAGATGGAGAATTTCAAGAAGGGAGCGTTTATTTTCGCCATAGATATAGGGGTGCCGCTTCTTCCGGTCACCCTTATAAACACCGAAAAGATTTTGCCTCCCCACACTTTAAATCTCCTTCCGGGAAGGGTAAAGATGATCATACATCAAAAAATAGATGTCTCAGGCTATAGTGCTGAAAATGTGGGTGAGCTTATGAGCAGGGCAAGAGATGCCATTCAATCTGGGCTGGATCAATACAGAGTTGGCTAAGTTTCTCTTTCTTCCCATTCCCCTATCCCCCCAGAGGAATTGAATAGATAAGGCAGATCAAGGCCAGTCAGCTAAATAGGGTAAATTAAATAGGGGGTCGGACCGAGCCAGGGAATTGAATTCATATTAAATTGTATTAAGGGTCTTCTCCAAATCGTGTGGGTAAAAATAAGCCTAAAAATATCAAATAGCCCTTTATTTATGCGGTTTTTATGACTTGTAAAGGGTGTAAAAATAATGCTATGAATTTCTCATGCGAAAACATAAACGACTCTGGGACCTTTT
>VGSF01000228.1 GCA_016875165.1 Deltaproteobacteria bacterium
AAAACCACTTTAATGCAAATTGTATATTTTCCTCTACGTTCCTCTTCTATGTCCCCTTTCCACAAAAAGGGAAGTCAACGTAGTCAACAACGTCCCGCACTCCTCACAAATCCATTGTCAATAATAAGTTGCGTTTGAACCAACGTCCCCTCTTACGTCCCCTCTTACTCTTATTAAGAGCATATGCTGACCTGGAATGCCTCCATGTCAGAAACGTCCTGGACGGAGACGATTTTTGCGAACTGGCTGTGCGCCAGAAGAAAAAATGAGAACACTAACCCCTGGCCCGCTGGGAATCAAAAATAGCTAATTTTTTCTTCTTTTTCACCTAAGGGCCTGATAGACGTAATAACGCAAGAGGTACCTGTAATGGAGCCTCTGGGCCGGGGCCTGCATCATCAGGACAGCCGCCAGTTTTTCTTTCGGGTCAATCCAGAAATATGTTCCTTGAGCTCCTCCCCAGTAATAATCTCCTATTGATCCGGGTAACGGATTCCGACCCGCCTCTGTGCGCACGCCAAAAGCCAGACTGAAGCCCTGCCCCATCTCCGGGGTCGGGGACAAGGCAGCGAATAGGGCTGGGGTAAACGGCCCAAACTTAATTCCGGGGGGGAGATGGTCTGCCGTCATCAGTTCAATGGTCTTGCGCGATGCCAAGCGCACTCCCTCAAGCACCCCACCATTAAGAAACGTCTGGCAGAAGCGGGCATAGTCGGAAGCCGTGGAAATCATGCCGCCGCCCCCCGAGAACCATTTCGGGCGTTCTTTCAGCTCGGCCATGGGCGGCTTCTTGCCCGTCGCCGGATCAACCTGGGGCTCGGCCACGCGAGCCAGCTGGTCAGGGGTTTCAGCGAAGAAGCCTGTGTCCGTAAGTTTCAATGGTTTGGATATGCGTTCAAAGACAAAGGTGTTGAAATCCACACCGGAAACAACTTCCACGATGCGGGCCAGCACATCCGTGGACATGGAATATTCCCATACCTCTCCCGGCTGGCACTGCAGAGGTATTTTCGACAGTTTAGTAACCATTTCGGCGTTTGTCTGGTTCCGATCCAGTGCGCTGGCCGCATTATATTGATCCTTGACCAGGGATTTACCGAAAATCCCGTAAGTAAGGCCGGAGGTGTGGCGCATAAGGTCCTGCACGGTCATCTCCCTTCTGGCGGGTTCCAGGACCAATTCCATTTTGCCGGCGGCTTCATCTTTCTTATCAATGCCCACCTTCATATCCTTGAACTCAGGGAGGTAGCGCGATACTGGATAAGGCAGTTGTATTTTGCCTTCTTCCGCCAGCATCATGATGGCCAGGGAAGTAAAGGGTTTGGTCATGGAAGCGATTCGGAAGATGGAATCCCGGGTCATGGGGATATTTTTTTCCCGATCCCTGAATCCGAAGGCCTCGAAATATCCAACCTTACCCTGGCGCATAAGGATAACAACAGCGCCGGGGATTACTTTCTTTTCCACATCATCCTGAATCCAGGCCGAAAGCTTTTTAAGTTTTTCGCCTGAAAGGCCTACTTCTTCAGGTTTTTTGGCCGGGGTCAAACCCTTGGCCTCGGCCAATCCGGCCAGCGACAGAATCAGGAAAATCGCAGTTAATAATCGGCAAACGAACATCATAATATTTTCCTCCTTTCTAAATGGTTTTTGCGGACAAGTAACAGGCAAAGACACATGATTGCTGACCTTAAGGCTGCTGAAGACTTTTAGATGCTATTTAAGCTTCTTCTGCCCATCTTTAGGCATATGTCCGGAATCGAGGGAGCTTAAGCGGCAAGTTATAAATATTATTGAGTCGAGTAGACCGGTTTCTTCCGATAAGATAGGTTGAGGTTTGTTTTCTCTGTTGGCCGCCTGGTTTCCCGGCGGTGCCACACTATTTCAACCCTATATCCGTTGGCCCCGGCCCCTCACA
>VGSF01000229.1 GCA_016875165.1 Deltaproteobacteria bacterium
TTACTATTTTACGCCGCTATGAATAATCGCCCCTGGCCGTTGCTCAAAGGCCTTCGCTGCGTACTTTCACTCCAGTCAATTCTTCCCATTGAGTGATGACGACCGGATAATATTTTTTGCTTTTTCCTGCGGCCCGGGCGCTTTCATAGACCTGCATGGCCAGGGCGCCGAAGGGAAGGGGGACGTGCAGATTCTGGCCAGTCTCCAGAGCCAGCCCGATGTCCTTCATCATATAGTCAAGGGAAAAGCGCCCCTCTTCGAAAATTCCTTTCATTACCGATTGGCCGACCTGGTTCTTTAAGGCAAAGCTTCCGGCGGACCCTTGGCAAAGGGCTTCATGGAGGAGGGGAGGTTTCACTCCGGCTTTTACTCCCAGAACCAGGGCTTCGGAGAGTAAAGCCATCGTCCCTCCTAAGATAAGGTTATTGACCATTTTTACCACGTGACCGCACCCTACGTTTCCCACATGGAAAATGTCCGTCCCCATGGCTTTTAGGATCTCCAGGCAGGCTTCGAAAACTTTTTTCTCACCCCCCACAAAGATGCTTAGCGTTCCGGATTCGGCCGCCGGAACTCCCCGCGCCACCGGCGCGTCCAACATCGATGCCTCTTTTGCGGCCAGGGCTTGGGCGACCTCCCGGCTCGTAAGGGGATCGATCGTGCTCATTTCAATCAGGGTGGCTCCAGGCTTTATTCCCTCCCTAACTCCTTTTTCCCCGAATACGGCGGCTCTTACCTCTGGAGGCGCAGGAAGGATGGTTATGATCACTGGACAATTTACGGCCACTTCTTGGCCAGACCCGCAGGCCCGGGCTCCCTGAGCAAGCAGCGGTTTCATCTTTTCGGGGAGGATGTCGTATACCCAGAGAGAAAAACCCTTCTTGATCAGGTTCAACGCCATGGGCTTGCCCATGGCTCCCAGACCTATAAATCCAATTGCTCTGGCCATAGACCCTCCTTTGAATCCTCTATTCATTAAAATTTTTGGATCTGCTCCAAATTAGGCGCTTAGCGCCTCATTAATACAAACATGTTTGTAAGAAGGGAATATCCTTCATCGGAGCCGTAGGGGCACGATGCATCGTGCCCCTACAATCGCACCGGGGTTACCGGCGGGCCACTTTTTCCGCGCGCAGTCGCGGAAAAAGCATAGATACTTCTGGAAAACCCACTTCATAAATCCACCAGAAGTTCGAGGTCAAGTTGTTAGGTTGCTTATTTACAGGTAGGACAACGATAATGCCAAACTATCAAAATCTCCCATTATGGTCAATAGGAAAATAGCGCAGAGCGTGCCTGATCAACACTGCCAAACTTTTCCAAATTATTGCATAAATGGTTTGCATATCGAAGCTTTTTAAGTCCTCGGAAACTCAAGAAAAATAGCAGATAACGCAACTGTTCCTTTTACATGGACTGGCCATTAAGACTAAGTTGTGGCTTGGAAACCAATCACTTCCCGCCGCATATTTGCCTCTACTTTATAAAAGGAATTCCTAAATCTTTACAGATTTTGCGGGCGAGTTGATCTCTTATCTCGTTATGCCTAGGGATGGATGAGCGTTTATTCTGTGCCGGGTTTGACCACCAGGAATGGCGAGAACCTTCGCGCAGGAAGACACAACCATGTTCCCGAAGATGAGCAAGCAGTTCCGCACGCTTCATACAATGATCGGCTCTTCTGTATAATCGGGGGCGGCCGCACGAATTGCGTCCTCTCTGTTGAATTCAAGCGCTTCCTTCAATGCAACACCCAGACTTTCAAGAAGCTCTTCCCTGGTTTTCTCCTGACAATTGACCCCGGGGACCTCTTCAATCCACCCTATCCACCAGTCCCCGTCTTGCTTCAATATCGCGGTATAGATATTTGCCATTGGTTACCTCCTGGTAAACCCGTCTAAAAATATTAT
>VGSF01000230.1 GCA_016875165.1 Deltaproteobacteria bacterium
GCCCCTCTGGTTTACAGCGGGGCTATCTTTTAGTAACAATATTGGAGCTTCCAACCGGGTTTATTTCCAGGGCTTACCACTAATACTGAATTTTTTCCCACCCTTGATCGCCTGCAGGATTAAATCTGCTTTAGCTCGGGCATCGATCTTCTTTTCAGTGGTGATCATGAGTTTTGAGCCAAACTTTTCCGCACAGAATTGGGTCAGGGCTTCCAGGACTTTAGTGCTTCCGGTTACCGGAAGAGCCGGCCAGAAATAGGTTGTCATTCCCATGGCCACTGTCCACATCGCTTCAGTCACCTCTGAACTGCGGTTAGCCTCCGGATAACAGGCCACGATCGGATAGCCTGTCAAATCCTTTTTCCCCGCCTTTGCCAACTCCAGCAGGAAGTCAGTTACTGTTCCTTCTCCACCACCAATATCAATGACAGAGGGAATTTCCTTACCGAGCGACGACAGGACATCGGACAAACCTTTGCTGCAGTATTTTTCATTTGAAGCGGGATTTAAAAATCCATATTTTCCGAGAGCGATGCTTGCCTCGCCCTTTGAGAGGCAGAGCATATCATTTTTTAGAAACTCCTGGGCCATCACGATGATTTCCAGATCCTGAGTATATTTGACATTGTTGCTTCCGGCGAAAATCACGATCCCTTTAATAAGGCCTTTTTGAAGCCCGCTGGCAATCTTCTTGACATCCACGCTATCTTTGGAGAAACCCATGGTCGCATATTCTTTCGCTTCCGGGATGTCCCTGGAGATGCTGCGGCGGAATGTAAAAGATTTTTTAGCCTGTTCAACTATTCTTTGTGCAAAGCGGCCAGGGTCCTTCTCTTTTTTCAATGTCGCTGCAGTCATCACCGGCACTTCAAACTCTTTGGCTACTTTCACTAAAGATGGATTGACAAACTGATCTCCAACCACTATGAGATCGACAGCGCCGGTCATCAAAGGGATCTCCTGGGAACCATAACCGGTCGCGATGGGGAAGCTGAAGGGGGGCAATAATGATTCAGTGCAGACGCCCATTACATGGACACCCTGTTTTTTTGCCGCCTCGGCTATTTTTCGTTTTAGAATAGGGGAGAAATAACCATACAGGAGGAGGTTGGGGGCTTTTTGTTTGAGTCCACCCAGGTTGACCTCAATTTTGGTCGGAACGGTTTCACCAAAGGCCGATGCTTTTAAGCTTCCGTAAAGCCATTGGGCCATGGATGCGAAAAGGGATGCTTTGAATGTCCAGAGGAGAATTTCCTCAACCTCGCTTACCCCTCCCTCCAATTTCTGAGAGGGTTTGAACAGATCCCTTGCGATTCCCTCCGGAGCGATTCCAAGTTCTTCCCAGCGCTGGATCAAAGATTTTGGAAATTCTTTCTTCAACATGGTTCCGCCATTTCGGAAGAAAGTCTGGACCTCTTTAAGAATCTGATCGGTTTTCGCCCTGTTTTTGGGTGTGACCTGTTTTGATTCTACCCCCTGCGCGAAATCACTTAACCGGTCGAGATAGGTCATTGTCCCTTTCAGAACCAATCTCAATAAGGATTGAATGGCGAGGGTATCTTTATCTTTTCCGCAGACGCCCAGTTTATTCGAATCCCGGAAAGGATGGCTGATGCAGGGACCTTGAAGGCAATCGCGGCAGCTTAAACCGGTTTCACAGAAGCCACACTCGGGAAGCTGGCCTTCATAACGGTCCCATACCAGAGCGATTTCGCTGTCGGCAGCTTTCTGTAAAAAATACTCCACTGCACTATCTACCGTCTTCTTCTGAATGAACTCCATCTCTTACTCCTTTCTAAAACAGACGCATCTTCTATTTTGTAGGGCA
>VGSF01000231.1 GCA_016875165.1 Deltaproteobacteria bacterium
AGAGGTCGGCGGCCCCGCCTTGGCGGGGCAAAATCTTGGAGCTCTCGTAGCCCCCTGTGGATAACCCAAGGTCGATAAGGATGAACATCTTACCCACTAAGAAAAACCGGCGTTACTCCATTTCCCGCTGAACCAAGACAGTGTGAGATACCGTGGCCGGCGGGTGAAACTCCGGTCGCCCTACGGGCTCCCTCCGTTTCACCCGCTTCGGATAAAGATCTGGCTTTGGAGGCAAGGGAGAACCGGGAATTTTAATTGTCGTTAAGGGGAAAAAATAATTGACGTCAGACAAAAAACCTCTGCGGCGAGGTCTTTACGGCAAAGCCCCCGAACAACGTCGGTTCCGACAAGTATGACGAAACCGCCGGGGCCATGATTGCCATGCTGAAGTATGGCAGCGGCGTTCCTTTCTACCGGATCGAGAAGCTTCAAAAAAGCATGGGGATACCGCTGCCGGCGTCAACCCAGTGGGATATAGTAGAGAATGCCGCCAACTGGGGCACTCACCCCCGCCTATCGGGAACTGATCCGTCAGGCCGCCCAGGGCCAGGTCATCCATAACGACGATACCCCCATGAAGATCCTGGAGTTGCTAAAAGAGATCAATGAGAAATCGTCGCGAACAGGGATGTTTACCACCGGCATGATGTCAATCGTAGAGGACCACAAGATCGCCCTGTTCTTTACGGGAAAGAAACACGCCGGGGAAAATATGTCGGATTTGCTCAAAGAACGGCAAGCCGAATTGGATCCGCCGATTCAGATGTGCGACGCCCTCAGCCGCAATGCTTCCAAGGAGTTCGAAACCATCCTGGCCAACTGCCTGGTCCACGGGCGGCGGAACTTCGTGGACGTGGCGGCAAACTTTCCTAAAGAGACGGCTCATGTCATTGACCAGATCGCGTTGGTTTACAGAAACGATGAGATGGCCAAACAGCAAAACCTCTCGCCCCAGGAGCGACTCCTCTTCCATCAACGGGAAAGCGCGCCGGTGATGAAGACCCTCAAGCAGTGGCTTTCCCAACAGATAGAGCAAAAGAAGACGGAGCCGAACTCCGGATTGGGAAAGGCCATCGCCTATATGCTCAAGCACTGGGATCCTCTGACTCTGTTTCTCAGAGTCCCCGGAGCGCCCTTTGATCCGCTCGGCTTTTTTGTAAGCATCCGCACCGTTTCTGCCGTGACCCGGCTGCTTCTTCTTCAGATTCCTCTTGCGGGGTGTCGACCTCTTTCGGGTTGCTTCCGATCTTGAAGAGCTTCTCCCTGGTTTCCGTCCTGGGCCCAAAGATCACCCGCAACAGACGTTTTATCGTCGTGGCCTTCTCATCCACCGCCTGGCTGAGATATATAAAAGCTTCCACGAGACCCTGGATGATCTCATAATCGCCTTCCTGCAGGGCCCCCTTTTCCACCCGCATAAGGAAGGCCTCCACGTCCGCTGGTTTCGACTCGATCAGCTTCGGAGGCTTCATGCCGGACCTCCGCAAAGATGATAGCGGAAAGCCCTGGACAGAGGATAGCCCAGAACATCCTTGAGGGAACGGTTCGCCTTGCCGGTCTGATCATTCTTCCCCCGACCCGTAATCCGACCGATATAGAGCCATTATGTGACGTCCGCAGTTATGTGACGTAAAGAAGAAAAGCCCTTTATTTTCAGTACCATTTCTTATTTTTACATCACATAAACAATCACCCCTAATCTCCTATAAGGCCCTTAGGAAAGCCAT
>VGSF01000232.1 GCA_016875165.1 Deltaproteobacteria bacterium
TCCACTCCACGATTTCAGAGGCCATTTGAGGCGTCGGGTAATGTGGGTTGGCGTTTTCTCCCCTTGGCTCCCAGTCGAGAAAATATTTCTTAAACTTTTCGTCGGGGACCTGAATCCAGTCCTTCACGAACTCCTCTCTCATCTCCTTATTGGGGAAGGGTTCCTGGGGAAATTGCCCTTCAATCTGGGTGATGTTTGCTTTCTCGCCGGTGCAATACATCAGAAAGTAGACCGGATTGAGCATTCCAAGCTTGAGAGGGAGCTGCTCATGTTTTTTTATGTTGTTATGAGCGTATTCTTCGGCCCCTTTTCCAATCTGTTTGGCTGCCCAATAGGTGCCGTTGGCCAGAATGTCTCCGATCCCTTCCCTACGGACGATCCTGTCAAGCAGCCAGTAAAATCTTCCCTCGGTATCGGACGGCATTCCTGACATGTCCTGGTCCGTTAAAATGCCGGCTTCGTATAGTTCAAGGGCGAATGCCATCGTTTGCGGTGTTGAAAATCCGTCCACGCCATAGTCCGTGGCACGTTGAGCGATCGTGAAACCGAAGTCGAGGTTTGAAAAAGCTGCCATGGTATAGGTCAGCTTCGAATAACATTTCATCATGTAGGTCGAAATTCCCGGGACAGAGATGATGGCTCCGCACTTCATCGGGCAGTTATAGCAACTGATGAGTCGCGTCCGTACACTTTCTTGAGTCTCTCTCCACTTCTCTTCAACTTCTTTTGTCCAATAATCCTTTCTCCGGGTGCGTGCATTTCCCCACATGAACCCAGTGGTGTGCCACTTCTCGTCGATCAGTTTCATCTCCTGCGGTGATCCAAGCCCTTGGAAGATGGGCTCTACATTCATAATCGGATGTTCAGCTCGATACTTTATATAATTCAACACATCGTTACAGAGCCCAATATATTCAGCCGGTCGGGCAATATTGATGTCTTTTGTTCCACGAACGGCGATGGCTTTAATCCCTTTGTCACCCATGACAGCGCCTACTCCCTGTCGGCTGGCACTGGAGCGGCCCTGCTCGATGGAAGCCATAAAGACCCTATTTTCACCGGCCAGACCGATGGCAGCCACATGGATGTTCGGATCTTTCAACTCCTGACGAATCAGCTCTGCGGTCTCATTCGCGCCTTTTCCTTTGAGATGAGAGGCATCGCGTAATTCCACTTTGTCGTTATTGATCCAGACATAAATTAACTTGGGGGATTTGCCGCGAAAGATGACTTTGTCGTAACCCGCATACTTCAATTCCGGCGCGAAAAATCCACCCATCATAGAATACCCCATGAACAACGTCTGGGGAGACATGGTGGAGACAATGGTGCGATTCGCTCCAACAGCAGGTGTGCCACAGAGAAGACCAGTGCCGATGATGAGGAGATTATCAGAAGAAAAAGGGTCGGTTTCAGGGGGAACCCGATCCCATAATATCTTGGCATTGGTGCCAAGGCCCCCGAGATGAAGCTCAGTTAACCTCTGATCTGTTTCTACCCTCTCGATGTTTCCCCGTGATAGATCAATTTCCAAATTGAATCCTGTCTCTGAGTACCTCATTTTTTTTCCTCTAAATGTTAACTTGTTAATATTTTCACGTGATTTTATATACTAAAAACTTAACACTCTTTTAAAGACAAAAAATGTTTTTT
>VGSF01000233.1 GCA_016875165.1 Deltaproteobacteria bacterium
TCCACTCCACGATTTCAGAGGCCATTTGAGGCGTCGGGTAATGTGGGTTGGCGTTTTCTCCCCTTGGCTCCCAGTCGAGAAAATATTTCTTAAACTTTTCGTCGGGGACCTGAATCCAGTCCTTCACAAACTCCTCTCTCATCTCCCTATTGGGGAAGGGTTCCTGGGGGAATTGCCCTTCAATCTGGGTGATGTTTGCTTTCTCACCGGTGCAATACATCAGGAAGTAAACCGGATTGAGCATTCCAAGCTTGAGAGGGAGCTGCTCATGTTTTTTGATGTTGTTATGGGCAAATTCTTCGGCCCCTTTTCCAATCTGCTTAGACGCCCAATAGGTGCCGTTGGCCAGAACATCTCCGATCCCTTCCCGGCGGACGATCCTGTCAAGCAGCCAGTAAAATCTTCCCTCGGTATCGGGCGGCATTCCTGACATGTCCTGGTCCGTTAAAATGCCGGCTTCGTAAAGCTCAAGGGCGAATGCCATTGTTTGTGGCGTTGAAAATCCGTCCACGCCGTAGTCCGTGGCACGTTGAGCGATTTTAAAACCAAAATCGAGGTCGGAAAAAGCTGCCATGGTATAGGTCAGCTTCGAATAACATTTCATCATGTAGGTCGAAATTCCCGGGACGGAGATGATGGCTCCACACTTCATCGGACAGTTATAGCAACTGATGAGTCGCGTCCGTACACTTTCTTGAGTCTCTCTCCACTTCTCTTCAACTTCTTTAGTCCAATAATCCTTTCTCCGGGTGCGTGCATTTCCCCACATGAAACCAGTGGTATGCCACTTCTCATCAATCAGTTTCATCTCCTGCGGCGATCCAAGCCCTTCGAAGATGGGTTCGACATTCTTAATCGGGTGTTCGGCTCGATACTTTATATAATTCAGCACATCGTTGCAGAGCCCGATAAATTCGGCAGGTCGGGCAATATTAATGTCTTTTGTTCCACGAACGGCGATGGCTTTAATCCCTTTGTCTCCCATGACAGCGCCTACTCCCTGTCGGCTGGCGCTGGAGCGGCCCTGCTCGATAGAAGCCATAAAAACCCTATTTTCACCGGCTAGGCCGATGGCAGCCACATGGATGTTTGGATCTTTCAGCTCCTGACGAATCAACTCTGCGGTTTCATTCGCGCCTTTTCCCTTGAGATGAGAGGCATCGCGTAATTCCACTTTGTCATTGTTGATCCAGACATAAATTAACTTGGGGGACTTGCCGCGAAAGATGACTTTGTCATAACCCGCATACTTCAATTCCGGCGCTAAAAATCCACCCATCATGGAATATCCCATAAACAACGTCTGGGGAGAAATGGTGGAGACAATGGTGCGGTTCGCTCCAACCGCAGGTGTTCCACATAGGAGACCAGTGCCGAAGATGAGGAGGTTGTCGGGAGAAAAGGGCTCGGTTTCAGGAGGCACCCTATCCCATAATATCTTGGCGTTCGTGCCTAATCCCCCAAGATGAAGTTCGGTTAGTCTCTGGTCTGTTTCTACCCTCTCGATATTTCCCCGTGATAGATCGATTTCCAAATTGAATCCTGTCTCTGAGTACCTCATTTTTTTTCCTCTAAATGTTAACTTGTTAATATTTTCACGTGATTTTATATACTAAAAACTTAACACTCTTTTAAAGACAAAAAATGTTTTTT
>VGSF01000234.1 GCA_016875165.1 Deltaproteobacteria bacterium
GAACGACCAGCGATTTGGCTCCCGGAAAGATGGACTCCAGATTCGGAGATTTTGGACTCTTGTAGTCTTTTACCGACGCAATGCCCACATCGTCTATCCCTAAACCCAAAGCAAATTCCTTAATTTTTCCTTTCACAGCGTACCTCCTTTGATATGTTCGTTCATCGAAGGCCATTTGACAAGGCTTTCACGATACTCCAAATAGTCCCATATCTCCTGCCGGTTTTTTTTACTCTCCAGAAAGCCATTTTCCATGCTGGAAATCTCCACCCGTAAAGTCCCGATTTTTATCCAATGTCCCTTGACTTTTTGGTCAAGATTACAATCCATCCGGTATATTATTCAATCAGAATCATTGTTCCTTGTTCCAAAATAATCTACCATATTTTAAAGAAAGTTAAAACCAAATAAAGTAGTTGTGTGTCAAGCCAAAGTAGTTGGTGGTTTTTGAGGGTTGTTTTTTTCTTCTTTTTCAATTAATATTCAAATTAAAGCGTTTTTGACCTAAGGAGGGTAGATTATGGCTATGATCAATTTCGGCGGAGTGGAAGAAAAGGTCGTCACCCGTGAAGAATTTCCACTTTCTAAGGCGAAGGAAGTTCTTAGAGAGGAGACTATTGCAGTATTAGGATACGGAGTGCAAGGCCCCGGGCAGAGTCTCAACATGCGGGACAATGGTTTTCGCGTGATCGTCGGTCAACGTCAAAATACTTCTTCCTGGGATAAAGCCATAAAAGATGGTTGGGTCCCAGGAGTGACATTATTTCCCTTGGAAGAAGCTGCATCGAAAGGAACGATCATTCAATATCTGCTATCCGATGCAGGTCAAAAAGCATTCTGGCCAACCGTCAAACCTCATCTCACTGAAGGCAAGGCCCTCTTTTTCTCTCATGGTTTTTCTATTACTTACAAAGAGTTGACGAGTGTTATTCCTCCAGAAAATGTTGATGTCATCATGGTAGCCCCTAAGGGGTCCGGACTTTCTTTGAGGCGCAATTTCCTTGATGGGAGTGGGATTAATAGTAGCTTTGCAATCTTCCAGGATTATACAGGGAAGGCAGAAGAGAGGGTGCTTGCATTGGGTATTGCCATTGGCTCAGGATATCTGTTCCTTACCACCTTTGAAAAAGAAGTCTATAGCGATTTGGTGGGGGAGAGAGGCGTTCTCATGGGGGCGATTGCCGGGATCATGGAAGCGCAGTATCGTGAACTTAGAAAACATGGCCATAGCCCCAGTGAAGCTTTTAATGAGACGGTCGAAGAATTTACCCAGAGTTTAATAAGACTCGCCGCCGAAAAAGGGATGGACTGGTTGTATGCGAACTGCAGCACAACCGCTCAACGGGGCGCTTTGGACTGGAAGGGTAAATTCCGGGAAGCCGTTGCTCCGCTGTTTTCGGACCTTTATGAACGTGTTGCCAATGGGACCGAAGCAAAAATCGTGCTGGAAAAGAACAGTCAACCCGACTATCGGGAAAAATTGAATGCTGAGCTTGCCGAAATGGGAAATTCTGAAATGTGGCAGGCAGGAGCGAAGGTTCGGGAACTTCGCCCGGAAAACTGGAAGAAGAAAGCCTAACCATCTAAACTTCAGATAAACTTACATGTGAGGC